>CAVDLI010000122.1:0-2034 GCA_963609725.1 bacterium | reverse complement strand
TGCTAATAGAAGGTATGCCCCTTTCTTTTTTTCTCTTAGCCGTACTGCCTAGCCGGCTGTTTTTCAATGAAAAGGGCAAGTTTTTTCTATTTTCATTGAACTTTTCATGGGAAACTGCACAAAAACAGCATTTTCAATGAAAATACTTGAAGCTAAAACTCTTCTAGGGGGTGCAAAATGAGCTTTGTGGAGATTGTTTTAGTGTACAACTACATTAGTTTAAGTGCGGGTTGACAAAGATTTGAAAAATCAAGTAACAGGCGAGTAAAAGCAATTTAGCAGAAAAAGTCTAGAGCCAATGTCTATTTTTGCAAAAATTGCTTTGATTTAGACATAAAATGTCGTTTTAACAGCAAAATTGTCAAAATACGACATATACGTAAGCGTGAATTCGCCAGACGCATGAAAAGATTGAAGTATCGCGTAAACTTTGGGCATGATGTGTATAACAGCATGGATATCAAAGGCCATTAGGGCAGAAAGGTGGTTTAAAAAGAGCCATGTCTTCTATTGGCATGGCTCTAAATTCTAAAAGTTACGGTTTAAATGATTGTTCCATCTGGAATTATTGCATTTTTGTGTATGACAATGATTCCGTCGTGAATGGAGTAGTACTCAAAATCACCTTCTTCACTTTGTCTATCATCAACTCCAATTCTACAACCAACTCCAATACGGGCATTCATATCAATAATTGCTTTGCGTATTAGAGTTCCTTCCCCAATTCCAAGATTTGGTATGCCATTTTTCTTGTTTTCTTCTTTTTGTTTTTCCGTTTCATAGAAGTTTGCACCCATACAGTAAACGCCATTAAGTGATGCTCCACTTTCAATTAGAGTTCTAACACCAATGATTGAGTTAACAATTGAAGCATTTGTAATAATTGAACCTTCTGATGCAAGAGAACTTGAGAATGAGCAGAAATTAAGTTTTGTTGCTGGCAAATATCTTCTGTGAGTATAAATTGGCATATCTTCATCATAGAAATTAAACTGAGGACGAATGCTTGCTAAATTAAGGTTTGTCTCATAGAAGGCTTTAATTGTTCCAATATCTTCCCAGAAGTCATCAAACAGGTATGAAGCTACTCTTCTTTCCTTTATGACTTCAGGAATGATTTCCTTTCCAAAGTCAGTTTTGTCATTATCAAGAACTTCATCCATTGTCTTTGCTGTGAAAATATAAATACCCATTGAAGCTAAGTATTCGTTAGAAGAGTTAACTTTACAACCTAAGCTCTTTTCAAGATATTTTTCATTGACTTTATAATCACTGATATCTAGGCTTGCAGCCGGTTTTTCGTAGAACTTAGTGACCATTCCATGTGCATTGGTTGCCATGATTCCAAGACCTGTAGCCTGACTACGGCTAATTGGTTTTGCAGCAATAGTCAGCTCTGCACCTGATTCAATATGGCGTTCAAGCATTTTGGAGAAGTCCATGCGGTACAGTTGGTCTCCACTCAGAATAATGTAATACTCTGCATTTTGGTCATGAAAATGCATAAGGTTTTTTCTAACTGCATCAGCTGTGCCTTGATACCAAGATTCTCCTCTGTAGGTTTGTTCTGCTGCAAGGATTTGTACAAAACCTCTTGTGAACTGGTCAAAGTTATAGGTTCCACCAATATGGTTATGCAGTGAAGCAGAGTTGAACTGAGTTAATAGATAAATTTTCTTAAAACCACTGTTTATGCAGTTTGATATTGGAATATCAACCAGTCTAAATTTTCCTGCAAAAGGAACTGCAGGTTTTGCTCTGTCTTTTGTCAGTGGATAAAGTCTTGTTCCTTTTCCTCCACCAAGGATGATTGCTACAACTTTGTCTTTGCGCATATTGTCCTCCTTATTTCAGTATGCTCTATTTTAGTATGCTCTCATACAACTCAATGTACTCTTTTGCTTAGGCTTCCCAAGAGAAGTCTTGTTCCATGGCACGTTTTCTTATGTTTTTTAGACATCCATTGACTTTTGTTCTATTATGCAACTGAATAGCTCTTGCAGCATATTTTTTTACATTTTCAGCTGTAAGAGT
>CAVDLI010000121.1:0-2055 GCA_963609725.1 bacterium | reverse complement strand
ATCTAGGTCTTGAGGTGATGGGATCTAGATGATTAAGTATGCAAAAGTTTTAGTTCCAGTTCCTCTTAAACAAGACTTCTTGTACTCTTTTAATGATGAAGTCTTAAATGTTATTGTTGGCATAAGAGTGATGGTTCCATTTGGTCCTAGAAAAGTTCAAGCTTATGTAATTGATGTCCTAAAAGACAAACCTCAGTGTGATTTTGAACTAAAACCTATATATAGGGCTATTGATAAGGAGCCTTTATTTGGAAAGAAGGAATATGAACTTGCTCTTTGGATGGAGAAGTTTTACTTCTCAAGCCGTGGTGAGATTCTTGATGTAATGATACCTGGTGGAAAGAGAGACTCTACCCATGGAGCTCTTGATTTTGGAGAACCAATACTCAAACCAAACGTTCAGTTGACTTGTGAGCAAGAAGATGCAATTAAGACTGTATTGGAAGGCTCAGGAAGTCTCTATTACCTCTTTGGTATTACAGGATCTGGAAAAACGGAAGTTTTTTTAAGATGTGCTGAACAGGTCATAGCTCAAGGTGGCCAAGTAATTTATCTGGTGCCGGAGATAACACTCACACATCAACTTGCAATTCAAGTGTTAAACCGCTTTAAGAACAATGTTGCAATTTTACATTCTGGGCTTACAGATTCACAACGTATTGCTCAGTGGAGAAAAATAAAGAGGTCTGAAGTTTCTTTGGTCATTGGTGCTAGAAGCGCTGTTTTTGCTCCTTTTGAGAACTTAAAGATGATTATTATAGATGAGGAGCACGAAAATTCTTACAAGAGTGGAAATGATCCACGCTATCATGCAAGGCAAGTAGCCCAAAAGAGAATTGGAGACTGTCATGGAAAACTTCTCATGGGTAGTGCTACTCCAAGCCTAGAAGCTTGGCAACTCATGAAAGATCCAAATAAGATGACTAGGATAAATCTCACAAAACGTGTTGGTGGAGGTTCTATTCCAACTGTTGAGATTGCAGATATGTCAAAGGAAGATGGAATCTTTGGTAAAACTCTTCAGGCTCAAATGACCAGTACTTTGGCCATAGGAAAGCAGGTTATCTTATTTCTAAATAGGCGTGGCTATAGTTACTATTTTCACTGTAGAAGTTGTGGTTTTGAGTTAAAATGTCCTCATTGTGATGTTGCAATGACATATCATAGAAGGCTTGGAATTTTGCAATGCCACTACTGTGGTTATACTCAAAAGCCAATTAATGTTTGTCCAGAATGTGGCTCATTAGATGTTATGTATTCTGGCTTTGGTACAGAACAAGTGGAACAGGAGATAAACAGACTGTTTCCTCAATACAAAGTTGCACGTCTTGATACAGATACAGTTGCAAAAGACCGTAAGATAATTCAAAAGACTTTAGATGAATTTAGAGAAGGAAAGATTAACATTCTTATTGGAACTCAAATGGTTGCCAAAGGGCTAAACTTTCCCAACGTTCAGCTTGTGGGAATAGTTCTTGCTGATAGTGGTCTTCTTATTCCAGATTTCAGAGCGGAGGAGAGAACTTTTGATCTTTTAGTTCAAGTTGCTGGCCGCTCTGGCCGTGCTGATACTTCTGGCAAAGTAGTTGTTCAAACTCGCATGAAGGACAATCCTGCCATTGTCATGGCCTCTCAAGGTAAAGTGGAAGAATTCTTTGACAAGGAACTTTCGCTCAGAAAGGACTTGGGCTTTCCTCCATTTTCTCGCATGATTAACTTAGTTATTCGCTCTCCAAAGGCCGATATTGCTAAAAGCTTTGCCAACACTATAGCTACACGTTTACGAGAAGTATCCAAGAATACTCAAATCTATGGTGCCAACGAATGTCCAATTGAAAAAATACGTGCCAACTACCGTTACCAAGTCCTTCTTAAATCCACCAAACCTGCAGACATGTTCCGTAGTCTAGACCAAGCCCTCTCCGGCCTCAAAACTCCCACCTCAACCGTCCTAGAAATAGACATAGACCCCACGGATTTGTTGTGAGTTGTGGCCAATGTTGGCAAAAAAGCTAAAAAGCGTTGTTTTTGTTGTTTTAGGACTGTGCTAAAGTG
>CAVDLI010000120.1:0-2155 GCA_963609725.1 bacterium | reverse complement strand
TTTAAATTTTAAGACAAATGGAACAAGACAAGATTTTCTTTGGAGAACAGGGACTCAGCGCAACAAGCGCAGATTTCATTGCCAACCTTGCCAAGGAGATGCTCCGCAAGGACGAGAGCAAGATGGCTGGCGTCAACTTTGTGTGTGAGCAGGTTTCACCATGCGACAGTCCTGTGAAGTCTGAGATCAGCATTGGCATGGAAGAGGACGAGGTGAGAAACATCCCATCCATCATGGAGCGCATCATGCGTCTCAAATCACTCATAGCCTGGCTCAGAGAGGCCATCAAGGCCAAGGACAGACTGCTGAAAGAGGTGGAGAACATGTGGGTAGGTAGCGGGGCTTGGACTCAGTTAGGATTTGAGGAATTGCCATTATCTCCTGAAGAAGAGTGCCCCATGACTGAGGAAGAATACCTCTCAACATTGAGCATAGCAGACAGAAACAAGATGTACAAGTTGCAGACCAAGGCGGCCATACTCAGCAAGATTCTTCAAAAGAATGGTGCTTTTGATGCAGCACGCGAACGTCTCAGCAATATCATGGCCAAGCCAAGGGAAGTGGAAAAACTAGGCATCAACAATATTGTCCACTACTATGAGCCAAGTGTGGATCCAGACATTGTGGACGAGGTGTATCTCAGACTCTCCACAGAGTACAAGGAGACTCAGGAAGAACTCAATGTCTTTCTCCATGCCATGGACATGGCCTTGCAGCAGAACAAGATAGAGGTGAAGGAGAAGAACAGGCGAAGCAAGGAGGAGTACGACCAGAAAGAACACCTGCTGTCTGCCCAACTCTCAGAATGGAAGAGCAAGGAAACCAAGAGAATCAGCAATCTGAAAATCATCATCCCCAACTCTCTGAGAGCCACCTATGAGGAAGTTCAGCGTGTAGGAAAATAGATATCACTAATTTAATGAAGAAAAGAAGATGAAGCAAGACGAGAAATATTTTGGTACAGAAGGTCTTACCTCTACAAGTGCTGAGTTTGTAGCCAACCTTGCCAAGGAGATGCTCCGCAAGGACAAGGACAAGATAAAAAGCATCAGTTTTGTATGTGAGCAGATTTCCCCCTACAACAATCCTGGCAAATCAGAGCTTACCCTTGGCATGGAGGAGGATGAGGTGAGAGGCATCCCTGCCCTCATGGAGCACATCTTGCATCTCAAGTTGCTCATAGCCTGGCTCAGAGAGGCGGTCAAGGCAAAGAAAAGACTTCTGGAAAAGGTGGAGGAGAAGGAGATTGAACATCAAACCCATTATCCTCTATGGGAGCAGGATATGAAAAAGGAAGACTATATGGGCACTTTGAGCATTGCGGAGCGGAGCAGGATGTATCAGATGCAGACAAGAGCAGCGGTGCTTGGCAAGATGCTCCACAAGGATGGCGCTTTTGAGGCGGCACGCGAACGCCTCTACGACACCATGACAAAACCAAGGGAAATGAAGAGCGTAGGTGGCTGCAACCTCATCCACTACTATGAGTCAAGTGTGGACCCTGACATTGTGGACGAGGTATATTTCAAGCTATCCACAGCGTACAGGGAAGCCCAGGCTGGCCTCAATGCCTATCTCCATGCCATGGATGCAGCCATCAAGCAACATAAGATTGAAAGAGATGCGCAGTTCACGGTGGCTTTGGAGAAGTACAACCAAGAAGAGACAAATTTGTCTGCCCAGCTTTCGGAATGGAAGAGCAAGGAGACTAGAAGAATCAACAATTTGAAGATCATCATCCCCGACACTTTGCGGGACATCTATGAGGAGGTGCAGAGAGTGGGAAAATAAGAAGATATAAAGAACAAGAGTGTAAGGTGAAGCCCGGGTTGGCCTGCCAACCCCTTCGCCTGAATGCATGCGGAGGCGTCCGTTTGTAAAAAAAAGACAAGTAAACATAGGCAATCCGCAAAATGGGTTCTGGACAAAAAGACACAGCCGTGCTTCGCGGCGCGGCATTGATATTGACATTGAGTCCAATAAGAACGTCGTTGACTATGACTTTGCTTTTGTGATTTCTGCATTGAAGGTTGTGGGCTGGGAACCGACGGCGTGAAAGCCGGAAGTAGATGAGTGGCCGGCCAGGAATGGAAGGCACGCTCCCATGTTTTAAGTGCACCTTGTGGGAGTAAACGACATACAGACCTGTTTAGCC
>CAVDLI010000119.1:0-2190 GCA_963609725.1 bacterium | reverse complement strand
TTTGACCAGAACCTTGCACTCACCGGAGGTCTTCCAATTAGCTATGTTAATGGCGAACAGGTATCGGCATCCGAGATGCTTGCATTAAATATTTATTCTACTTACATGATGACAGGTAAGAGCTCACGAGGCGCGGCACAAGCAAAGGCCGTTCTTTTCTTTATCCTTGTAGCCGCAATTGGGCTCCTACAACTTAAATTTACAAGAAAAAAGGAGGTACAGCAGTAATGGCCACACTTAAAGGCGAACGAATCAGGCTAAACCTTCTCACCGTACTCTTTACAATAATTGCACTAATTTGGGTTTTTCCTGTCTTTTTGGTGCTACTGAATTCCTTCAAGATTAACACTTTTGTAAAGACCGATACTTTTAGCTTCCCAACCGGAGAAGAGTGGGCAGGACTAAGTAACTTCATAAATGGAATGACAGCAGGAAATTATCCATATATAAAGTGTATCTTATACTCATTCTTTATCACCATTTCCTCAACATTCCTAATTATTCTCTGCACAAGCATGAGTGCTTGGTACATCTCAAGAATTAACTCTTTCATCTCTAAAGTTATTTACTATCTTTGCGTATTCTCAATGATAGTTCCTTTCCAAATGGTAATGTTCTCACTCTCATTTACTGCAGATAGACTTAAATTGAACACTCCATACACAATTCCAATTATTTATTTGGGCTTTGGAGCAGGACTTGCAATTTTCATGTTTGCGGGTTTTGTAAAAAGTGTTCCAATGGAAATGGAAGAAGCTGCAGTAATTGACGGCTGTGGACCAATAAGGACCTTCTTTGCAATAGTATTACCTATCATGAAACCAACATTGATATCGGTATCAATTCTGGAGATTATGTGGGTGTGGAATGACTATCTCTTGCCGTATTTGGTTTTAGATATCAATAAGTACAAGACAATTCCAATTCAGATTCAATATCTGCAAGGAAGTTACGGTAGAGTGGATCTTGGTGCCACAATGGCAATGATTCTCATGGGAATTATCCCTGTTATTATTTTCTATCTCGCTTGTCAGAAACACATTATTAAGGGTGTTGCTGCTGGAGCTGTTAAAGGTTGATTTTTCTCAAATTATGAAAAAACGTTATTCTGGAATTCTCATGCCAATATTTTCGCTTCCTTCTCCTTATGGAGTTGGAGGCTTTGGCAAAAGTGCATATCATTTTGTAGATTTTCTTGAAAAAAGTGGACAAGAATATTGGCAAATCTTACCATTAGGCCCAACAAGTTATGGGGATTCCCCTTATCAGTCGCTTTCTTCTTTTGCTGGAAATCCATATTTTATTGATCTTGACATGCTTATTGAGCAAGGTCTACTAACTCAAGAAGATGTAAGCTCAAAAGAATGGGGAAAAAATCAAAATGAAGTTGACTATGGTGCAATTTATACTTCACGTTTTTATGTTCTTCACAAAGCTTTTATTAATGGAAGAGAACGCTATAAGGACGCAGTAGAAACCTTCAGACTGGAAAACTCTTCTTGGATTGAAGACTGGGCATTATTTTTTGCTTTAAAGAGATATTTTGGCATGAAAGGTCTAACTTCCTGGAGTGACCGTAACGCCTTCATGAGGGATGAGCAAACTCTTAAAAGATATAGAATTGAACTCAAAGAAGATATTGATTTTCATGTTTTTGTGCAGTATCTCTTTTTCTCTCAATGGAATGCATTGCGTGCATACGCAAAAACTAAAGGCATTGGCATAATTGGAGATATACCAATTTATGTTGCCCCGGATAGTCAGGATGTCTGGGCAAATCCAGAGCTCTTTCAGCTGGATGAAAATTTTATGCCACGTGATGTTAGCGGGGTGCCTCCAGATTACTTTAATGAAGACGGGCAGTTGTGGGGAAATCCGCTTTATGACTGGAATAAAATGAAACAAGATAACTTTGGCTGGTGGAAAGAAAGAATTCAGGCACAAGGAAAGTTGTATGACATGTTGCGTTTTGATCACTTTAGAGGTCTAGAGAGTTATTACACAGTAAAATATGGTCAAACAACAGCCAAAAATGGCCATTGGGTGAAGGGTCCAGGAAAGAGCTTTGTGGATACACTTAATTCAAGTTTTCCAAACATTCGTTTTACTGCTGAGGATCTTGGGTATCTCTCAGAAGAAGTAATTACGTTGCTTAAGGATTCTGGGTGGCCAGGAATGAAAGTCTTACAA
>CAVDLI010000118.1:0-2268 GCA_963609725.1 bacterium | reverse complement strand
AAATTCTTCTCAAAACAATGGCCCAAAAGGGCAAATCATTTGAAGAAGTTTTAAGGTTAATTGAGCTTTGAGGTATAATTTTGTGAAAAGTTAACATTGAAATTCTCAGTCCAAAGTGAAGGATTTTTGTTACTTGTAAACACCATGTTAAAGCTACCTTCTTTGTTGTACCTTCTGTCTATCAAATCAAAAAAGAGTCTTGTGTTTTCCTTGTCAAAATCACAATGCCCAACTTCATCAATGATTAAACAAGATGGCCTGACAAGATTGTTTAGAACATTAGATTCATTACCTGCTCTACGAGCTACAATAAACTTGTCCCTAAGTTCCGACATCTTAATAAAGTATGTCTTTAATCCATGCAGACAACATTCAAAGCCAAAGGCTTGTGCTAAATGGGTTTTTCCTGTTCCTGCAGGTCCAATGAAAGCCAGGTTTTTATGTGCGTGAATTGTTGCCAAGGATTTAAGTTCTTGTAAGCGCTCACAATTCTTGCCTTTTACAATTGAGAAATCAAAATTGTCAAAGGTCTTTGGACTCTTAAGAGGAAGCCTACTCATTTTTTGCAATGTGTAAATAGTTGATGCTTCCTTGTTCTTCCTAAGAAACTCAAATAAGACATCCATGGCTTGAATTTGCTCGTAGGTGAAGTTGTTTTCCTCTGCAAACTTGGAAAAAGCAGATAAAGTAAGGTCTGTCTTTAAAGCCATAAAACAATTGGCAAGGTTTTCAAGAGGATAGTTAATCATTACTTTCCTCCTTGCAGAAATCAAACTTTTCAAAGCCAATTGCTACTTGTCTAGGAGGTAACATTTTAATCTGAGTTTTTACCGGAGCTGTTGGATATTCTTCTGGTTGAATAGAATACTGGTCATTACAAAACCTGTCTCGCTTGCTCCAAGTAATTTCATGCGTTGCTAGAAGTTCTTCCAAGTCCGGAGTGTAGATTTTTAAAACATCTAAGTCTCTACAGACTCTTACGGTTTTCCCTTTAAATCTAAAGGGAATTCCAAAGCGTCTTCCCTCATAGTTAACAAAGCCATCAAATGATATTCTTCTTTCAGGACAAAGATAGAACAGTAACTCTTTGCTATCTCCTAATGGCCGTACGGTTTTGAAGCATTTCTCATTGTGTAGAAAGCTTGGAATGTCATCAATTTCTTTCTTGTAACATTGATCTACTTCATTACACCAAGTTAAAGCTGCTTCATTTAAATCTGAAATGTTCCAAAAGGTTCTTCCTGCAAGAAAATTGTCTTTGACAAAACGAATTAAGCGTTCAACCTTACCTTTTGTAAAAGGATGTCTTGGCTTACATAGTTTTGTTGCAAATCCTACTGTATTCATAAAAGACTCATAATCTTTTTGCCAAATAGGATTTCCTTCAAAGTCTCTACTAATGACAACGCTTTTCATGTTGTCTGTAAGAATGTAGCGAGGAACTCCCATAAGAAAAAAGCCATGAAGCATTCCAATGAATAGGTTCTCTTGTTTTGCATTTGGAAAAAACTCAATGTATTTCTTTCCACAATGATGACAAATCATTGCAAAACAAGCCACTGTGTATGACGTCCCATCAAAACATTGCATCTTGGTAAAACCCCAATCCATTTGATAGGTTTCTCCTGGCTTTGTTTGATATCTTCTTCCTCTAGATTCTTGAGGTTCTACTAATTGTCTTCTTGCAGGTACAAGGTTTCTATGTGATTCAATATATCTCTTCACTGTACTTAAAGCACCTGCAAATCCAAACTCTTTTAATCTTGAAAGATGAACTTTTGAGTTTGTAATTCCTTTCTTTAAAAGCTCGTTAGAGATGGATTCAAATCCGTCCATAAGATGTGAAACCATTCTTGTCTCTTGCCTTGTTTTCTCTACTTTGAAATCATTCTTTTTCAAGGTTCTTAGTCGTTGGCGAGAAATTCCAGTCCTTCTCCCCAACTCTGAGAGATTAATCTTACCTGCATTTTCTGCCTTCATTTCATCAACTGCTTGTGCTAAACTTTCAAGCAGGTCATTACTAATATTAGTGTTCATAATCCTCCTTGTCTTGGGTGGTTGGTTATTCCAAGTTTAAGGAAATTACAACCTTTTAGTAATGACTTTATTTTTTGGTTGCTATGAGCTCAAATTGGTTAATTTTGCTGAGCCCGTAGTGGTTGATTTAAGCGGGCTCTAACACTATTTCTTTTGAGCCTGCATACATCCGGAAAGTTTGCTCTGCGCATGCAGAGATGTTTCTGCTTCTGAGGAAGATAGACTATATCG
>CAVDLI010000117.1:0-2279 GCA_963609725.1 bacterium | reverse complement strand
ACATAATATAGACTAATAGTAAGATATAAGCGTACTTTAAGGTTTTTGCAAAATGAACTTTATGGCGTATGCAAAAAATGCCCGCAAGTATGGTGCATGGAGAAAAGAGACGCAACAAAGAGGCACAATTTTTGAGCAAAAAAGGCACAGTTTTTGAAAAACTTCAAACGATAAACAACTTAAAGAGGTTTGACAAAACATATAACAAACTTTAGCAAATTTTAACAAACATCTAACAAATGCTTTTAGGAGGATTTGAATGTATTGCATTGGAAAAGTATCTAGTGACATCTACTACGTTGGTTCGAGTGACAGAAGACTTGCATTGTTTGAAAATGTATTTCCAATACCAAATGGAGTTTCTTATAATTCGTACTTGGTTATGGATGAGAAAACTGTTCTAATAGACACTGTAGATAAATCTGTATCCAGTGTTTTCCTAGAGAATGTAGAACATATCCTTGATGGCAAAAATCTCGATTATTTAATTGTCAATCACATGGAACCTGACCACGCAGCAACAATAGGAGAGCTAAAACTAAGACATCCTGAAACCCAAATTATTGCAACTAAGCGGGCAATTGACATGATAGCGCAATTTTTTGACAGCTCGCTAACAGCGTTGGCGCATGCAGTAACTGAGGGCGAACAACTAAAAACCGGAAAACACGTCTTTACATTTGTGACAGCTCCCATGGTGCATTGGCCAGAAGTCATGGTCACTTACGACATGACCAATAAAATTCTTTTCAGTGCCGATTCTTTTGGGACCTTTGGCGCTTTAAGCGGCAACATTTTTGCAGATGAATACGATTTTGAAACTCAATGGGTTGACGAAGCAAGAAGATATTACACAAACATAGTGGGTAAATACGGCATACAAGTGCAAGCACTTCTTAAAAAAGCAAGTGCCCTAGATATTGCAATGATATGTCCTCTTCATGGGCCAATATGGAGAAAAAATATTTCTTGGTTTGTAGAAAAGTACTCAAAATGGTCCTCATATGCTCCAGAAGAAAATGCAGTAATGATAGCTTATGCATCTATTTATGGCAGTACAGAAAATGCTGTAAACATTCTTGCAAGAAAACTTGCAGACAGTGGCATACGCAATATTGCAGTATATGATGTATCTAGCGTTCATCCATCTGTCATTGTTTCAGAAGCATTTAGATGTAGTCACTTAATCTTTGCATCTTCAACTTACAATGCTGGCATATTTACAAATATGGAAACAGTGTTGTTGGATCTTAAAGCGCACAATTTACAAAATAGAACTGTAGCAGTAATTGAAAATGGAAGTTGGGCTGCAACAAGCGGAACTTTAGTGAAAAACATTTTAAGCTCAATGAAAAATATTACTATTCTTGAGCAAACAGTCTCACTTAAATCTGCAGTGAAAAAGGATGATATTGAAGCAATTGAAAAATTAGCTAGTGCTATTTCTTCTTCTTTAGAAAAATCTTCACAAGAGAAGGGCAGAGTAGAAAATTCTAAAGTAAGTAGTGCAGTTGATATAAGCAGTAATAGTGACTTAATAGACAAAAAAGCCCTTTATAACATCTCTTATGGCCTTTTTGTACTCACATCTAGTTACAATAGTCTAAATACTGGAGATACATCTTCCAGTGCTATGTCCTCCAAAACAGGGCCCTCAAACTCAAAAGATAATGGCTGCATACTGAACACTTTATGCCAAGTAGCAGATAATCCTCTTTGTGTAACTATTGCTGTTAATAAGAAAAATTATACAAATGAACTTATTCAAAAAAGTGGAATCTTTAATGTAAGTTTTATATCTGAAAATGCAACAATGGATTTGTTTAAGCGTTTTGGTTTTGCAACTGGTAGAGAAACTGATAAATTTGAAAATTTTGAAGATGTTGCTCGTTCTGAAAATGGTCTTTTATATATTACAAAAAACACAAATGCTTTTTTGAGCGCAAAAGTAAATCAAACAATAGACCTTGGAAGTCACTGGCTCTATATTGCAAATGTCACTCAAGCACAAAAACTAAGTGATGATAGACCTTGCACATATTCATATTATCTTTCAAATATAAAACCAAAACCCATTGAGAGTTCTCCCAACGCTGAAAAGAAAACTGGGTGGGTATGTAAGATATGTGGTTATATTCATGAGTCTGAAGAACTTCCACCAGACTTTATATGCCCAATTTGTAAGCACGATGCTAGTGCTTTTGAGAAAATAAAGTAGAGAGCCAATAACGCAGTGTTTGCTGAAATTCCATAATCCTCACACATGTGCATATAAACAG
>CAVDLI010000116.1:0-2290 GCA_963609725.1 bacterium | reverse complement strand
AATCTAGGGAACGGATATAACTTATTAGCAACTATTGATGCTTCTACTGCCGTAACAAGTGGTTTTCTTGGATGGGGAAATCATATTCAAGTTAAACTACACACTTTTGCAAAAGGTTCGTCAAATCTTACAAATACTATGATTATTCCAGAAGTTAATTTTGCAGAAACATGGGCTTTGGGTTTCAACCTTATTCAGTCAGAATCTTTCAAACTTCAAGCTGGGATTTCAAGTCATATTTCAGTTAAGTTGTATCTTCAGGGGCAGAGTGCAACAACTCTTATTAAGGATGGTAAATTCCAAGATATTTCTAATCTAAAGTGGACAGCTCCACTTATGGCTGGCTATGCAATACCTTTTGATATTGGTGTTAATTTTAATTTCATAGATGATGCAATTCGGTTTTGTGTGACTGCAAATAATTTAAACGGTACATATCACATGGCAAGTTTTACAAGTTATGGTGATTTTTCTAATGCATTAGCAGAATATAATAAAGAAAAAACAGAGCCTGTTCCGGAAGGTCATGTCACAAAAGAATCCAAAAAGTTCGAGCTTAAAACTCCTTGGACTCTTAATTTTGGTGTTGCATTAGCTCCAAACACATTCTTTAATCCAACTATTTCCGTTGACTTTGTTGATGTCATTGGTATGTTTAAGGACTTTGAAACGTCTGATATTCTTCTTCATATGAACGCAGGTATAGAACTCACAGTGCTCATCTTTAATATCAGAGCAGGTATCAACCGCGGGTATGTATCTGTAGGTGCAGGCTTTGGCCTTCTTTGTATGAGAGTTGAAGCTTCATATGGGTGGCAGGAATTTGGCACTGAGATTGGTGATAAACCAGTTGATTCCTTCACCATAAGATTTAATCTTGGATACGATAAATAATTATTTCTCGCGGTAGGTGATGCGACCCTTTGTTAGGTCATAAGGAGACATCTCAACTCTAACTCTGTCCCCTGGGACGATTTTGATATGGTTTTGTCTCATTCTACCTGACATGTGCGCAAGAATCACGTGTTTGTTTTTGAGTTCAACGCGGAACATCACGTTTGGAAGCGCCTCTTTGACAAGACCTTCAACTTCAATCGCCTCTTCTTTAGCCATCATTCCTCCAAATAGTGCTGTGTATAGGGTTTAGGACCCTTTAATAGAACTCTAATACGTTAACTCAAATCTTTTTTGGTTGTCAATATTATTTGACGTGTTCACTTGATAGGTTGTATCATTAAAGGGCTATTTAGAGGTTCTAAAAAAGGCCTCTCTGTGGCAATTATTTTGATGGAGGTTTTCTATGGCTAGAGGTGAAATCAGAAAAGAAAGTAAAGGCAGAAAGTCAGAGAAAGGTGGAAAGGAAAAAGCTGCACAGCAGCCAGCATACATTGCTCCAGAAGTTATTTCTCGTAAGAAAGACAAAGATAGATAGGAGAAAAGAATGGCAAAGGAATCGGTATTGAAGAAATACATTGCAACGCATGGAGATGACCCCAATGATGTCATGGTGGCATATGTTGCACAGCTAGAGACCATTAGCAAAGTCAGCCCTCTTGTAGCTAGTAAAATTGTAGGAGAACTTGAAAATCAAAGAAGCCATCTCAAGCTAATTGCAAGTGAGAATTACAGCAGCCCATCTGTACATCTTGCAATGGGAAATCTTCTTACCGATAAATATGCAGAGGGCTTTGCTTATCACAGATACTACGCCGGTTGCGAGAATGTAGATGCCATTGAGGATTACGCTTGCAAGACGGCATGTAATCTTTTTGGTGCGGAGCACGCTTATGTTCAGCCACATAGTGGTGCAGATGCAAATCTCTGTGCATATTGGGCCATTTTAAATGCAGTTGTAGAGCTTCCTGCTCTTGAAGAATTGGGTGTTACAAACCCTGCATCGCTTACACGTGAGCAATGGAATACAATTCGTGAAAAGACTGGCAATCAAAGACTTTTGGGTCTTGATTACTACAGCGGTGGACATCTTACACATGGGTATAGGTTGAATGTATCGGCACAGATGTTTGATGCATATTCGTACTCTGTAGATGAAAAGACAGGCCTTTTGGATTACGATGAAATTGAAAAGCTTGCCAAGGAAATTAAGCCCTTGATTCTTCTTGCAGGCTACAGTGCATATCCAAGAAAAATTAACTTTCGCAGAATGCGTGAGATTGCAGACTCCTGTGGTGCAGTGCTCATGTGTGATATGGCACATTTTGCAGGCCTTGTAGCTGGAAAAGTCTTTAAGGACGATTATGATCCTGTCAAATGGGCCCATGTTGTTACA
>CAVDLI010000115.1:0-2300 GCA_963609725.1 bacterium | reverse complement strand
TTATAAGACATATATAACTCCTTATATTATAAATATTTAATATTATATACTTAATATGTTTTAAGTATTTTATTCGTAAAGGCTCTCTCCCGGAGCAAGAATTTGGTAAATCCTTTCTAGCTCTTCTTCAGAAGAAAAAGGTATTGTTAACTTACCTTTTTTAATAATTCCATTCTTATACTTTCCTTTAATTTCAACCTTACAACCTGTAGCACAAAGAAATTTTTCTTCTATTTGAAGAATTTCAGCTGTTTTTTCAACTTCTTTTGAAACTTTTTTTGAACTTTCCCTTAATATTGCTCTAGAACCATTATTCAAACTTGCAGCTTCTTCCTCTGCCTGACGTACAGAAAGATTTTTCTCAATTATATCTTTATAAAGAATATCTCTGTCAGCAGGGTTTTCAACACTCAACAAAGCTCTAGCATGTCCAGAAGAAAAATCTCCATTAGAAAGACCTTCTAGCATTTTTTGAGGCAAGTTTAATAAGCGCAAGCTATTTGTAATAGTAGAACGGCCTTTTCCCACCTTTTTTGCAAGTTCGTCCTGACTAATTCCTGACTGTGAAATAAGATATGAAAAAGCTTGTGCTTCTTCTACTGGATTTAAATTCTCTCTTTGTATGTTTTCTATTAAAGAAATTTCCATTCTTTGAATATCATTATAAGAGCGTACAATAGATGGAATAGTTTTAAGACCAGCCATTTTAGAAGCCCTATATCTTCTTTCACCTGCAATAATTATATAAACATCATTTGCAATCTCTTCAACAAGAATTGGTTGAATTACTCCTTGTTGCGCTATTGAATCCCTTAATTCTAATAAAGAATTTGGATCAAACTGTTTTCTTGGCTGATTTGGATTTGGTTTGATTTTATCTATATCTATTTCTTGTACTTTAGTTCCAGATTCTTCAAGTTTTTTTGCCTCAAAAGAGGAATATTCATCTATAAGGGAGTTTATACCTCGTCCTAACCCATGTTTTTTAATTGACACGTTCTAATACCTCCTTTGCAAGAGCATTATAAGCTTTTGAACCAGAGCAGCTATTATCATAAGCATTAATAGGAAGCCCATGAGAGGGAGCCTCACTTAATCTTACATTTCTTGGAATTTTTGTTTCAAAAACCAAATCTTTGAAATACGAGCTAATATCTTCTACAACTTCATTATTCAAATTTGAACGTCTTGAATACATTGTAAAAACAATTCCCAGGACTTTCAAATTGGGGTTTAAGTGCTTTTTTACAGAAGAAATTGTCCTAAGAAGAAGATTAAGCCCTTCCATGGCAAAGAATTCACATTGCATTGGGATAATAACACTGTCTGCCCAGCATAAAGCATTCATTGTTACCAAATCTAAAGCAGGGGGACAATCTGCAAAAATAAAATCAAAATCATCTTCTATTGGCATTAAAGCCTCTTTCAAGAAAAACTCTCTTTTGTCTTCATCTACAAGCTCAACAGCAAGACCTGCCATGTTAATACCACCACTTAAGCAATATAAATTATTAACTGGAGTACTTTGAATTGCAGAAAAAGATGCTTCGTTTGCCAAAACTTCATAAACTCCAGGCTTAGAAGTATCAACAGACACAGAACTGGAAAGATTTCCTTGAGAATCAAGGTCAACAAGAAGAACTTTATATCCCTCTTTTGCCAAAGCAGACCCAACATTTACAGCGGTAGTAGTCTTACCCACACCACCTTTTTGGTTAAGAAAGATTATTTTATGTGCTGACATATTATAAATAATAAGCTAAAAACATCGTAAAGTCATCAAATAGTACACAATATTTTACACAAGATGCCTAAAAAGACATAATCTTTAATTTTACACGAACTTTGTAAAAAAACTTTGCAAAACCATCACAATCAAAAGCAATTATTGACTTACAAGCCTAATTATCACTAAATTACAGCCAAGGGAGTAAAAAACTCCTCTTAAGGAGATAAAAATGGACAATCTTGAACAAAGAGTAAAAGAAGCTTTGGAATACATTAGACCTTCTCTTCAAAATGACGGAGGAGATATTGAATTTGTTAAACTCGAAGGCAATAAAGTTTACGTAAAACTCCAAGGAGCCTGTGCCGGTTGCATGATGGCACAAATGACGCTTAAAAACGGCGTTGAAAGAATGTTAAAGTATAACGTAGATGAAAATCTTGAAGTAGAAAATCTTTCACTTGAAGAATAAGAAAGCAAAACCATTGTAAAAATATTAAGAATGTTTCACGTGAAACATTCAAAAAATTTAGAGTTTTACACAACAATTCTTTTTATACGAGATTTTTTATAC
>CAVDLI010000114.1:0-2440 GCA_963609725.1 bacterium | reverse complement strand
TTTACTAGAAAATACAACTAGAGGAATAGCAAAAGAAATAAGAGATGGTTTTGTTTCATTACCAAAAGGGTGCTACATTCAATTAGAAAAGAAAGCAACCCAATATATTTTAGATAATATTCGCAGTTCTTACGGGAATGTAGCCGGTTTGATATCAAAGGCTGAGTCTTTTGAAGAAGACTCAGGCCTTCCTTTAACGTTAAATAATTTCTTAGACTACTATCATTTAGATCCTAGACAAATCTATAAATTTACAAATTTTACGCGCCTTTGTGCTCGTGCAAATCTAAGCCATTCTTTCTTTGAACCACTTGAAGATATAATGACCAAAGCATTTGCAAAATTTGCGGTTATAGACTCTAGAAGATGGATAAATTTTCTTGTAACCTTTTTTGTTGGTGTTGAAAACGGCTCTTTAATTCTTAATAAATCTCTTCTTGATGCTCTTTCTTGTGAAGAAAGCATGATGCTCCAAATGTTTGTAATCACTATTTGGGGCCAGGCATCTGAAAACTGGAGCAGCTCTGATACGCTTTCTCATTTGAATGAGTTACTGCAAAACAAACTTATGCTAAAAGAGCTAATAGCCTTATTAGAATACAGACACAGGAAAATTGATTTTGTAGACTTGCATATAAATTTAGGGTTTGAATGTCCTTTAGATCTTTATTGTTCATATTCTAGAGATCAACTATTAACAGCACTTTCTTACAAAAGACCTTCAACAATTAGAGAAGGTGTTAAATGGATTGAAGATAAAAAAGTTGATGTTTTTATGGTAACACTAAATAAATCAGACAAGGACTACTCTCCTACAACTATGTACAATGACTATTCTATAAACGAAACATTATTTCACTGGCAAAGTCAAAGTACCACTTCTGAGAACTCTACTACAGGACAGCGTTATATAAACCATCAAAAATTAAGAAGTAAAGTACTTCTTTTTGTACGAGAATTCAAAAATGACAAGCTTTCTGGAGGTGCAGAAGTTTATACTTTTCTTGGAACTGCAAACTATGTTAAGCACGAAGGAAGTAGACCCATGAACATCACATGGCGTTTTGATTATCCAATTCCTGCAAAGTTCCTCAAGAAAACAAATAAGCTAATGATTGGATGATAATCTTTTCTAATAATTTTACTCTCACTTTATCAAATAATATTCTTATAATATTCTTATTTCCAGTGCTCCTTTATGTAAGAGCATGCTTCTTTGAGAGCTTCTTCTCCCTCTGAGATGAGCTGATAAAATTGAACAAAACCGTGAATAGTATTCTCGTAAGTGTGTAAAGTAGAATTCGTACCCAAAATAGTTAGAATAGCATGATACATAATACCATCGTCGCGCAATGTATCAGCACCAGCGACCTGAATGAGATGATCAGAAAGCACATAAGTGCCACCATCATCCACAGCTACAGATGCTCTCTCGTATTCATTTTCCCAATTATCCACCTTAAGAGTACCTTGTAGCATTAAAAGCGGAGATGCGTATGGCTCATATGCATCATCAAGATTTTCCAAGTAATCATCAATAATTTGGGTCATCAATTTGCCACTGAGCATAACTTTACGGCCATCAAAACCACCAAAAAGCAAATGAGAAGCCTTAATTTCTCCCTTAACAGTCAAACTTGGGTACATTAGCACAACACAAGATGGCTGATTCATGCCATTTTCTTTTAACCTAATTGAAAGCCCGGCTGCAAAATTTGCACCAGCTGAATCTCCTGCAATAGCAACCTTACTTGCATTTGCACCATACTCACTTGCGTGCTCTAGCATATAGCAATAAGACTCCCACACATCATCAACTCCGGCTGGAAACTTATTTTCTGGTGCAAGTCTATAATCAGGGAAGAAAACCACAGCATTCAACCTATCTGATAGCTCACCCACAAACGACTGATATGTAAGATAATTTCCGCTATTGTAAGCCCCTCCATGAGTGTAAAACAAAATTGGCAACATCTCTGCACTATCTTCTTTCCACTTTTTGGGATAAGCAATCCACAATTTACAATTTGCAAGCTGCACAGAAAATGCAACACGGTCACCCTTCAATTCAGGCTCTGGCTGCCCCTTGAAAGTGCCATCTGCATTCATATACTTATTTATCATGTACAAAGCTAAGGCTGATTCCTCTGTCAACTCCGTATTAGGGTCCATAGTTTGTTGTAGCTTTTCAACCTCTTCTCTAGTAACTTCCAGTTTTGACCTAACAAACTGCGTTTTAATTGTAGTACAAGAAGAAAGTAAAATAATAACTATTACCAAAATTACTATGAGAGCCCTTTTCATTCATTCACCTCTAAAGTTTTATCTCTACTATGCTATATTCTAATATAAAAAGGGAAGTTGCTAGAACTAAAATCTTAGGCGACAAATAAAGGCAAGTAGAAAGGCAAGGTGAAAAGAGTTCTAAATGTGTGTTGGC
>CAVDLI010000113.1:0-2491 GCA_963609725.1 bacterium | reverse complement strand
AATAACGCAGTGTTTGCTGAAATTCCATAATCCTCACACATGTGCATATAAACAGAGAGAGTTCCCTAGATGAAATTTAGCAACATCTTTGTGATACAACATCGCTTTTAAGAGGCACTCATAACTTAAAAATCTTTGCAAGTTCCTGATCTAAAGTTCCATCTTTTGCAAACTTAAGAGTATCACAAAGTTTAATATTATATTCTTTTATTTTGACTGTATTAGCAAAATCTAAAAGATAACTCAAGCAAATTCTGTAAAGAATTTCAGTTGGAGCACATCCATATACCTGTTTAGCAAATATGTGAGAAATGCGTTCATTAGCATTTGGATAAAGACTCTCCATCTTTTCACTTCTATAAAGTCTTTTGACAATTTCTGCAATATACATTCCTGATTTCATGTAGAGATCTGCAAAAGTCTTTGTTGGATCATCAAAACAACCAGGATTTTCTTTTTCAAGCATATCTACCATATCTATAACAACCTTCCTTGGTGTAAAGATTTGGTTGTTCTTCTGTGGCGGAATATAGTCAAAGATGTCTTCCTTTTTGTCTTCTTCAAAGTAATTGGCAAGTTCTTTTTTCTTTTTAAGAAACTCTTTTACAGAGTCATTAAATACAACAGGTTCAAACAAATGTCCATCAAAGTGCTTTGTTTGCCCCGTCTCTGCATCATCATAATCACCACCATCACGCAAGAACCTAAACTGCTCTAGTGTGATACTTGTAACATCCTTAAAGACTTCATCTGGAATTTTTTGGTCAAAGGTCTCTAATGTAACACTGTCATCTCCATAGGCCATAAGAAAAGATGGGATAGTACGAGAAAAGCCTCTAAGATGGTCTTTGATAGAATCTTCTATAGAAAGTTTTTCTTTTTCTAATTTCTTACTTTCTACAATCTTTACAGTCTCTTCTTGTGCACATTCTACAAATTCTTCAATTGTATTTTGAAGAGATTCCATAAGATCTTTTGCTTGCTCTTTTTGTTTTTGGTCAAACTCATCGTTTACCTGTTTTTCAGTCTTACCAAGAACCGCAAGATTTTCCAAGGCATCCTTTCTTTCCATTTCCAGTGTGCATGTTTGAATTTTGTAAGTGTCTACAACAGTGTCAATTCTATAATTTGCATTAGCATTAAGCTGACGTGTTATCTGTTTTTCTGTAGAGCTTTTAATCCCATCCCCGTAATGCTCTTTTGCAGTCTGCACAACATTTGCAATGACTTTTTCCTGCACAGCATTCTTGAGCTTTTGCACCTGAGTATCTATCTTGGACGGCATCTCTGAGACAACATCTACACCCAATGTGACGTCTTCAATGGTCTTGTAAATCTTATCTCCAAACACTTCTGGTGTTAACCCGATAATAACGTCATCACTTAAATTTACGTTTCCATCAGAATCTAGTGGTATTTCCTGAGCTGCTTTGTCGTCTATTTGTCCCTTGTTCTTTGGCTCTTTTACTGGTGTAAACTGCTTAATAATATCCATTACAACAGAAGGTGCGTGGAAAACATTTGTAATGTTTTGGAAAAGATAGTCAGACAAGAAACAGCTTTTTACAACTTCTTGAGATTTAATCTTTCTTGGAATACTTAAAACTTTTGCAGCATCAAGCTCTACCATTTCTCCGTTATCGTCTTCACCAATAACAGGAAAGAAGTTGAGAAGTTCTCTTACGTTCTTTTTGCGAGTTTCCATGTCTCCATGGCCTGCAGCTGTGCTTGTATATAAATCATTGGCAAACTGCTCAAATGTAACAAGAGTTCTTGCTGGATCAAAGTCAAATACATAAGCATTTTCTTTTCTAAAAGACTCTGTGCCATACTTAAAAAGACATGGATTTTGTGCTCTAAAAGCTGCTTGCATATACAAAGACGGAGACTTTATGTTAGAAAGCATAAGAACTGCTGTCCACTGGGGAATTGTAACGCCAGTAGTAAGCTGTCCAACAGAAAGAGTAATAGTTTTGTCGTATTTTTTAATAGCATCTTTTACTTTATCAAAAGCTTTTTTAGTTTCACTGTCGTCATCCAACTTGCCATCACCAGCTGCCAAAACAATCTTGTAATCCTTAAAAATTGGATGTTTTTCAAGTTTTCTTGCCAGTAATGTTGCAGATTCAACTCTGTTTAACAGCCAAAATGTATGCTTAAGCTCGTTCCTAAGTTTTGGTGTGCTAAATGGATATTTTTCCAAATTTGTAAGAGCATCCAAGAACTTGTCTACAGCCTCATTGTGAATAAACCTTGAATCATTGGTTGCAAAGAACTCATTGAGATCAAAAGCATAGTCTCTTGTTTCACCGTTTATCTCTGTTCCTTTGGAAAGCTCATCTTTTACAATTTCACTCATTTGGTATGTAAATAGGTTAAGTTTTGGAAGATCTCCATAAGGATTTTCGCCTTTTCCATGCCAGTTGAGTTTCTTGGACTGTTCATCTGCATATGTCCAGTTGTAAATAGCGTCACTGTGGAACTTGTCATT
>CAVDLI010000112.1:0-2654 GCA_963609725.1 bacterium | reverse complement strand
AGAGGAAGAAGGGAAGTTTTCTCCAAGTAAAAATGAGAGCTCAAGAATTTCTAAATCTATATATGGTCACAACTTATATCCTACAGATTTTGATAGTTTTCTTTATTTGCTAAGAGATTTGCTTAATATTCCAGTTTTGTTGCTCGAGTTATAATGTGATTTGAAAGGGGGGCGTAAGTGAGAAAAGTTGTACTTGTTTTGATTGTTTTTGTTGTTTGTTTTAATATTTTTGCTACTGTAACAGCTTCTTTAAATACAAAAATAAACGGAATACATGCAATTTCTATTACAGCTACAGGTCAAGAACCATTCTCAACTACAGCTCCCAAAGATCTTGGAAGGCCTTCTGTTGCTGTTGTTCTCTCTGGGGGAGGTGCAAAAGGTCTTGCCCATATAGCACTTCTTGAAGAGCTAGAAAAAAGGGGAATTCCAATTGATATGGTTATGGGAACCAGTATGGGAAGTCTCATTGCCGGTTTATATTGTGCAGGATATAGTTCTGGAGACATAGAAAGACTTGTAACAGAAAATGATCTTAATAATCTTTTTACAGATATCTTAGACAGCGGTACAAAACCATTAATTGAACCATTTGCACATACAAGATACAACATTCTTTCTCTTGCTATTGGAGACTCTGGAATTGGTGAGTCTTCTGGTATTATTAGTGATAGAAAAATACTGGCATTTTTTGAAGAAATACTTGCCAACGTACCACAAGACATAAGTTTTGATGAACTTCCAACTCCATACAGGGCTATTGCAACCGATGTTTTATCGGGAGATTTGGTGCTATTTGAAGGTGGTTCTCTTATTGATGCTATGCGTAGCAGTATGAGCATTCCGCTTGTTTTTGATGCTTATGAGGTAGAGGGTTTATATCTCATGGACGGCGGACTTGTTGATAACATGCCAATTAAATATGCTAGAGAACTTGGTTATGACATAGTCATTGGAATGGATATGAATGGCTCTGAAAAAATTGATGCCAATGATATGCATAGTATGACAGGAGCTGCCAATGCAGCGTTTAGGGTTATAGTTATAAACACAATTAGAAATCAGTATGAGTATGCAAACATTGTACTAGTGCCAGAAGTGTCAGATATTGGCGTATTATCTTTTGGAGAACCTCAGCTTGTAATTCAGCGCGGATGGGATGAAATAGAAGCTCACTCTAGTGCTTTAGATGAAATAACTGCAATGTTCAAAGAAGAAGATTTAGAGCCTAAAGATCCTCACAGAGTAGGGCAATATTTTACTTCTAGTATTAGTAATGCCAATACTGCCAATAATGATGCTGATATTGCTGATGGCGTTTCTGATAAGTTTTCTTTTTCTAGTAATTCTGCTGATGGCTCCACTGGCAATTCTACTAATGACGCTACATATGACAGCTTAACCCAAGTTGTAAATGCTGTGTATAAAACACAAAGTGCCAACGAGGGAGCTCTTTCAAAAAGCCGGCTTAATTTGGGAGTTTCTTCTGCTTCTGAAATCTCAACAGTGTTTAATGGCTCTTCTCCTGTAATGCTTCAATACTTACCAACTATTGATTCTAACTTCTTCAAAAAGGATATACTCAACACAGAATGGGATTTAATGGTGTCAGCCTCTCTTGGCGATAACCTCAAACTGGGCGCTTTACTTTACTACCCACTTGATAGCACTCAAGATGATGCCAAATTTTATTTTAACCCCAGCCTCTATTTCGTATTTGGGGCTATAACACCTCTTGCAAACCGAGCAAACCCACAGCTTGAAAACTCTATGGACTTTGCATCGGACTTGAATTTTGCAATAAAATATACCGATGCCAAACGGTTTAACAGTAATTTGGGTTTATCACTACGTTTCACCGCATTAGGAAGAACAATAACAGGAATTCCGGCATCTTTTAGTGTCATGCCCGTTTTGTATATAAACGGAATATGGTATGGCAACTTTGAAGATAGCATGTTCTCAACAACAGGCATTAGAGTGGATGCAAAGGCAAGTTTTGGCTATTACCAAAATACATTTACATATTTGTTTGGTGTCTCATATGAGCAAAATATTGTGTTAACAAGTTCTTTGACACTTGGGCTAGATGCTTTGGCATTCACAAGCAGAGAGCCCTTAGAATTGATGGACTCTTACACCGGATTTGGGGGTTGGAATGCGCTTGTAGGTTGCTCTAATTCCTTGTATGTACGAGATGCAATTCTTCTTGGCACTAAAATACAATGGGGTCTGGGCGGGTTTTTACCTTCATACTTAGTGTTTGAAATTAGGACCGGTTGGAGAAGTGCAGACACAGCTTTTTCTATTGCAACAGCTAGTAGCAGTACAGGTGTTGCCCCAGAGAACAAATTGACAGCTCCATTTTCAGAACTGCGTAAATTTAACTTGGGTTTTGGAGTAGGGTATGGCATTAAAACTCCAATCTGCGATTTCTTAGTAGGTTTTGGCATAAGCATAAAGGGCGATTTTGCTCTCTATTTTGAATGTTATTAATGCGCTCTATTGCTAATTTTCAAAAAGTTCTTCAAATATTCTACCATTAGAGAAAAGAATGTAGAGAAAAATGCCCTTGCCACTTAGTAAAAACAGATGGAATTCTCTCTAGCCTACTTACAGATGAAGCTCTTTCATCTCTTATGCAAGACAGACCC
>CAVDLI010000111.1:0-3052 GCA_963609725.1 bacterium | reverse complement strand
AAGAGATTTTGATTGAAAAATTTGAGCTTTGTTGCAATTGGCTGTTGCAATTGAATTCTTTTGCAATTGAGTTTGAGAGAGATTAAGAGTGGAGGAAAAAAATGGGTTTTACAGAATATTATGCTCCAACGCATGTTTATTTTGGTAGTGGTACTGAAGAAATGGTTGGTGAGATTCTCAAAAAAGAGGGTGCCAAGAAAGTATTAATTCATTTTGGGCTGGGTTCTGTTGAAAAAAGTGGATTGCTTGATAAAGTAAGAAAATCTCTTAAAGAAAGCAACCTTTCATTTGTTGAACTTGGAGGAGTTCAGCCAAATCCAAGACTTAGTCTTGCAAGAAAAGGTATTGAACTTTGTAGAAAAGAAAAAGTTGATTTTATTTTGGCAGTAGGTGGTGGTTCTGTGCTAGATAGCGCAAAATGTATCTCTTACGGTGTTCCTTATGATGGCGATGTTTGGGATTTTTATACAGGAAAACAACCGTCGTGTCGTCTCCCATTTGGCGATATTCTCACTTTGGCTGCTACAGGAAGTGAGATGAGCAATTCATCTGTTATAACAAATGATGAGAAAACTCCAAATGACAAATTTGGAAGTAATACAGACTTAGGACGCCCTGTTTTCTCAATTCTTGACCCAACGCTCACATATTCTGTCTCAAAATATCAAACAGGAAGTGGAAGCGCTGACATCATAATGCACACTCTTGAAAGATTTTTCCACAAAGGGCCTGTTCTTGATATCACTGACCGTATTGCTGCAAGCGTAATTTGTTCTGTAATAGAGAACACAAAAATTGCACTTGTAAATCCTACTTGCTACGATGCACGCGCGTCTCTAATGTGGAGCGCTTCCATTTCACACAATGATCTTACTAACATGGGTTATGAAACACGTGGTGACTGGAGCTGTCACAAGATGGAGCACGAACTTTCTGCTCTTTATGATGTTGCTCACGGTGCAGGCCTGACATCAATTTGGGCATCCTGGGCACGTTATGTGAAAGATGAAAACCCATCCCGTTTTGCACGCTTGGGAGAATTAGTCTTTGGCATTAAGTCTTGCAATATTGAACTTGCAGCCAATGAAACTATTGACAGAATGGAAGAAGTTTTCAAAAGCTTTGGAATGCCAACAAGTCTCTCAGAGCTTGGTATCCCTGCCACAGAAGAAACATGCAGGCTTCTTGCCAAGAAGGCAACGGCAAATGGCACAAAGACATTAGGGAACTTCAAACCCATAACTCAGGCCGATTCTTTTGCAATCTACATGGCTGCAAGATAAAGTAAATGAAGATGTCTTAAGGCTAATTGAGAGCTAAGAAAGGAAGAGCTCCAAAATACAAGTGTTTTTTACTTTTGAAATTTACTCGCAAAGCTCATTTTGCAAAAACCTCATATCTTTGGTTTTTACTGTTTGGTTTATTGGGAATTGTCATAACAATTAAATTATTCTCTATTGCAGGACGCAAGTAATTTCTGCGAAATCCTTCTCTGGACTTGAGCCTCATTTTTTCCATGAGCTCCTTACTGGTATACGAAATATTAGGCTCCATTACAGTAAGCAATTTTCTAACACATTCTGGTACCTGTCCCATATTATTGCCAATTTGAGACACAACTGTATCTAATATTTCATCAATTTTTGAGAGCATAAATTCAATAAAGCTTGTTGAAGACCCTTCTTCATGGCATTTGGCAATCACGTCATAATAATCTTCTTGAAACTTTTCTATTTGACTTTCAATTGGGATATACGCAAAAATCGGCCTCCATTTATAAAGGATTGCAGAATGCCAAAGCCTTGCCATCCTTCCATTGCCATCTGCAAAAGGGTGAATGAAAACAAACTCATAATGAAAAACGCAACTCATGATAAGGGGATGAATTTCATCCTTCATCTCTTCCATCCATTCAAAAAGCTGAGACATTAATTGAGGTACAAATTTAGCAGGAGGCGCCATAAAAATGCATTTATTCCCACTAAAGACGCCTTCTTCTCCTTTTCTAAAATCACCAGATTCTTCAACAAGGTATTTTGTCATAATGCCATGAAACTTTTTCAAATCTCTTACATTATAAGGATTTATTTGCTCTATATTATCATATGCTTCATAAGCATTCTTGACTTCCTGAATCTCTTTTTGAGCCCCCAAAACCATCTTTCCATCAATCACATCTCTCACCTGACTTAAGGTTAATGAGTTAGCTTCAATTTTCAACGAAGAATGTATAGACTTGATTCTATTATTCCTTCTAAGATGTGGCCTTGTTTCCAAATTAATGATTAATGTAACTTTCTCTGTTTTTGCAGAAATTGATGAAACCAAATTTAAAATCTTATTTGTTATAGTAAAAGGTGGCTTATAGTTATCCATGAAAGAGCCTCTATCTTACGTACTATCTTGCGTACTATCTTCCTCATTAGTGTATGACAACACCCCAAAACATGCAAGAATTATCTAGATGAGAAGTCTTTGCATTTGAGGGTAAAAATTTGACAGTTTTATATGTTGTGATATCCAAACTTTTGATAAAGAGGTATTTTTTGAGTATTGGGATTTGAACTTCTGCTTGTAGCCGTCATTGAAAGGATGATCCTTTACAAGGAAGTAAAGAAGATTTGCGATTCCGATGCAAATTTCATATCACGGATGATGGCATAGCATTCTTCTAGTGTGAGCTTTTGATACTCTTTACTTCCTGTAGGCTTTATAACTCTTTGATGATCATAACTATCAAGTAGCTCAAGTGCGCTGGTATATGAATTAATCACACCAAGCATCTCATCGGAATAAGGAAATAATCTGAGGAAAAAATAAATTATATGAGCAATAACACAATAGACTTCACATTGGACGAGACACCTGTAGACATAACGCAAGAAGCTAATATGATATGGTCAATTGCAAATAAAATAAGGCTACCACAAAACTGAGGTAGCCTTTAATTTTAATTTAGATTTTTTTGCAAAATGTGCTTTATTGATTTTACAAATTAAGGCAGTTTTGCAAAAACTTCTTAATTACAGTAAAGCCAAGACAGGTCTTACAC
>CAVDLI010000110.1:0-3168 GCA_963609725.1 bacterium | reverse complement strand
CTTCTGCACTATATTTTACAGTGTAGCCTACAGCTTTACTGTTTTCACCAAAAGTTATGCTTCCAAGTTTATCTTCTACCTTGGGAGTAACTTCGTTCGAACACGAGACAAATGTGAAAATTGCTAGAATTGTCACAAGTGTCACTAAAAAAATTCGTTTTTTCATCTTTTTCTCCTCTCTTAATTTTTCTTATATAAATAGCATTCAAAACTGCGACTTCCGCTTTCAGTGCCAAGTGAAATGCTTAGCATGTACTCTGACTTATCTGTGAGAGTAAACGTTACTTTGTAGTATCCACTACTGTCTTTTTCTCCATTCAGATTCTCAATTCCTTGATGTACAATGTAAGAGTTGACTGTGTAGTTTGTATTAGAACCAAGATATGGCCTACATTCAGCTACCACAGTTGAACCGTCAACGGTAATCTTGGCACCGTTTGTATCAACTCTAACGTTGTTGATATAGAAATCTACACAAGGCATATCTTCCAAATCTTTTAGCTTTGCTTTTCCAATTCCAATGTCATAGACAAGGTACTCTGGCTCATTTGCAACTTTTCTTACGTGGCAAACACTGCATTCTGCAAATAAATGACCAGAGTCGCCTTTTGTCCACTCTCCCCAAGTATGGGAAGTCTCATTAATCTTAGTTCCGTCTACAGTACAAACATGCCAGTGGTTGTCTATGTCATATTCCCACTCTTCTGATATGGTATGATGTGGAATAACTAGACTGTCCTCTGTTACCTCTGTTATGCCTTCATCACTGAAAAGTTTATGACATCTAGTACATTCGTAATGTGCCTTAACTCCATTTTCTGTACATGTGGCTGGTTTCTCTTCTACAAGTATTGCTGCATGTCCTAGTGGAGAAATTTCTGTCTGTGTTATCTCATTAGTACATTCACTGTCAGAGAAAAGAAGTCCACAATTCTTACATTCCCAATACTCAATAATTCCACTTTCTGTACATGTAGCAGGAACTTCCTGGTGGTGGACAACTTCTACTTTAAGGCGCTTAGCATATATGGTTGTATGCTCTGGGTCTATCTTTGTTTCTCCATCTTTGACTTCTTCATCTGTGTCTTTGATATACCATCCAACAAACTCAGAGTCTCCTGTGTGTGGAAGAATTGGTAAGTTTTTCCAGACAGCATTGGAATTGTCTACTTCCTTAAGATGAATATTCTCAAGAATACTTGCTTGGTCTAGTTTTGTAAGGTTTATCTCTGTCTTTGAGGATTCAAAGGTTATGCTTGAAAGATTTACTATGTCATCACTATTTTCAAAGCCTGTGAACTCTAATACTGGTAGTGTATTCTCATCTTGAGGTTTGTCATATGCATATGAAGGAATATAGACATTAGCTACACTTGCTCCTTCTAAGATGGAAGCTGTGTAATATGTTCCATCTTCTGAGGGTGTAAATTTCACATATGGGAAGATGTTATGGTTAATACTGCTGTTTTCGTCTATGGTATCAAGATTACATGATGGTATTAGACTAATGAGAACAATTGTAATGATGAAAATAAGTAGACCCTTTCTCATCTTAGCACCCCTATTTAAAATTCATACCTCAATGAGATGCTCGCTGGATCTATTAACAGTGTTACTGAGTTGTATAAATTGTCTTTATCAATTATGTATAATCCAGCTGTTACTCTTGCCATTGCACCTAAGTACAATGAGTCTGCTATCTTTGTTTCTAAGCCTAAACGTGCTCCAAAGTATGGTTTTATGTTACTTCTTTGGTTATTGTTAATATCTACAATGGCATAACCAAATAAGCCAGCATAAAGATTAAGACCTTCTTGGATTCCTACTAGGTAGTCTACTCCACCACCTGCTTTTATATAATGTACAGCATATTGTTTTGGAATTGTTGTTCTTGCTTTTAGTACTAATGAATATCCTACTTCTGGATAAACTCTAAGATTATCTAATAGATACCAATCAAGCTCTATACTTGTAGAAGTTCCATATGTAGTTCCCATAAGAGTTCTGGCTTCTTCTATTTCAAGTCCATTAGGGAATATGTAAACAGCACTTGAGTATGCTGCAATATTTAGTCTTATTGATAGTAAGCTTCTTTTATAAGTTCCTACTGTAGATTCTGACCAAGTCTTACCATCTCTGGATGCTTGTAGATAAAATGTATTTATTCCTAGATGAGAGCCAAGTTTTACACTATTTACGCTTGAGTCTACTACGCTCCAGCCATCTTCATACTCTTCATCTCTTTGGTATCTATAGTAGTTTATGCTTTCATCTTCACTATGCCATATCCATTCAATTGGAGTACAAAGATAAAGTCTGCCCTTGTTGTTACTTGATTTTTCATATATTGCAGATGAAGACTCTGACCAGTTAATACCATCATAAGAGGCTTGAACATAGAGCGTGCTATTGTTAGTAGTTTCAAGAGAAACACTTGTAATAGTGCTATCTACTACTGTCCAGTTATTATCATCTTCATTATTCAGTTGATACCTAAAGTATTTGACATTTTCATCACTTGTAGACCATGTCCACTGGATGCTTGATGTATTACTTGTAGCAGCAAAGGCAAAAGAGAGTGCAAATAATAAAAAAAGACCAAGCAAAACGGATCTTTTAGAGCACATGCTTAGTCCTTTAATATGAGTATTATTAGAGCTTTTACGCGAGTTTAGCTGGGAGTACCCCCCCCCCGACTACTTATTTCATTATAATGTAAAGATGTACAGACTTTGTTTCCCATGTTCTTTTGTCCTATCTTACGCTTAGTTTGTTAACAATTTTGCAACAAATTTTTTAACAACTGTTTAAGTTATACTCTGCCTTGTGAAAATTTGCAAGTTTTTTTCATGCTCAAGATTGCATTCAACAGAAATTCAATACAAAAAACTCTCAATCTTAGTGCCCAAGGTTGCCATATTAGTCTCTGGATAATAGCTTTGCGGTAAGGCACGCAGCATAGAAGGCCCATAGTTTTTCTTAATTATGCGAGCATCTAAAATTAGAACAATACCATGGTCAGTAGTATGTCTCATAAGACGGCCAAAACCCTGCTTGAGGCGCATAGTGGCATGGGGTAAACTCATTGTATAGAAAGGATTAATTCCCTTCTCTTCCAAAATTCTAGATCTAGCTTTGAAGATAGGATCATCTGGCATGATAAAAGGA
>CAVDLI010000109.1:0-3226 GCA_963609725.1 bacterium | reverse complement strand
CAACAATAGTTCCATTAAACTTGCCATAAGCAAAATTTCCTTCAATTACTTTTGCCTCAAGAGTTGTTACCTGTCCTGTATAAACTTTAATAAGAAGTCCTGGACTTGTAGCGTATGTATTCAAATCTGTATATGAATCAGTCTCTCCTGTTGTTTTTTTGGCTCTGACAATAGAACAAGTTATATTCCAAGAGCCGGCATCACAATTGTCCCATGTTGTTGTTTCAGAGGAGTCAATTTTATAAGAAGATGATGATGTGTCATATTTTAGCTTTATATAATCGTCTTTTGTTGTATTGTCTTCTTTTCTCCCACTAATTTTTAAGTACATATCAATATTAAGAGAAGTATCACTTACATCACCGCCGTCATTATACCACTTAAAATTAGAGGTGTTACTTATAGCAAAAGTGCCTTTACCTTCTGTGATAAGCTTAATTATTACATTAATTGGGTCAGGCGCATCTTTTGTTCCAGTTTTAAGCTCTACATTTGTGACACTTCCATAGTAAATTCTTCCGCTGTACCAAACATTGTCTGAAACTTTAACATAATCTACATTCTCAGTTCCTGTTGGTTGAGATGCTTTCTTCTCTTTATACCCATAAACATTAAAGTTCCAAAGCCCTTGAGAAAAAGGACCAATTACTCCATCAAGACCTGCTTCATAAGAAGTGCTCTTAACAGCTGTTTGTGAGTCTGTAATACCTGTCTTTCCAGCGGTATCGGCCTTAGTGGCTTCGTATGTCCAATAAACTTCGCTTGTATCTTTGAGTGTAATTGTTTGAGTATAAGTGCTAGATAGTGCACGGCTTGTAGATTTCTTGTCAAACGTTGCATAAACAAGTTTATCAGGAGCATTGTCTATGACTTCGTATGCACAAGATACAAAGGCCCCTAAAATAAGTATAGCTATTACAGCTATTTTCAATAAAACCTTTTTGCTTGTCATTTTTTCTCCTCTTCTCCCATAAAGGGAAATCCTTTATTTTATTTCAAAAAGTTTTTCCAAAACTTCTACCATAGTTCTATATAACAGCTATCAAGTTCTGTTTTGTTCTCATCTAAAATCACACATCTAAAGCCATATCTTTCATCAAGAGTAAAACTAAAACTTACCATGTTATCTAAGGCTCTTATATAAGTGCCTTCTTTGTCATACCATCTATAGCTGTATGTAGTAGGGTATGATGTATTAGAAAGAGAAAGTGTTACTTTGTCACTTGTCTTGTCATACTCAGGTTCAATGCCATCTGATGGTATTACATGGAAGACTCCGTCTTCTTCTTTATGTGGTGTATCTACTTTTCTTTCACACACATTGCACTTGTGCGTTATTGTTAAGAAAGGAGGGCCTTCTGTGACAATACAAGAGTAGTAATACTCATTTATGTGTTCTTCTTTATCATTTATTTCACCACAACCATTTTCACATTCTTTCCAATGATATGTTGCATCATTTGACCACACATTAGACCATACATGTTCAAGTTTACTAATAATTGTGCTTTCTTGTGTTATTTCATTTTTTGCACTTTCATCACTAAAGTACTTTAAGCAAACTGTGCAATGCCAATATTCTGTATGGCCTTCTTCTTTACAAGTTGCACCTTTGTATAAAGCATGTTCTAAAGTATGACCTGTAGGAGGGATTTCTTTTTTTGTTGAGTGGTTGCAATTCTCACATACTTTGTATGAAGTGTACCCGCTTTCTAAACAAGTAGCATCTTTTCCCTCTATCTCTTCTCCATAGTTATGAGGGCCCCATTTGGGGTTAACAGTAGAAGAGCCTTTTATCATGCCATCTTTATCTTTAACTTCTTGTTCTTGATTGTTTTCTAATACCCAACCAAGAAACTCTTCTTCATCTGTATGTGGCAGTTGTGGGAGATTTGTCCAAGTAGCATCTTCTCCTATGACATTGTTGTACTTGATAGTGTATAAGTTTTCAGCTTCATTTAAGACTTCAAGATTTGGTATTGTACTAGATGTTTCAAATATGATTGTTTTTAAGTTCTGCGCATCACCTTTTTTCTCAAATCCATCAAAGAATTTAACAGGAAGTGCATAGTTTTCTTTATCATCTACATAAGAGGGGATATAGACTTTCTCTAAAGCTGCACCTCCTACTACAAATGCTGTGTAATAAGACATGTCTTCTGATAATGTGAAATCTATATAAGGGAAAATGTATTCATTTATACTTGAGCCTTCTTGCATGGGTGAGAGATTACAAGAACTTAGAAAAACTAGTATTAAAAAGAGGCTTGTTAAAATGAAAAATAAATTACTCTTTTTCATCTAGTCTTTATACCTCTTAAAGCTCATAAGAGAGCGAAATACTTATTGGGTCTACAAGAAATGTTAATGAGTCTGTAAGAACTTCACTTGTTTTAAGAAGAGCACAAGAGACTCTCATCATAATGCCAAGTTTTATATTGTCTGTGATTTTTGTTTCAAATCCAAAACGAGTTCCAAAATAAGGTGTGATTGTATACTCACTATTGTTAATATGAGCCATACCTCCACCCAAAAGTCCTACATATGCATCACTTTTAGCTGTTATGTTAAAAAGAAAATCTACACCACCGCCAAGTTTTATATATTGGACAGCTCTTTGTTTTGGAATTATTGTTTGTATTTTTAGTACCATTGCATATCCTGCTTCTGGATACACTCTTATTAAGTTATTTAGAGCCCAATCAAATTCAAGACTTAATGATAAGCCATAAATTGTTCCCATTAGAGTTCTAGCTTCATCTATGTAATGGCCGTTGTAAAAATAATAAACAGCACTTGAGTATGGGTCTAAGTTTAATCTTAATGCTGTATTACTTATTCTATATGTTCCAATCCCAGATTTTGACCATGTATTGCCACTTCTTGAGGATTGAACATAAATTGTGTTTTTTCCAACTTTAGAAGAAAGCACAATATTTGTTTCATTTATATCAATGACTGTCCACTTGTCCTCATATTCTCCATTAAGCTGGTATCTAAAATATCTTGCAAGTGGGTCTTGGCTCCTAAAAATAATTTTTGAAGGTGTTGCAAATACACAAGACAGAGAAAAAATTAACGAAAAGAAAAAGAAAAGGAGAACTGCCAGTAAACGTTTACAAGTTATTCTCTTACAAGAGACTGTATTCTCTTGCTCACAACAAGAGAGTACCCCCCCCCGGAGATAGTAAAATATTTGCAAAAAAGAGAAGCCCTCAAATGTGTG
>CAVDLI010000108.1:0-3256 GCA_963609725.1 bacterium | reverse complement strand
CAATCATTAGACAAATGGAATCGCATAACACGTAAAGAGCCTGTTCAAAAAGAGAACTCATAATCTGTTCAGATGGAATCTCGTCTTCCTTGTTAAGTTTTGTCTTTACAGGAATTCTTACCATGTATGTTGTATATGGTGCAACTCCTCCCTTTGGATTAGAACCTATGTGAACAATTGTAGGATTATATTTTGAAGCAACCTTTGCAATTGCTACGGGAACGACAGAAGATCCAGAACCAGAACCAACAATAAGAACGTCTTCTGCGGTTATTGCAGGCTCATCAAGAGCTCCAACCATATATGCTTTTATACCAAAATGATTAAGTCTCTTTACAAAAGCCTCAAGAGAAATGGCAACACGCCCTACTCCAACAAGAAAAACTTTTTTTGCACTAATCAAAGTGTCTACGAGTTTCTCAACAGATTCAGAATCTACACTATCAAGAGCCCTGTTAACTTCAGAAAGAATTAAACTGTAGGATTCTTTAAAATCAGTCTTGGACATACTGTCTCCAATACTCTACAGAGTCTTTAAGCCCTTGAAGATGAGACTCTTCTTGAGGCCAGAAAGCACCAGTTTTAATCTCAAATCCAAGAAGAATTTCTTGGTCACCAGGAATAGCTCTAACAGCATCTGCAACTTCTTTACCTTTGATAACACCTTCTCTATTTGTCTTTTCTGTGAATGGCCAGTGACAACTTGATGTAAGAACTGTTTGCTGACAATCAATTTCATCACATTGAGTACCATATTTTTTAATCCAAGCTAGATGATCTGCCTCTTCAGGAAGTCCATGAAGATTTCTATGCCCCATATCAAGACAAATTCTCATAGGAACAGCCATTTTTGAACAACGTTCAAGAATATAATCATTTTCTGCAAATGTTGCTCCTGTTTCTCTGTCTATGCTTGTCATCTCATAAGCAAGCGCAGGAAGTCCTACTTCTGCCGCATAATCTGCAACTTCATAGTATGCATCAATTGTCTTCTCGAGAAGCTGTGCCCTAAGCTTTGGATCCGAGTTTGTCCTCACTGTCTGAATTCCAAAACAAGTTCCAAATGATTTTGCACCAAGATATGCTGCTTGACGCACTGCATACTTGAAAAATTTTACTCCTTCAGCTCTCGCATCATCATCAAAATGACCAAGATAATGCTGATGTCCATGATGACCTCCAAAACTGCAAAAAATCTTTACATTATTCTTTTCACATTCGTTTAATGTTCTGTCCAAAAGTTTTTTCTGGGTATCCCAACTCCACCATGGATCAATAAGGTCTACATTAAACATTACATAATGAACACCAAGTTCCTTACAAATCTTTGTCCATTCTTCAGGTTCATCATACCTATTTGTAAAACAGTTGCAATTAAATCCAATTAAAGGTTTTGCCATTAGTTTTCCTCCCATGGGTGTAGCACTACTTTTATGCATGAACGAGACTCTGCAATTGCAAGTGCTTCTGCAATCTTTTCAAGAGACATTTTATGAGTAATAAGTTTGTTACCGTCTATCTTGTGTTCTGAAAGAAGTTTAAGAGCTTCACGATTTGTCTCTGGTAATGATGAAGAAGCTCCTGTTATAAAAAGTTCTTTGTAATGAACAAGGTTTCCCTCAAAAGAAACTATACCGTCTGTTTTAGGAAGTCCCCCAAAGAAGTTTATCTTTCCATGAGGACCAGCAACTTTGATTGCAAGTTCCTGAGCACTATGTGAAGGAGCACATACATATACAACGTTTACACCATAGCCATCTGTCTCTTTTTGAACCACATCTTCAAGATTTTCTTCAGTCATGCAAACAGTCCTGTCTACATAATCTCCAAAGAGCTCTTTTGCTTGCTCAAGACGGAAACTCGATCTCTGTGCAACTATAACTTTTTCTGCACCTTCAAGTTTTGAGAGAATTGCATGAATAATTCCAGCAGGACCTGCCCCAAGAATGAGAACAGTATCTCCTTTTGCTACTGGAGAAGTTCTGTGTCCATTAATACAGCAAGCCGTTATCTCTGACATTGACGCTTCATCATAAGTCAAATTTTCGGGTATTTTATTTACAAAACCAAGTCTGAAAATATGCTCAGGAACAGCTATATACTGAGCAAATCCACCATTAAGCTTAAAACCCAATGAAGGGTGTGGTGTAACACAAAGATTTGGAGATCCACTCTTACATGCTCTGCAGTGTCCACATCCATGTCCTGGAGCTACACAAACACGATCTCCTACCTTTACAGAAGTTATTCCAGGAGCTACTTCAACAACTTCACCGGCAATTTCGTGTCCTATTATTACTGGATACTGTGCTCTGTAATCCCCTACGGTATAAATTCTCTTATCTGTTCCACATATTGCACAAGCATGTACCTTTACAAGAATTGAGCCTTCTGGACATTTTGGCATCTCATAATCTTCGTATCGTATATCACGTATTCCGTATGTTACGGCTGCTTTCATAGTTTTCACTTTTCTGTCTCCTATTAGAATTTTATCATTACTTTTTCATACATAAGCTCTCGGCTTAGCATTTTTCTTACTGTTTCTTCGCTATCCTCTACACTAACAATTTGAGTAATCATCTTCTTAAGATCCATATCTGTCTTTGCAAGAGTTTCAAGAATAAACGGAATATCATTGTCATCAAATCCCCAACAACCTTTGAGAGTAAGCTCTTTTCTCATAAGTGTTTCCATCTTCTGCAATGGTATTACTGTATCATGCGTATCTCGTCCTACAACTGTAATTGTAGCCTTTGGACTTACAAGATCTATCATTGAAAGAAGTGTCACTTGAGCTCCGGCTGCTTCAAATCCATAGTCAAATAAATTTTTCTTACCTTCAAGCTCTTGAGGTGTAACAACTTTCTCAAAACCAAGATCCTTTGCAATGTTTATAGAAAGTGGTCTTAAATCACAAATTGTGACATCAACACCAAGTTCCTTTAACCAAAATGAAAGAAGCATTCCAATAGCACCTGCTCCAAATACAACAGCAGAATTTCCAGCCTTAATGCCACTATTCTTTACGACATGAAGTCCAACCATCAACGGTTCTATCATGGCTGCCATTTCAAGGCTTACTGCATCTGGAACATGTCTAAGGTTCTTTATAGGAACAAGGCAATATTCTGCAAACCCTCCATCATTTCTAGAACCCAAATACTGATAATGTGTGCAATGGAAAGGCCCGTACTTACGACAACCTTCACACTCTCCACAAGGGATTATAGGAACGATTGTCACCCTATCACCC
>CAVDLI010000107.1:0-3490 GCA_963609725.1 bacterium | reverse complement strand
GAGAAGTAAGTTCTCCATCTTCTAGCCTTTCAGATTGAAGTTTTGTGCTGTCTATCTTATCTATAGCAGTTTCAAGATTAGTTAGCCTGTTGGCTTGCCAACTCTTATTCTGCCTACCATTTGCTCTGTCGTGTATGGCACTAGCACAGATACTTCACTTCTTTTAATAAAGTTGATGTTCTTGTTGTAGATATTAGGATTAACATTGGTTTTCTCTTCATTGTCTATAGCACTGTTTTGTGTTATATTTGTGGTGGAGGCATTTTCTACTATGGCTGTTAGATATTTTGATATTTGTGAAACTGCATTTAAGAGTGATGATGACAAACTAGATATATCCATACTTAGGTCTACTTCTGACGGCAAAGTATATGAAGATAAGCCAACGGAATATGAACTTGAGAAGTTCTCTCGCAACTGGCGAACCAGTGGAGTTATCTCCGAAGAAATAGCATACAAGTTAGCTCTAAACCCTTCATTGTCATATTGACCCAGTTTAATATCGTGAGAGTTCTCATAATACTTAGTTGACCATTCTGCTAATGCACTATCGAGACGTTTTATCTTAACAAGTAATTCTTCACCAAAAATTGCTTCATATTTGGCTCTATTTTTAGGTTCTATATAAGGCTCGAATTTTCTACCTACGTCATAAATATCGTGTCCTAAATGGTCTTTTGCCCACATGGTATCTTCATCAAGAAAAATCATTTCACCAATAAAGCCATTATCCATTTGTATATTTATTTTATAGTCCTTGTAGCCATAAGAAGTTTTTTTTGCTTTAGAATTAGCAACTTTATTATCTAAAACTTTTATAGCTTCGCTAAAGGCACTTTCTGCTTCATTACGTGTTTGGAAAGTTAGTGTCCCACCATTGACATCAAGAATACGGCTAAGGTCTCCATGATAATCTGCAACAGTTTTCTCAACAGTTCTTTCATAGCCTTTAAGTTCTTTTCTTATAGTTTCCTCTATATTTTCCAGTGAAATATCAAGATTTTTTGCTAGTGATTTTCGTAAAGAGTTAATAGTTTCTGTAAATTCACTTTTGGACTCTCTAGCTTTAGTCATTAACTCTTTTACAGAACGATTGTTTTGAAGTTCCATGCGTACAGCATTATCATCAAACTTATACTCAACAGATTTCATTAGACGATTATAGTAGTCTTGTGCCTCTTCATCGTTTTGTATTTTCTTTTCTTTTTCACTCTCAAACACCAAGCCACTGTTTTCTTTGTTGTAGGACAAAAGGCTAGGTCTGTCTTGCATAAGAGATGAAAGTGCTTCATCTGTAAGTAGGCTAGAGAGAGCTTCTATGTCTTTGTCATTAGAGCCTAAAACTAGCAAGCCGTCTCTTAGTGCTTCGTATGTTTATTTGTGCGTGATATTTAGCAAAAATTTTATTTTTTGTATTTATTGAGAAGTTGCTCCAAAAAGATAGAGTCTTCTCTTAAGTTTTTAATTGGCAAGAAATCATATTCTATTACTTTGTTTTTTGTGATATTTTCAAACTCTTTTAGAGCATCACACTCAATGATATTAGGATGTTTTCTTAAGTCAAAATCTTTTCCATGTTTTTCTGTTTTTTCGATTTCTTCTATGCTTGCTGGGATAAAACCATTGCAAATGTAATGAGCATTCCATCTGTAGTGCTCTTGTCTTGCAAGGTTTTCTTCTGCTTCTTTAGAAAGTTCTGCGCTTAAATATTTTTGTATACTTTCTGTAGTGAGTCTTTCATCTTTTACGTCAATTCCCACAAGCATTAATTTTGTTCTTAAGTTAAGACATGCATAAAAATTAGAGGCTCTTTGCATTCTGCGAGCTAATATGAAGCCAAATGATTTATTTTGCAAATCATTTTTATTGGCAGAGTTGTTTTTATTATTAGTTTTTTCATATGACTTGTTATGTTCACGAGCCTGCTCTTCAAGAGCTTTTCTTGTTATTGTATCATAATTAAAGACACAAGTTTTTGTATCTCCCCAAAGTATTATGTCAGATGAGGCTATTTCTTGTGAATATTTGAAATCACGAATTCTTGCAAAGACTTTTGTATTATCCAATCCCCATTCTTGACTCTTTGAAATTATTTTATTTGCAAGATCTATATTTTTTATATCGTCACCTAATGCAACAGAGATTAAATTGATGTCATTTTTGCCTTGGGCTAAACTTGTACGCAATTTGTTATAAAATTTCTTTGAATCTATATCTAGCATTGGTTCTAGATGTGTACTAGCGGGGGATGGTGCAAGTTCCAAATATTTATCTTTAAGATGTTTCTTCTCAATGTCATCTAAAAAGAATTCGTAGCGGTTATAATTATAATTTAGATTGCTGTTTTCAAGTATTGTTTTTCTATCAAATAAGTAATAGTTAACTGGTTTATGAACAGTTTTTCCTTCTTTATTTTTTGTTACAAATTGGTCATTTGAAACAGATTGAATAAAAAGCTCAGTATTGGCTCTTCCAAATCCTATCATGAAAAAATTCAAGCTAACATCTTTGATAGTTGCAGTTGAATAATCTACATGATTACTTGAGAAAAACGATGCTATTGGGTGCTTTTCTATGAAATCAATAGCACAAAGTTTGTATTCATTTATATAATGAATACATCCTAATCCTTTATCTTCTAGTTCAAAGAAAAGATTTTTATTGGCATCAGTTCCAAAAATGTAAATAGATAACTTATCAATACTTGTTGGGTCAAAATTTTTTACTTTTGAGATTATTTCACTAGCAAACAGAATATTCTGGGTGTCGTTTCCTGTATTTACAAATATGTCACAGTGTTGGTTACTATTTTTCTTTAGTATAGAACAAATTGCATTATCAAGATTTTGTTTTGACAATGTCAAAAATTCAAAATTATTATTATATAGTTCGTTTTTATCTTCTTTTGTTAGAGAATTATACAGGAATGCAAGTTTGTTTTTTGGCACAGACGAGTAGATTTCTTTATTTTCTGTTGAGAGGCCAACTATAAGTACTACATCTTTATTGGTCCTACCAAATTTTTGATTTGTTAATGCAATGTGTGCTTTTTGTTTGAATAAAGAAACTGCTAGAAGGCAGGCATTTATTATGATAAGGATACAATCAACTATAATTGTAATTTTGTAAATCCTATTAGCAGTTAATAAAGATTTTATATCATTGAATTCAAATCCTAGTACAACGAATTTTGCACTTAATGGTATTGCTCTAAATAATGAAGTGAAACTTGGTTCGTTATAATAAGAGCCTGCAGATATTAATATTAGGGTTGGGATAAAAATAAAAGCACATTTGCCGTTTTTGAAAGCTTGTATGGTTTCAATTTTCTCTTTTCTGCTTTTTTTATTTAAGCTATTTGCAAAATCAATGAATCCAAAAATCAAAATAAGAAGGCTTATTACAGACAAGAATGAATACATGCAATCCCCTTTAGAGGTCGTTCTCTAATACATTTATTCTAATACATTTATTAAGTCTAGAGTTATTC
>CAVDLI010000106.1:0-3588 GCA_963609725.1 bacterium | reverse complement strand
ACATGCGAACATAAAGATGAAAAATATGGTTATGCAGAACATACATTTGAAGTTTCTAAAGAGAATGCAGAAAGCGAAAAGCTTGTAAAAAAGTGTACTGTTTGTGGATATGTATCTAAAGATGAAATCAAAGAGGCTGTTCTTGTTTCAACAATAGACGATCTTACTAAAGCTATAAGTGTTGAAGGTACTGGAGAGGTTGAAGAAATAGCAACAATTTATCTTGCAAACGATATTGACCTAAGTGAAACAATGAAAGGCACTGAAGGTGCTAGTGTTACAAGTGCTGGCATTACAATTGAAAGAAGTCTCACTTTAGATGGTAATGGGTATAAGATATATAACAACAACGGTCTTTCTAATGAATATCCTTTGCTTCAAATTGGAAATGCAGATAGCACTAAAAAAGATTTGTCAATAATTATTAGAAATATAAGCATTATCAATAATGGTGAAAATACAGCAACTAAGGATAATTCTGCTCGTTTGATTAACATTTGGAATATAGGTACAGAAGAGAATAATAATTCATTTGTGACTTTTGAGAATGTTAAAATGAGTTCAGAAAAGTCTAGTGTTTATTTGCGTGGAATATCAACTTATGGTATTAATACAACTGTTAAATTGGATAACAGTTCTATAGAACTTCCTCACTATTATGCAATTTACATTGGAAGGGATTGTGATAATTCAAAATTAGTGATCAAAAATAACAGCAAACTAGAAGGATGGGCCACAATATACAATCACAGCTCAAATTTCACAGTGGAAGCAGATAACAGCAGGTTTGTGTCTAATAACCCAGAAACAAACGGAGGTAGTACAAATTCATTCTCTTGCGTTATAGTTTCTGAGTATTATGACAAAGATGAAAAATCTGAAAATAATAATATGACATTCAAAAATTGTATTTTTGAAGTAGAGATAGATGCAGAGGATGCAGATGTTACCCAGCAGATTGCAGATTTAAGAAGTCCATGTAATAACACTTTTACTTTGACAAATTGCACATATGCTCCTGCAAAAGCCTCGCAATATTTTATTTCTTGTTATAATTCTAATTATTCAGAAGCCGTTGCTGAAGAATATATTGGAACAAACAAAATTATTGTTAATGGTGAAAATATAAATCTTTCAGATAAAGTAACTTGGTATTTTGATACCAAGACAGAGGACGGTGTTGACACTGCAGCATTTAATATCCAGTACAAAAATGTAGAAGATGTTACAATGCCTAGTGATACTCCTTATTGGTATGTTCGCTATTATAAGAACGAAGAGCCTGTAACTGATAAAAATACAGCAATAACACTTCCTACGTTGACAAAAGACGGAAAGACATTTGACGGCTGGTATACAGAACCTACATTTGAAAACAAAATAGACTCTATAAAAGGAACTGATGCAAAGCATTTTACTCTTTATGCAAAATGGAAATAAATAATCCAGCGCCTTTTACTTTCTTGTAGAAAAGACACATAAACTCATTATTTATTGCACCCTTTGGCTTTATGCTAGAGGGTGTATTTTTTTTGGATATTTGAGAGGTTTTTGCAAAACTGTCTTCATGAATCTTGGCTTTGTATTCGGAACTGTATCAACCCAATTTGAACATTTCTACTTGTTCTAATTTCAAACTTCTGTGTCATCATCTTTAGCCATATACTCATATTGGCTAAAGATAATTCCTTGAATCTTGAAATCATAACTTCGTATAAATTGTTCAACTTGCTTTGCTACAGTTCCTTTCCGGCTAAAAGAGCATTTCTTCTAACTTCATAATACACAAAGTATTATTTCAGTTTTCAGAAAATGCTTTTTATCTCGCAAATCCAAAACCAATCTCCACAAAGCTCATTTTGCAAAAACCTCTTGAAGATGGAAAAGAGGGAAGCAATAGAAAACTTTCAAGATAGAAAACTTTCCAAGATGAAAAACTTTCAAAAATAGAAACTGCCTTTGAAAGTTCTTTGAAACGGTTCTTGCAAAATCCTTGCAGAGCTCCTGCAAATGTCTTTTACGACTTTTTATTGACCAAAGCAGTTTAGTTATGATTAACTTCCAACGGAGGCCTTCTTCTAAGATACGCACCCTTATAAGATGTTCTGTCATCCAAATTCCAAATAAAATTTTTACGAGGTTTTGTATGGCAAAAGAAAGTAAAAGTAGTCATATAGGGGAATGTGTTGTCAACATCCTTAACGGGATGGCACAAGGATTGTTTTCTTCTTTGATTATCGGCCTAATTATTAAGCAAATTGGGCACTATCTTGGCATTTCTCTCATTGAGAATTTTGGACAAATTGCACAGTATTTAACCGGTCCAGCCATTGGAATTGGGGTTGCTCTTTCTATTGGAGCCCCTAATTTGGCAGTCTTTGCATGTGCTGTGTGCGGTGCAGTTGGAGCCGGGACAATAGTTTTAGGAGAAGGTGCAACATTTCTAAAAATTGTAACAGGTGAGCCTTTGGGTGCATGTATTGCAGCTCTTGCTGGAGCATATGCGGGGAAATTTATAAAAGGCAAAACGCATGTCGATATTATTCTTGTCCCCATGTTTACAATATTAATTGGGGCGCTAGTTGGAACATTTATTTCTCCAGTTGTTAGTGCTCTTATGAATGCAATAGGAGCTTTTGTAAATAAGCTTACCATGCTTTATCCGTTACCAATGGGCATATTTGTTTCAGCGGTTGTGGGCATAATTCTAACACTTCCCATTTCATCTGCAGCTATTTGTATCTCTTTAGGTCTTAATGGGCTTGCTGCGGGGGCAGCTTGTGCCGGGTGTTGTTGTCAAATGATTGGGTTTGCAGTATCAAGCTACAGGGAAAATAAAATTGGAGGGCTTATAAGCCAAGGCTTGGGGACATCAATGCTTCAAATTCCCAATATATGGAAAAATTGGAAAATTTGGATTCCACCAACACTTACATCTATGATTGTAGGGCCAATTTCAACATGTGTTTTTCAAATGACAAATAATTCAGCTGGTGCCGGCATGGGGACAAGTGGGCTAGTTGGTCAGTTCAATGCCGTTGCAGAAATGGGGACGTCTTGTTTGTGGCAAATTGCAATTGTGCATTTTATACTGCCAGCCATTCTCTCTCTTTTGATTTCTGAATTCATGAGAAAAAAAGGTTATATCAAAGACGGCGACATGCTCCTTCAAGCCTAATTTGTGAACAAGGATTTTGGCAAGGCTTTGGGAAAAACTTTAGTCTGGGAAATGCGCATTGCAGAACGCAGCTTATTCTTATCCAAAAATTGACGACACGACCACCTGTATTGCACTTTCTTAAGACCGATTTCCTTATGCCTTCAAACTCTTTATGCCTTGATATTTTAATCAAATAACCTCAAAACTCATAGTTGTAGGGATATTGCGCAACTGAATATTATCTCGCTTCAGAGCCATTAGTTTCTTTCTTCAGAGCCAGTTAAATTAGGAAGTTTCTTATTTCAGAGCCCCATCTACATGTAGTGTTAATATCAAATAAGATTTCTTTATAGTTATTGTATGAAACTTGTATTTCAAATAATTATTAGGAGGTCTTTTTTATGTTTAAAAAGACAAAAGTGAGAAGT
>CAVDLI010000105.1:0-3600 GCA_963609725.1 bacterium | reverse complement strand
AGGGTTTGTCTCAGGGAGAAGCTAGAGGCGAAGCCAACGAAAAAAGGCGTATTGTTAAAGAGATGTACTTTGATGGACTTTCTAATGAAAAGATTGCTCAATATGCATCAATCTCCATTGAGCAAGTTCAAAGCATTTTGAAAAGCTGAAAAGCCGTCCTAAAAGGTAACACATAAAATATAAACCTAGAGCCTCTAATTTGAAGGATCTTCAAAGAGTTCCAAGCCAAAGAATTTTTCAAAAAGCGCTTTGAGCCGGTAGTGTAAATTGGTTTGACTTAGTATTAGAGGTTTTTGCAAAACTGTCTTCATGAATCTTGGCTTTGCCTTTTCGGCTAAAAGAGCATTTCTTCTAACTTCATAATACACAAAGTATTATTTCAGTTTTCAGAAAATGCTTTTTATCTCGCAAATCCAAAACCAATCTCCACAAAGCTCATTTTGCAAAAACCTCATTAATTGTTCAAATTATTTGCCACAGCGCCTTAGAAGTTTTGCTCTAGCATTTTTCGTGCATGTTCAAGAGAAACTTCGCTTTCATCACCACTTAACATACGTGCTATTTCGTGAACACGTTCTTCATTAGAAACAACCTTTAAGTGAGTAAAAGTCCTGCCGTTTTCAACACTTTTTGAGACAACCATTTGAGTATTTGCGCAACTTGCAATACTTGCTAAATGCGTAATTGCAACAACCTGTTTTTTCTTTGAAAGTTCTTTGATACAAGAAGCCAAACTCAAGGCTACAGAGCCCCCAATACCGGAGTCTATTTCATCAAAAACTTGAGTTTGTATTGAATCTTGAGCTGCAAGAACTGTCTTTAGTGCGAGCATAACACGGCTTAACTCCCCACCAGATGCAATAGATTTAATTTCTTTTAATGGCTCTCCAGGGTTTGCAGAAATCAAAAACGATACTAAATCCCCTCCAAATGAATTGGACTTATCTAATGGCAATACCTGAATACTAAATTGGGCATTTGGCATTCCCAATTTTCTAAGAACAGCACAAATCCCTTTTTCAAGTTCACTTGCTGCATTTTTGCGAGAAGCAGTTAATTTTGAACATATTTGCGCAAAATGCTGTGCTTCTTCTTCAAGAGCTTTATTGCAAATAGCAAGTTTTTCTTCAAAATTTTGAGAAAGTTCCAACACACTTTTTGCTTTAGATGCAAAAGTTTTCACATCTTCTAATGTTGGCCCGTATTTTCTTTTAAGTTTTTGAAGAAGCGCTAAACGGTCTTGCATTTTGTTTATCTCTTCTTGTGAATAAGAGACAGAACTCAAATAATCCCTAAGACATTGCGAAATATCGTCTAATTCAATTCTTGAACTTTCAAGACGAGCAGTAAAATCGCTAAGAGAAGTGTCGCATTTACTGGCTCTTGCACACAAAGAAGATGCATCATACAAAAGACTTTTTGTTTCTTTTAAGCGTTCATTACATTCTGATACATTCTCATATATTGCTTCAAACTGACTTAAAACTTTAATCTTTTGAGAAAGTATTTCATCTTCACTTTCTCCATTTTCATCTTTAGAAAGTGATGCAGATTCTATCTCGCCTAGAGCAAACGCGAGATAATCGGCCTGTTTTTGGCCTTCTTCTAATTGAGAGAGCAAGTCGTCCTTTTCTTTTGAAAGTTTGCCAAGCATTTTGTACGATTCAGAGCATTTTTCAAGAAGTGTTTCGTTTTTTGCGTAAGAGTCAAGAATTCGGCGTTGTTTTTCACAATGAAGTAAGCTTTGGTGCTCGCTTTGACCGTGCATATCAATTATGCTGTCTGCAAAATAACATAACTCTTGGCGAGTAAAAAGCTGACCTTGCACATGAATAAGAGACCGCCCACCATTAGATTTGACAGTCCTTTTAATGTAAATAACACCGTCATCAGGCTCAACACCTTTTTCTTTCAGCCATGGCAAGATTTCGTGACCTTCAGGAATTGAAACAATTGCATCTATGACAATTTCATCAGTACCGGCACGAACAGCTGATGAGTCCGATTTCTCGCCCATAAGAAGGCCTAATGCGCCAAGAATAATGGATTTTCCAGCCCCTGTTTCGCCTGTTATTACGTTAAATCCACTTGAAAAATCTACACTCAAGTTCTCAATTAGGGCATAGTTTTTTATTTCAAGATGCTCAAGCATTAAAACCTCCTGCCCAACCAAGTTTATCTCTAAGCACTTCTATAAAGTCTCTGCGCTTATTTGCAACAAAGAATGCATTACTTGAACTGCGTTTTATTGATACTATGTCGCCTTCTTCAAGCGGGAACATTCCGTGTCCATCTGCAGAGAGCGCAATTGTTGTCCTTTGCTGTGGTATTTCTACATTTATAACTGCCGTATCACTGACAACAAGAGGCCTTACACTCATTGCAAAAGGGCAAATTGGGTTTACAATTATTGCATTAAGAGACGCATCCAAAATTGGGCCACCTGCTGCTAGGCTATAAGCTGTGGAACCTGTGGGGGTTGCAACAATTAAGCCGTCACCTTTTAGAGTAGATGCCAAAACATTATTAATTTTGAGCCTTAAATTCACAAGTTTTGACATAGAACATGCACCAATTGTCATATCATTGAGAGCGATTGAAGAAAAAACATCTTTGCCACTTCTTACAACATTTGCTTCAAGCATCATGCGCTCAAGAAGACCACTTTTTTCGCTTACATAATCATTGAAAACATCTTTATATTCATGGGCCGATATCTCTGTGATATACCCAAATGTACCAAAATTTACAGCCATGATTGGCATTTTTGTGCCTTTGAGTGCTGCAGCGCAAGTTAAAACTGTTCCATCACCACCAAGAGATATTGCTAAGTCTGCATTAGGTACAATTACATTGGAGTCGTCAGCAGTAGAGGAAAGACAAACAAACTCAACTTTTATTCCCAGTTTGGAAAAGAAAACAAGCATATCATTTGCAATTTCTTTTGCTGCGGGTTTTGTTGAGTTTTCAAAAACTACTACAGTTTTGATTTCTTTCATGCTTTACTGCCTCTTCATATCTTCTTAGCTTGTTAGCTTTTATGATTATTGTCTCTATTATGGCAAATGAGCAATAACTTTTGAAATTATATCTATCTCGTTAGTTTTCAAGAACGGATACACTGGAAATGCTACAGTTCTATAATAATATGAAGATGCAACAGGAAAAAGTTCAAATGGATCTTTCTCATATTCTTTTATTAAACAATCTTCAAAAGCCATTTTAACTGGAACATCGTGCTTAGCAGCAAATTGAATTGTTTCAGTAGGTTTAGAATCTAAAAGTACAGCAAATCCATTGCAATTAGACTCAAAACCAAGGAAACTCACCCCAAATTGTTTATGTCTCGTTTTTGCTAGTGCTGTTTGATACACTTTAACAATCTCTCGTCTTTTCGAAGAATTTACTTCAAGATTTTCAAGTTGAACAAACCCTAAAGACGCATTTAAGTCTGGCATCTTCTCATATTTTGATGGCTTATTTGCTCTTAATGTTGAAACTACTTCACTTTTAGCTGAAACTCCAGCTCCTCCACCTGATGACACTACGCTGTCTTCTTCAAAAGCACAAACAACATATTGGCCCAAAACTCCCGCGTAT
>CAVDLI010000104.1:0-3607 GCA_963609725.1 bacterium | reverse complement strand
TAATGAAAGTTCATACGCCCTCAAAGTTCTTGCTGATTGCTATGATAAACTTGGCCAAGAAGAAAAGAAGATTGAGACTTGGGAAAGGCTTGTTAAAGTTGACTTAGAAGAGACTGATGTCCTTTATAAACTTGCTGAATATTTTGACAATAAAGGAGAAACTCAAACAGCTCTAAACTATTACAGAAGCATAATAAGGCGTCATATAAAAGCTCAAGATTTAACCTCTTTGAAAAATGTTTGGATTAAAATTGTCTCTCTTAAAGGTGAAAATCCTGAATATCTTATTGGCCTTGCTTCTAAAATTGCTGACTCAATGGGTTCAGAAAAAGGTGTCTTCTTCCTTAACTACATATATGAAAAAGGCAATTTTGATAATGACACTAATATCGGCATATTGAAAGCCATCATCAAGTATGCCCCACACGACCTCAGTTCCAGAGATAAACTCATTGAGCTTTGGAAAGAAAAATACAAGAATAATCCAAGACTTGAATACTGCTTAAACAATACAGGAATATTGCAGGACTATCTCAATATCAATGTTGCAATTGAGAAATTTGAGAAAGAAATTGAGTTCGTTGAAGGTGCATTTGTTTATCATGACACATGGAAACTTGGAAGAATAACTAAAATACTAAAAGACGAAATGCAAATTCTTTTTGCAGGCAAAGGCACGCATACCATGAGCTGTTCTATGGCCTTCAAGAGCTTAAGAGTACTTCCAAAAAGCCATATTTGGGTTCTAAAGGCAGCAGTTCCACAGCAAAGACTTGCTAGTAAGTTTACTCAAGATATTCAATGGGGTCTTAAAGTTCTACTCTCTTCATTTGGAAACCAAGCTTCATTCAAGCAAATGAAGGCTGAGCTTTGTCCTTCTGTACTGTCAGAGAAAGAATATTCTGCATGGGCAGCAGCTGCTAAAAAAGAGCTTACGACAAATCCTTACTTTGGCATAAGTGAAAATTCAAATGATATTTACGTGTTAAGAACTACTCCAATTACATATGAAGAGAAAACTCTAAGCCTTTTCAAAAATGCTAAAGACATTTATGAGAAAATTAAAATAATGAAAGATTTTATTGCACATAAAGGCCAGACCGATAGCGATGAGTTCTCTACTATTGTTTCATTCTTTGAAGGAAAAGCTCAAACTTCCAGCAATGAAGCAATTATTGCTTATCTTGTTCTCAATGAATTAAAAAATCATTATGGGATGAATTTCATTGAAGTGAATGACACATTCAAAGATTATTATTCACGTATATCCAACATTGGGACTTTCTTTACTTCAATACAAGATTCTGACATTAAAAAAGCATTTATAGACGAGATTATTGACAATGATGAAGATTTCCAAGAAACGCTCATAAGACTCTACCCTCTTTATATGACATCTTACATGGCAGATTGTATTCGCAAAGGTCCTCGCAAAAACGCAATAATTAAGGTTCTTTCTCAATCGGCTGCAAATTTTAAGGATGACCCTGATTTCTTCCTTTATCTTGACAAAACTTTTAGCGACAAAGATTGGGCAAAAGCAAAATGTTCAACAGAGTCTAGACTTCTTACAAAACTCTCACTTCTTGGAATTGTTAATAGAAAAATAGACAGCCAGACCGATGTCTCTGAGAATAAAAAACGCCAAAAGCTCCTAGAAGCCAATCTCTTTACAGAAGATAAGCTTGTTTATACTTACATTGAACAGGCCGATGAATATCAGGCTCAAAAAATCTACTCCATGCTTAAAGGCATTCCAGACATTGAGAACCACAAACTGTCAGTAAAACACAGTATTGCAACAAAATTCCCAAATGATTGGGAAGCAATCACAGGTGAAAATCCAAATAAAGCTATTGATAAGAAGAAGATAATTCCAAAAGGACTTCTTTGTACTCAAGCTCTTTTGGATCAAAAGACAGCAGAACTGGATCATATCATGAATGTTGAAATTCCAGAAAACTCAAAAGAGATTGGAATTGCTCGTGAGCTTGGAGACTTAAGAGAAAATGCAGAATATCAGTATGGAAAAGATAAACAAAAAAATCTTAACTTCCTTATGAATAAGCTAACCGATGAAGTTTCAATGGCTCAAGTTGTAAAACCAGAAGATGTTGATTTGCAGTATGTAAGCTTTGGTACAAAAGCAATTTTCCATGATAACATTTCAGGAGAAGAAGTTACATACACAATTATGGGGCCTTGGGAATCAGATCCTACTAAGAATATTCTTAACTTCAAAGCTCCCCTTGGACAAAAACTCTACAATCTTGAAAAAGGAGAAGAGGCTAAATTCTCTATTAACGGCGTAGATTACGATTACACTGTAAAAGATATTCAGCTTGCTGATTTTTAAGAGCTTGTGAATTTACAAATCCTCTAGCAGTTAAGAAATCGCTCAGTTGTTCTGAGCGATTTCTTTTGTGAAACTTCTATTTATTAGGCAATATGTAAAAAACAATATGCAAAAAACTAAGAGCTTATTTTGTTTCTTTCTTAGCTTTTACCCATAAAGTGTTCCACATTTCATCCGTAAGGTCTTCAAGAGAAACACCAAGAGAGTTTGCATATTCAACGACTTTATTAAAGCGCTTCATAAACTTTTGGTTTGCATGAGATAGAGCATCTTGTGGTTTTATTTTGTTTTTGCGAGCAAGTTGAACAACAGTAAAAAGGAGATCTCCTATTTCATCCATCTTTTCATCTTGAGATTTTGCTTCCTCTACTTCTTTTAATTCTTCATTCACTTTATTGTAAACACCATCAAGAGTATTCCAATCAAAACCAACCTTTGCAGCTTTTTTTGACAAAGAATAACATCTTTCAAGTTCTGGAGCATCTTTAGGGATACCGTCAAAGAAACTTTTAGTAGTTCTGTCTTCTACTTCTTTTTTTATTTTTGCCCAGTTTGACAAAACTTCATCAGCATTATCTACATGAACATTAGAAAAAACATGTGGATGTCTTCTAATATATTTCTCACAGGCATCATTAAGAGAATCACTTAGCTTAAAATCACCGTTTTGATCATGAATTTTAGCCAAAAGAAAAAGATTTAGAAAAACATCGCCAAGCTCTTCACTCTGATGTTTCGAATCTTTTTCATTCAATGCTTCAATGTATTCATAAATTTCACCTTGCATACTACGAATAATATCAGAAGGCATTTGTTCGTTATCCCAAGGACAACCATTAATTGGATCTCTTAAATATGAAACTATATCATATAAATTTGCCATAGCTTTCTTTTCATCATTTGTTTTCACTAAAGTGTAATCTATCATGTTCGCTCCAAGTCTATCTGTAGAGTTTTTTTCAAAAACCTCATTAAATCATCTCTTTTTTAAGAATTTCTAAAACTTCAATTGCGTCATTTGTTCTGTTTAGCCGGCTGTATGCCTTATATAAAGCCACTTTAGCATCAAAACCATCATTTGGAGAAACAATAAGAGCTGTAAGATAATCAGATTTATTTAACAAAATAAAGTTAGAAACAGCCTCTTGCTTATCTAAACTTGTGTTAGAATTATTCTTATCAGAAAGAAGAAGAAAAAGCATGTAGTATTTTAGAGCTTCTTCTTTTTTATCTAATGCTAAAAAACAATTG
>CAVDLI010000103.1:0-3715 GCA_963609725.1 bacterium | reverse complement strand
AAATTGAGGGCAAACTTAATAATGGTTGTAGCTTCGCTGAGATAGCAAGAGAAGATCCCGCATTGTTTTTCCAAATGTTCAAACCTCCAATGATAATTGATGAAGTTCAAAAAGCGCCGGAACTCTTTGAACAAATAAAATTGATTTGTGACAAAAGTGAAGAAAATGGTCTTTTTTGGCTTACCGGTTCTCAAAATTTTGATTTGCTAAAGAAAGCAAGTGAAACGTTAACTGGAAGAGTTGCTATCTTAAATTTATATGGGTTGTCTTCTGATGAAATAAATGGCCTTACTTCTAATGAAGATATAGATTTTTCTTTTGATTGGCTGTCTGAATACTGCAGTAAAAGACCTCCTGTTGAAGTGTTAGAATTGTATAAAAGAATATGGCAAGGTGGGTATCCGGCAACGCTTTCTATGTCATCTCGTATGAGAAAAGTATATTACGATTCATACATAGACACTTATTTAATGAGAGATGTCTTAGAAGATGCTGGTGTTAAAGATGTATACAAATTCAAAAAATTTTGACTTCTTGCGCTGCAATTAATTCAAATCTTGTAAATTATGCTACTTTGGCAGAAACAGCAAATATATCACAACCCACAGCCAAAACATGGCTTGGAATTTTGGAATCATTGGGTATTGTTTTTCTTTTGGATGTGTATTCAAACAATCTTTTGACAAGTGTTATAAAAACTCCAAAACTTTATTTTTGGGATACGGGTTTGTGTTCATATCTTTGCGGTTGGGAGAGCCCTCAAACTCTCTGTAATGGTGCTTCAAGTGGTGCTTTTCTTGAAAATTATGTAATTTCAGAACTTATTAAGGGGTCTCTTTATAGAGGTTCTCAAGCAAAGTTTTATTACTATAGAGATAAAGCCGGTAGAGAAATTGATTTAGTTCTTGAAAGAAATCAAACAATAACACCTCTTGAAATCAAGCGAACAGCAAGTCCGAATAAGTCAATGGCTAATAGTTTTTCTGCTTTGAAAATAAATTCTCCGTTTGTAAAAAGTATGGGAGCTGTTATATGTTTACAGCCTAAAGTACTCATACTGTCAGAGGACCTTTTATCAGTTCCTGTTGGTGTAATTTAGTAAGGTTTTTGCAACTAATTACATTTTTCGCTTCTAAGTAACTGTTTCATTCTATTAAATCTTTTATTGTGTCATGTACATGCCATGCACAATTTCAATCCATTTGATGAAAGTCTCTGCATAGAGAAATTAAGCCAAAGATTGTAGCCACTATAATTGCTTTAATAAAAAAGGAGTGCGCTTTTTATGGCACACTCCTAAAAATTTGTTTAGTTTTGTTAGAACTTAGAACGAATAAGAAAGACTTAAGACCATTTGTAAATCTTGTTGCTTATTGCCTTTTTCATTCCCGTAATTGTTAATATTGATAAAATCAACTTGTGCAAAAACGCTAAGGCCTTTTATTATGACATATGAAGCACTAGCACCAACTACTGTTGTGTATTGAACAGAGTTTCTTACATTTTGCGCATTTGGATATTTGTCATTTGCTGTTGTGTGTCCCTGTGTTGGTGTTGATTTGTTGTTTTTTACATACTCTTCATAAGAATAATGTGTATCCTCAGTCTTAGAACCGCCAAAAGTAGCCCACTGTGTCCAAAGGTCATGCGTGCCATGTGCCATAAAGAAAACATTACCGCCTAACTTGAGCTTAAAATCACTTGATGTCCAGTTCGCATTAAGATTTCCAACTAATGCATCTGGTCCGTATGTGTAGCCTAAAGCATATTCATCATAACTTATTGTATTTGTAGAAGAGCTCCAATTTCTAACAGCAACTACATAATTTAAGCCATAACTGTCCACTTCTGAGCCGTACTCTTCAACATCACGTAAGTACAAATATGGGTCTGTTTTAGCAAATTCCAATGAAGCATGAAGAACGCCACTCTTAACAGCAAAAGCGCCCTGTACGCCCAACAAGAAACCAAAAGCCGATGGTGCATCGCTATTACTTTCTGTTGGCCCTGTTTCAATCATTGGGAATGCCAATTCATCAACTATGACTTGCCCATAAACATTAAGGCCCTTAATGATTGTCCAGTCTGCTTCAAAAGCTAAAGTAGAATTTGAAGTTGGTTTTGTATAATTGTTATGATTAAAGTTAACAGGATTTAGTGCTCTTATGTCTATTGTGTTGTCTTCTGACATATACATAAGGCCTTCTGTCAAAGTAAGTGTAAGCTTATCAGAGAAGAACCTTCCTTCTACTCTATGAGCTGTATAAAATCTTATCCCTTTAAGAGGTCCATATTTCTCAGACCCGGTAATTTGATTTAAGCCTTGCCAAATTGGTTTAGCTGTTGAGCCGCCTTCCGTCGTTGTCGTTTCTCCCCAATAATTTTGTGGATGAGGGAAGAATGAAGTTAAGAAAGTGTATTTGTACTTGTTAGAATAAGTTGTAAAACGCACCATATTATGATGCGGAAGATTGTCACTTATTGTAAGGTTTCCAGTAGTTCCAGCTCCCCAAGAAAGTCTGTCTTTTCCAAATTGTACACTCCAACCGTCACCACCTGCAGAAACAAAAGCTCTATTTGGGTAATTGCCATCTATGAGTGCTGGGTTAAATTCAAGATTTTGCAAGAAAAGAATATTTGTGCTAAGAGCTTTAACTCCCAGTTCTTTCGAATAATCACCACTATAATAATTAACACGACCAGAGTGGACTGTATTTTGAATATTTAACTGAAATAATGCATAAAAGTGATTTGCAGCCCAAGTTTCCCAATTTATTGTAACAAAAGGTTTTTGTTTTGAAGAATTGTAAACCCATTGGTCACGACCTTGGAAGGCTTTTTCTGTAATTGTTTTATCTTTTTGAGAAGAGGTAAGCGTTCTTTCATATCCATCAGTATTTGTGTGGTAGTAAAGTTCAAGATTAACATCACCAGAGAACTCAATATCAATTGAAGATGTTTTGATTTGGTGCTCTGCTAAAATACTCTTTTTTGCATCTTGGAGCATTTTTACAAGTACATCATTTGAAATTTCATCTTCAATTTCAACAATCATTTTAAGAAGCTCATCACCGCTGTATGGACCTGTTGTTGAAGGTAAGCTATGCCCTTGGCATAAGTAAACGTACTTTATTGCTTCGTACTCTTGGCTTGTTATAGGGTAAATCTTTTGTAAATTAGTACCCCCCCCCGCATAAGCGCATGCTAAGCATACAATGCAAAGCAATGTGATAAAAAACCTTTTTTTCATTAGAAATTCCCTCCAAAAGTAAGCACAAGTGTTAATGGCGCTTACTTTACAAATAAATTTTGTAAGATTTGTCCCCTTGAAAAACTCTCTTCTTTGATGATACTCCAAGTTTTTTACAATAGCAAAGAAGTTTTTGCAAAGCAGCATCGGCTTGAAGGCTTTCAATTGGAGAAATGGTGAAAAGTTTCCCAAAAACCAATACCGGGTAAGGGTAAAAAAGTCTTTAGCGCTTAAAGATTGACAGCTTACTGGGGGGGGGGTATACTCGACCCGTTAGGAATTGAACTGACTAGTTCAAAAAGGAAAAGGAATAAAGTTTTGGGTTTTTGCAAAATGAGCTTTGTGAATGAAGACAGTTTTGCAAAAATCTCTTTCAAAGGAAGAAAGAAATGAAAAAGAATTTACTAATTATTTTCATGTGTATTTCAATGGTTTTCATGGCTGTGTCGTGTGATGACCACATTC
>CAVDLI010000102.1:0-3715 GCA_963609725.1 bacterium | reverse complement strand
GAAGATAACGGAGATGAAATAATTCTCGTTGGAACTGCACATGTTTCGCAGAACAGTGTTGATGAAGTAAAACAAGTCATTGAAGAAGAAAATCCAGACCATATTTGTCTTGAATTAGATAAAGGCCGATACGATAGTAAAACCAAAGAAAGTAGTTACTCCAACATGGACTTGAGTAAAGTCTTCAAAGAGGGAAAAGCTTTCTTAGTTTTAGCAAACACAGCACTTGCTTCTTTTCAAAAGAAAATGGGAATGCAAACAGGAACAGCCCCCGGAGAAGAAATAATTGGTGCAAGTGTAATAGCAAAAGAAAAAAACATCCCTTTCTCTTTTTGTGATAGAGAAATTCAAATAACACTTAAAAGAGCTTGGGCAAAAAGCAATTTATGGAATAAAGCAAAATTAATTTCTACTCTCTTAGCTAGTGCTTTTGACAAAGAAGAATTTAAGCCAGAAGAACTAGAAGAACTTAAGAAATCCGATACTCTGCAAGAAATGATGAATGAACTTGCAAAAGAACTTCCAGGTGCAAAGACAGCTCTTATTGATGAAAGAGACCGCTACTTAGCAACAAACATTCTAGAAGCTCCTGGACATAAAAAAGTTGCTGTTATTGGAGCAGGCCATGCAAGTGGAATTATCAAAACAATGCAAGCGCTTGAAAAAGGAGAACTTTCAAAAGATTTAAGTGACATCTCACAATCTCAAAAGCCTTCAAAAGTTGGGAAAGTCCTTCAATGGGCAGTTCCTATTGCAATCATTGCAATTGCCATTATAGCAGGCCTTACACAAGGCTTTAATCAAGGGCTTAAATACTTTGTAGTATGGGCACTCTCAAATGCTGTAACAACAGGAGTCTTTGCAATGCTTTGCAACGCTCATCCCCTCAACTGGCTCATTGCTACAGTAACAGCGCCAATAGCAGTTCTTTCACCAGTACTTGGAGTAGGAATTATAACAGGCATTGTAGAGGCAAAACTAAGAAAACCAAAAGTAAAAGATTTTGAAAACATTTCAGATGATATTTCAACTTTCAAAGGATGGTTCAAAAACAGAGTTCTTCATGCTTTCACAGTTTTGTTTGCAACAAGCCTTGGCAGTATTCTTGGAACTATTGTATTAACACCAATAATGCTAAAAGTTTTTGCATAAACTAAAGAGGTTTTGAAAGTTTTGAAAAACTTCTAAATTCTGAAAACTCAAACTTTACAAAAACCTCTTCACAACTTTACTTCTTGAACAAAAAAGCATCTTTTATTTTTTTACATCTTTTAAGAAGAAGACGGTTTTCTTTTTCTTCAAACGACATTGAATAAGGAACTATTGCTTTGTCAAATCCCATCTCATATGCAGCTTTTAGACGGCGTTCACAATAATTGACAGGCCTCACTTCTCCAGCAAGACTTAATTCTCCAAAACACATCATCTTAGATGGAAGACTTTGATTACAACAAGCTGACCATAAAGCCAAAGCTAGTGCAAGTTCAACAGAAACTTCATTTACTTTAACACCACCTGCAACATTTACATAAATATCTTTGTCTGCAAGTCTAACAGAACCATGACGTTCCAAAATAGCAGCAATTCGCAGAACTCTAGAATTATCAATTTTGTCTGAATACACTCTGCTGTACCCGCTTTTTGCTTCAACTACGAGAGCTTGTACTTCAACAATAAAAGTTCTTGAGCCCTCTGTTATTGCCGTGTAAGCAATTCCGGGCGGGAGCTCTTCATCTTTTCTTTCAGATATAAAGAAACTAGAAGGGTCTTTTACACCCTCAAGACCTTGTGTTGTCATATTGAAAATACCAATCTCATCAACAGAACCAAACCTGTTTTTGGCAGCTCTTATAATGCGAACCCCCATTGAAGCTTGTTCAAAATAAAGAACAGTATCTACCATATGCTCAATGATTTTTGGACCGGCAATTGTTCCTTCTTTTGTAACATGACCTATTAGAAAAACAGCAATGCCAAGACGTTTACAAAGACTTGTAACTTCCATACACCCGGTTCTAATTTGAGTCACAGAACCTGGCGTAGAACTAAAGTCTTGAGAATATAATGTTTGAAGAGAATCAAGCACAGCAACTTGAGGTTTTTCTTTCTCTAAAACGCCTAAAATTTTATCAAGTTTTGTTTCACACAAAACATTGATTTTTGAAAGATCCAAGCCAAGTCGTTCAGCACGCTGTCTCACTTGACTTGCACTTTCTTCTCCTGAAACATAAAGAACTTTTCTATTTTTAGAACAGCCGGCGACAACTTGCAGCATGAGAGTTGATTTTCCAATGCCTGGCTCTCCTCCAACTAAGACCGAGCTTGAATGTACAATTCCTCCTCCCAGAACTCTATCAAGCTCGTCTATACCACTAGAAAACCTAAATTCATTCTCATAAGGCACTTGCGACAATGGCATAGAGTTTGTTTGTAAGGATTGCTTACTTTCTTTTCTTGTTTTCTCTAATTTCTCTTCTGTAAAAGAATTCCATGAATTGCAGTCAGGGCATTTGCCAAGCCATTTAGAACTTGTATATCCACATTGAGAACAAACAAAAATAGTAGAACTTTCTTTCATGTTAGGACTCCTTACAAACTATATGAAAGTCTCTAAATAAAACCTTATTAATAAAAAAAGAAACCCGCAACAAGAAAAGCCAATTTAATAAGTAAAAAAGCTCTTTTTTGTGCGAGTTCTGGAAAAAACACCTTTAATTGTGGTGTTTATAATGTTTTGTTGTGTTTGTAAGTAAATCTTACAAATTAGAAATCCAACAATTCAACATCAAAAATCAAGTATGAATTTGGAGGAATAATGCCAGGATATCCATGCACACCATAACCTAACTCTGGAGGAATAACAAGAGTTCTCTTTTCTCCTTTTGTCATAGTTTGAAGCGCCTCATTCCAACCCTCAATTACTTGACCAATAGCAAATTTAGCAGGCTCTCCTCTGTGAACAGAAGAGTCAAACATCCTACCATCTAAGAGAGTTCCAGTGTAATGAACAGTCACTTCTTGGCCGTACTTTGGACTCTTTTTACCATCACCCTCTTTTAGAACAACATATTGCAGACCACTTGAAGTTTTCTTTGCATTTGGCCAGCGATTTGAAATCTCTTTTTCAATTTTTTCAATCTCGTTTTTTCTGCGCTCCATAGCTTTTTTGGCTGCATCCTGAACTAAAGATGCAAAACTTTCCTTTGTAACCTTAAAGTTTTTTGCATCTTCTCCAATTTTTTCAATAGTAATGTCGTTTATTCTATCACCTTGCTTAATTTTATTTACTACATCTTGTCCTTCAACAACTTTTCCAAAGACAGAATGTTTATCGTTAAGCCAAGGAGTTTTTACATGAGTAATGAAGAACTGACTTCCGTTAGTTCCCGGTCCCGCATTTGCCATACTCATAACACCTGGACCGTCATGACGCAAAGAAAGGTCAAATTCGTCAGGGAAAGAATAACCAGGACCTCCTGTTCCATCCCCTTTTGGACAACCACCTTGAATCATAAAATTGTCAACAACTCTGTGAAAATTTAATCCTTCATAAAAATTCTCACCGGGATTCTCAAAATTTAATTCACCCTCAACAAGACCCACAAAATTTGCTACTGTCATTGGAACTTTTTTATATTCCAATTCAACAACAATGTTTCCTTTTTCTGTATCAATGACAGCATAAAGTCCATCTTTATCTTTATAAGACATATAT
>CAVDLI010000101.1:0-3811 GCA_963609725.1 bacterium | reverse complement strand
AAGCATAACCAACGCATTATCAAACTTAGTGACCTTATCACATTTTTCTTTGAGAATTTCATCTCCAATCTTACAAATATCAAGCATACCCAAAATGATACTCAAACTGCCCTCTCATGGCAATGTTGTATCAAGAAATGGTGTATTATTCATGAAGGCATTTTTGCAAAAATCTCTGGGTGTTTTTCCTTAAAGTGATAGAAAGCACCAACAAGACCAGCATCATTTTTGTATGTTGCACTTACAATCTTTGTATTTTGAGCAATCAGAGGATTTATAAGAGAATTAAAATAGCTTCTAATTTGATCCAAAAGGTTCTCTTCACTCATTACACCACCACCCAAAACTATAACGCTAGGATTTAGAATATATGAAAGAGAAACGAGCCCCTGTGCAATTGAAAAGGCCATTATATCTATAGCTTTTATGCAATCCGCATCACCTTTTTTAGCTTCATCAAAAACTTTCACCCCTCCCCAAGAAAAAGGCTTAGCTCCTTTGTATTTCTCAACTCTTCTGCAAAGGGCGGTTGTAGAGCCCAAATGCTCTAAATCACTATCACCTACCCTAATATATCCCACTTCACAGGCACTAAAAGTGGCACCACGTAAAAGATGATTATTTTCTGTAAAGCCTCCTCCAATACCAGTTCCAATTGTAAGACATAACACAGAAGAATAACCCTTTCCTGCACCAGAAACACTTTCCGCAAGTGCTACACAATTCACATCATTTTCAACTTCTGTAATTAAATTACATTTTTCTTCCAAAAATTTTTTTATCTCAAAGCCTGTGTAATCAGGCACTTGTGGAAGAGAGAAAAATACTCTGCCGTTTATAGAATCAATCATTGCAGTAGACGACACACCAATACCCTGTAAAGAGTACTTCTCTTTCATCTCATTGATTACAGTTGCAACATTGTTCATCCAAACATTTGGACCTTGTTCCGCCTGAGTTGGCATTTTAGACTTAAATATTATTTTCTCATCTGCAGAGATTATCCCGTATTTAATAGCCGTGCCACCAATATCAACTGTAGCAAAGTATTTTACATTTTCTTGTTTTTGCAACATTTCACCCTCTAATTCTTGAGCCATGAATGTAAGCGTAAAATAAATTAACCGTTTTTTTTGCTATTAATTAAATAGACTATTCTCAAGTTAGGAGGATAGTCGTGAACATTGATATTGAAGAATATGACATCTACATTAAGCCCGGCGTGACAGATCTCAGAAAAAGAGCAGAAAGTCTATCGTTTTTAATCAGAAATGAAATGGGGTTGGATCCTCTTGAGAAAAGTATCTTCATATTCTGTAGTAAGAATAAGAAAAGAATAGTGGCAATAGTATGGAACGGAAATGGCTGGCTTGAAATAACAAAGAAGCTAGAGTGCTATGGAGGAAGATACTGTTGGCCAAGTAATCAAAAAGAATCTCAAAAAGTAAGCATTGAAGACATTAAGGAAATGTGGGAAGGAGGCAATCCTTGGAGGCGATTTCCAGTATTCTAAAAAATGATAAAAGATGTCCTAATTTAAGATAATTGTCATAATTTTGTAGATATTATTCTTAAAATATGCTATCATTTAGTCATGGAAAAGAAGACTGATTTATCATTAACTAGAGCTGCTCTTGAGACATTTTCACATGAAGAACTTGTCAATGTAAGTGTTGCTCTTTACAACAGAGTTACCGCCCTTGAAGAGCAACTTGCAATTGCTAAAGAACTCAGACTTCTTGCCAATACTGAAAAATATAGTCCTGCAACAGAGCAGATGGAGTTTCTTTTTCCAGAACTTGAGGCAATATATAAATTGTGTGCAACACTTCAAGAAATTAAGAATCTGAAAGCACAGACAGCAGAAGATGTTAAAACAGAAGAAGAAAAGGTTAATAGAAAGAAGAGAACTGTCAGACTTACAGCTCCTGCAGATGCTCCAGTTATAGAATTTGACCATACAAAAGGAACTCCTGACAGAATAGAGAAAGACGGCATTATTTACAAAAGAGCAAATAATCAAGAAATCTGTAAGATTGGATACACGAAAAGAAAGAAAGTTGTTGAGAAACATATCTTCCCAACTTGGGAGGCAACTGCAGAACTTGAGAAAGGAGAAGATAACAAGATTGTTGGGTTTAACGATGTAAGCTTGGATGCTCTTTCTTGTTCTCCATCTCTGGTAGCTGAGATTCTGACTAAGAAATTTGATGATCATCTTCCATTGTACAGACAGAGTGAAATCTACGAAAGAAATGGGGATCACATTTCTAGGCAGCTGATGACGCACTGGATAATGAGATATTACGAAAAGCTTTGTCCGTTTGACCAATACTTCGGAGACGAAATTTTTAAGATGAAAATGATAAGTCAAGATGAGACGCCTCTTGAAGTAATTTCGGTTAAGAACAAAAACGGAAAGATAAGTTCTTCTTCCTTCGCAATAATAAGGGTAGGAACTACTTATGATGAAAATAAACATAAACTCAATAAAGTCATTCATGTTTCCTATTCCGATGGTAGGAGCAGTGCAAAACTGTTTGATGGATTTGAACGAAACAATTACAAAGGGCCACTGATGACAGATGGTCTTAAAGGCTATTACATTGGTCCTATAGAAGAAGGAAAGAAATGTGCCTGCTGGGTACATGCTGTTAGAAAACTCAAAAAATATGTGCGTCTTGTTAAGGAAGACAAACCTATTAACAAAATTCTTTATCTTCATAGTCAACTCTATAAAATTGAGCAAACGCTTAGGGATGAACTTAATCTAGGTAATATTTCAGCCAAAGAATTTCTCACTGAACGAAAGAGACAGGCAAAGCCTATCATTGATAAACTTTTCGAGACTGTTGAAATTGCAAGCAATCCTTTAAAGAAAGATTCAAGACAGGAAGCTCTTAACTATCTCATTGAATACAAGCCATACCTATACAATTACCTAGATTTTCTTGAAGCTACTCCAGATAACAATGAATGTGAAAGGAGAGCCAAAGCTTGGGCAACTGGAAGAAAGAACTGGCTTTTTGCTCAAACAATTGACGGTGCAGATGCCTCCTGTTTCTTCTTCTCTCTAGTTGAGACCGCCAAGGAAAACGGACTAAATCCTGAAGATTATCTAGAGTACATTCTCACCTACGGTCCCACTACTCCAAAAGAAGAATTATCTTCCCTTCTCCCCTGGAATGCCGATATGAGCAAAATTGAAACGCTGCATGAATCAAAGGCCAAAGCCAGACCTGATTTAACAAGGAAAGAACCGTACATCTTCACAGGACTCAGCCGTTGACTGCTTTCAAAGCCCTAAATATTGATTCAATCGAGCTTTCGCTAATTGAAATCTTTGCTCCCATATACTCAACAGAGATAGAAGGAGAGATTGAAACATCCTTCACTTTTTTGCATTTGTAGACCTTTACCAGAGAATTTGGCGAACACTTATCTTCTAAATATGTAGGGTCCTTCATTTTCTCAAGCTTCTTTAATAACACAGCTTTCTGCGCTGTACTTCCCAATGTTGAAGTATAATCTGAACCTAGGATTTCCTTTGCCCATATACGCATCGTTGCTCTGCTTCTTCCTGTTTCTTTACAGTAATCTTTTAATAATTTTCCACTAGTTAACCAACTTGTTAAATAATCAATCTTCTGCTCTTTAGTGAACTTTATTGTCATAGCTACTTTTCTCCTATACGACAATAATGTTCTATATCTATCTAAAAATCAGAATTCTTTATTTTACGCTTACTAAAGAACCTGGAGAACACTGAAGTATGAATGGATATTTCTAAGAGATTACTCTTCATTTGAAC
>CAVDLI010000100.1:0-4200 GCA_963609725.1 bacterium | reverse complement strand
AAATGCAACTTCACCTTGGACGGCTTTGTGTTGCATTTACTTTTTCAATTAACCCCTCTATTAAGCTTTTGTAAAAACTCCAAGGTTTAATCTTTTTTCTTGGGAATTTTTATATTTGCAATATTTTCATAATTGTGGCAAGAACCACTCATGGGGCAGTGTCCGCAATTACCACCGCAAGAAGATTTTCCTTGCTTTCTATCCCGCACAATGGAGGCAATAGCAAGAACTACGATTGCCAGTAAAACAAGAGAAATTAAAATTGTTGCAATCATATGAACCTCCACAAAAAAGATAAACGAAAAAATCTAGAAAATCAAACCGGCCACCCGTACTAACAGACAGCCGGTTCAAGGAAAGTATTAGAGGTTTTACAAATTTTGCAAGAACCTCTAGTTTACTGAAAATTCTTCAAAACGACTTCTTTCAGTTAACTTTAACATTCTTTGTAAGTGTTGTAGCTTCTTTGTAAGGTCTTACTAACATGTAGATAATTCCAGCAAGAGATGCAAGTGCAAACACTAAGCCAATAAAGTTTGGATGACCCATGAAAAGTTTGCCAAACTGGTTAATCATAAGCGCTATGATATAAGCAAAACCGCACTGGTATCCAATTGCAAACCATGTCCATTTTGAGTTATTCATTTCTCTCTTAATTGCACCAATTGCTGCAAAACAAGGAGCACAAAGAAGATTGAATACTAAGAAAGAATAACCTGTAACACCGTTGAATACTGTTGCAAGTTCTCCATAAACATCACCAGAACCACCATAAAGAATACCAAGAGTTCCAACAATATTCTCTTTAGCAACAAGGCCTGTAATTGAGGCAACAGCTGCTTTCCAGTTTCCCCACCCGAGTGGAGCAAATATCCAAGCAATGAGGTTACCAATGAAAGCAAGTATTGAATGGTCAATTTCTTCTTCAGATAACATCCTAAATGTGCCATCTACAACACCAAAGTATGTTGTGAACCAAACAAGAATTGTTGAAAGAAGAATAATTGTTCCAGCTTTCTTAATGAATGACCAACCTCTTTCCCACATTGAGCGTAAAACGTTCTTTAATGTTGGCATGTGGTAAGCAGGAAGTTCCATTACAAAAGGAGCAGGATCTCCGGCGAACATCTTTGTCTTTTTAAGAATGATACCAGAAATAATTATTGCTGCCATACCAATGAAATATGCGCTTGTAGCAACAAGTGCAGAACCACCAAAGATTGCACCGGCTATCATTGAAATAAATGGGACTTTAGCACCACAAGGAATAAAAGTAGTAGTCATAATTGTCATTCTTCTATCTCTTTCATTCTCAATTGTTCTTGATGCCATAATTCCAGGAACGCCACAACCAACACCAACAAGCATTGGAATAAATGACTTACCAGAAAGACCAAACTTTCTAAAAACTCTATCAAGAACAAATGCAATTCTTGCCATGTATCCACAAGCCTCAAGGAAAGCAAGGAGTAAGAACAAAACAAGCATTTGTGGGACAAAACCAAGAACAGCACCAACTCCGGCAACAATACCATCATTGATAAGACCAGAAAGCCAAGGAGCAGCGCCAACAGCCTCAAGACCATTGGAAACTAGAACTGGAATACCTGGAACCCAAATGCCATAAGTACTTGTATCAGGTGCGCCATAATTTTCTTTGTAAGAAGTATTAAGATACTGCTCTACTGCTGAGACTAAATCTTCTTTTGTTGTGCCAGAAAACTCTTCAACAGCCAAAGTCTCTTCATCTTCAACAGTATATGTAACAGAAGCATTAGATGGTGTTGCATTTATAAGACTTTCAAGGGCTTTCTTTGCACTGTCTTCTGAATAAGTATCACTTTCCATATCCAAGGCTTCAGAAATACTGTCATTACCATATTCAGATACAAAAGCGTCAATGATTTGGTCTGTGTCTCCGTATTCTTCAGCAGCAGCTTCATATTGTTTTGAACCAATACCCAAAAGATGCCAGCCATCACCAAATAGACCATCGTTAGCCCAGTCTGTTGCAGAAGCACCAACTGTTACCATTGCAATATAATAAACAAGGAACATGATAAGTGCAAAAATTGGAAGACCAAGCCACCTGTTTGTAACAATACGGTCAATCTTATCAGATGTAGATTCTTTACCCACATTCTTTTTCTTGTAGCAACCTTTCATAATTGATGCAATGTAGACATATCTTTCATTTGTAATAATGCTTTCTGCATCGTCATCAAGCTCTTTTTCAGCAGCTTTAATGTCTTCTTCAATATGAGAGAGAACTTGTGGCTTAATATTAAGTTTTTCAAGAACTTTAGGGTCTCTTTCAAAAATCTTTATACAATACCAGCGCTGTTGTTCTTGAGGCATATCGTGTAAAGCTGCCTCTTCAATATGAGCAAGTGCATGCTCAACAACACCAGAGAAAGTGTGCATTGGAACTGTCTTTGTTCCTTTAGCTGCCTTAATTGCTTCTTCAGCAGCTTCCATGACACCTTCTTCTTTAAGAGCAGAAATCTCAACAACTTTGCACCCAAGCTCTCTAGAAAGTTCTTCAAAATTAATCTTATCGCCGTTCTTTCTTACGACATCCATCATGTTAATTGCAACAACTACTGGAATACCAAGCTCTGTGAGCTGAGTTGTAAGATAAAGGTTTCTTTCAAGGTTTGTTCCGTCTACAATGTTGAGAATTGCATCTGGGCGCTCTTCAAGAAGATAATTTCTTGCAACAACTTCTTCCAACGTATATGGTGAAAGAGAATAAATTCCTGGAAGGTCAGTAATTACAACACCATCGTGTTTTTTAAGTTTTCCTTCCTTCTTTTCAACTGTGACTCCTGGCCAGTTTCCTACAAACTGATTTGAGCCTGTCAAACTGTTAAACAGTGTTGTTTTTCCACTGTTTGGGTTACCCGCAAGGGCAATTCTGATCTCTGACATATCAAAACTTCTCCATTACTATTCAATTACTATTCAATTACTATTCAATTTCTATCATGGAAGCATCTTCTTTCCTGAGTGAAAGCTCATAACCTCTTACTGTAACTTCAATTGGATCTCCAAGTGGCGCTACTTTTCTAATGTAGACTTCAACTCCACGAGTAATGCCCATGTCCATAATTCTCTTTTTGACAGCTCCCTCTCCATGGAGTTTGACAACTCTAACCGTCTCGCCAATTTTTGCTTCCCTAAGTGTTTTCATGTTCATATCTCCTATAACTAAATCAATATTATTGTTTTGCGCTCTTTGTGTTTTGCGCTCTTTATGCGCCTTGACCACTAAAATTGCAGTCTCAAGAAGTTTTTGCAAAACTTTCTTCACAGCCCCTATCTTTGCTTTTACCCCTAAAAGCTCATTTTGCAAGAACTTTTCAAATCATTATTTTCCCAGCCATTTCTCTACTTATTGCTACTCTAGAGTCCTTAACATTTACTATAAGATTGCCACCTATAGAAGAAATTATTGTAACATTACTACCTGCAACGAACCCTAAATCTTCAAGATGTCTGCGGGTTTCTTCGTTTCCACCCACTTTTCTTATCATGTTTTCTTCTCCAGCATTTGCCAATGTCAACGGCATCATTTTCAAGTACCTCTACTTTGGTTAGACTCTTCTAACTACAAGGGAGTTTAATAACTCTAACTATAATCGTCAAGTACCAAAGAAAAAGAATTACAAGAATATCGGTCTAAATTATTTTTGCTAAAATTAAGCACTTGGTAAAAGATTGCAGCCTTTTGAATTTCGTGCTCTTGTATTGAAAAAAGTTTGCTTTTTGTAGTATGTTCTTTTGGTAAAAGGTTATAAAAACTATGATGAAGATTAGAAAGGCATCGGAAGACTACCTTGAAGCCATGCTAATGATGAAAGAAGAGCATGGATATGTTCGCTCAATAGACATTGCATCTCACTTGGGGGTTACAAAACCAAGCGTAAGTTATGCCACAAGAAGGCTTCGCGAGAACGGATATATTACTATGGACGAAGATGGTCTCATTACCCTTACAGACAAGGGAATGGCAATTGCAAATAAGGTTTATACTCGTCACAAGATACTGTCCAAGTTCTTTATGAGCCTTGGAGTTGATGAAAAAACAGCACTTGAAGATGCTTGTAGTGTTGAACACGATATAAGCAAACAAACATTTAATGCAATTTGCCGTCATTTGGGCGTTCCCGAGGATGGCGATATTTACGAGTAATGCGC
>CAVDLI010000099.1:0-4258 GCA_963609725.1 bacterium | reverse complement strand
CAAGAGGTCTTTCCCTTTGAATTCAAGCCTAGCAAATGCAAAGGCCGATAATATCGTAATAACCAATGAAAGTATTGTAGAAACAAGCCCAACGTACATTGTATTAAGAAACAGCCTACCCAAAGTTGCTGTTTCAAACGCTGTAGCATAGTTTGTAAACATAATCTTCTTTGGCCAAAATGTTGGAACACTCATTCTATACTCATCAAGAGTTTTAAGAGATGAGTTTATCATCCAATAAAAAGGGAAAAGCACAATTATTGCCATAAAAATTAAGAACGCATAAAGCAAAATCATTACTAAAACGCCCATAACTTTTTGGCGTGCTGTTTCCTTTCTCATATCTTTTTCATGCATTGTTGTAATATTATTTGCCATAAAACGTTCCTCAATAATGAACTTTTTTCTTGCTGACATATAAGTTAATTAATGTAACAACAAGAATTACACCAAAGAGAATAAGAGCTGCTGCACTTGCCCGGCCTTGGCTGTTAGACGAAAGAGAATCATAAATAAAACCAACCATAGTATTAAGTCTTTTTGCGTCATCTGCTGGACCCATGGACTCCCCAAATATACCAACAATACTTGTGTACTCCTTAAACCCTCCAATAAAACCAGTAATTACTACATACGCAATCATTGGAGACAAAAGAGGCACTGTAATTCTTGTAAAAATTCTACGTCTAGAAGTCCCATCTACTTTAGCTGCATCATAATATTGCTTGTTTATACTTTGCAGTCCGCCAAGAAGAATTAAAATCTTAAAAGGCAATGCATTCCACACTATGTAGATAATCATTACAGTCATGTTTGCAACATAAGTAGAACCGTAGTTTATCCAGTTAATTGGCTTTCCTCCAAAAAACTCAATTACATTGTTAACAATACCGGCTGTAACAATGATTTCGTTTTCTGTTCCGTAAAAACCACCCACAATATTAAACATTGCAGCAAAAACCATTCCAATAGCAATTGAGTTTGTAACATACGGCAAGAAGAAAATTGTTTGCAAAAACTTTTGCAATGTCTTAATAGAGTTAAGGCAAACAGCTATAAGAAGTGCCAAAAGCGTTGAGATTGGAACTGTAAAAACACAAAGAAGAACGGTGTTTTTCATACACTGAATGAATTTTGGATAAGTTACAACTTTTGTAAAATTTCCAAATCCAAAATAGAACTTCATACCCCCTGCAGCTTTAAGGCCACTGTAGTTTTCAAGAAATGCCATTCTAACAGTGTTAATAATGGGCCATACAGTAAACACAAGCAAAAGCACTATTGCAGGAGACAAATATATCCACGCTTTCCACGGGTGTTTACTTTCTACCATGCTATTTGCCATGTTACTTTTCCTCTATGTAAATTCTTGTCTCGTCATCCTTATTAAAGATGAACATTTTGTTAGGTTTAATTGAGAATTTAACTTCCCTCTTATCATAATTTACAGCGTCATCTTGCTTGCCATTTGCAATTATATTGTTGTCAGCATCAACAATTGCTCTAATTGTTGGACTTAAAGATGCTTCATTTGTTACTACAACACTTACATCTCGTCCCATGACCTCAACAGCGTTAAGTTTACATGTAAAAGGCCCGTTTTCATTAAGAACAAAACCTTCAGGTCTAATGCCAACATAAACTTCTTGGTCTGCAACACCATGAGCATCTCCAATAGGTTCAGAGCCAATGAAAACTTTTTCATCTTTTATACTGGCGTTAAAAACATTGATTGGCGGAGTGCCAAGGAATTTTGCAACAAACAAATTTGCGGGACTATTGTACACATCTTGAGGTTTTCCAATTTGCTGAACAATACCAAGTTTCATGACAACTATCATGTCAGATATACTCATAGCTTCTTCTTGGTCGTGAGTAACAAAAACAGTTGTAATATTTGTAGCTCTTTGAATACGTCTGATTTCTTCTCTTGTCTGAAGTCTAAGTCTTGCATCAAGGTTAGATAATGGTTCATCAAGAAGTAGTACTTTTGGCATTTTGACAAGTGCTCTTGCAATTGCAACTCTCTGTTGCTGTCCTCCAGAAAGCTCACTTGGTTTTCTATCCATAAGCTCATCTATTTGGACAATTTTTGCAACATCATAAGCTCTCTTTAACATTTCTTCTTTAGAAAGTTTATCTTCACCTTTAAGATTTTGGAGCGGAAACAAAATGTTTTGCTTAACTGTCATGTGCGGATACAAAGCATAATTTTGGAACACAAGCCCTACTCCGCGGTTTTCTGCCGGAAGTTGTGTTACATCATCTTCTCCAAAGAAAATTTGTCCGCTAGTAGGTTTTTGAAGACCACAAATCATATAAAGCGTTGTACTTTTGCCACAGCCGCTAGGCCCCAAAAGACCCACTAACTTGCCATCTGGAATAGTAAATGTGAAATCGTTTACAGCAACAACTTCATCATTACTGTTCTTGTTCCTACTTGGGAAAATTTTAGTTAAATTCTTAAGCTCAACAATCATTTCATATTCCTTTAGTTTTATTATTTTCTCTATTTTGTTTTCTCAGTTTGCGTTACACAGGGGTATCGGCCTATCCAATTATTATCTAATACTTTGCTCTGTTTGCTTTCTCCAATGCGTCCTGTCTTTTGGCCTCAATCAAAGCCCCCTCATTCTCATATATCATTTGGCTTGCATAATCCACAACAACAGTGTCTGCAAGTAAGTCATGTATTAGCGAATTTGTCCGTGTTACAGACATAATAATCAACTGTAAAATTAAAATAAGCCCAATGACGACGGGCCCCATCACTCCAATAGTGTTGAACATAATCATTGTAATAATCAAGGCAGGAATCATTGTCTCAATAGCATACTTTCCAAGAAATGTTCTGACAAAAAGGCTAATTTTATTTATTCTCACGCCGTTTGTTTTCATTACTGCTAATCCAAAAATCTTTTTGCCCAGTGTTCTGCCGTCTTTGAAAATAATTGGCATGACAAATTCAAGTGCCAAATACGCCAAAAAGATAGAACACGATGTAATTAGCATTATTAGATTTACCATCATGTTATATGCATACATTGCACTCTCATCATCTACAAGTGCATTAAAAGCATTCATGTATGCAACCTGGCTCTCTTTTGACAGTTCATTGAACTGTTGTTCTGTATATGAAAAAGATGTGTTGTAAGTTTTTTCACATTCTACAAGTTTTGCATAATATGTTGTGCTGTAACGGTCATAACCTGCAATCCAAGAAAGTAGAAATGCAAATGCTACTACCAATATAGAAAGGAGTATAAAATCAAAAAGAAAAGCACTTGCTCTTTTCCACAAGCTAGCTTTTTGTAAATCAAAAACCATAATTCCCACAACCACCACGCAAAATTCATTCTATACCATTTTGTATATTGATAGCAAATAAAATGAGTTGTGAGTTTGTGCTAAGTTTAGCTTGTGCAAAAGGTGCTTTGCAAAAATCTCCTGCATAAAAAAACACTCTCCAGCCTAAGACTAGAGAGTGCAAGTAAGTGTCTTAAAACGATAAAAATGTTTTTTGACTTTTATTATTCAGTTTCCTCGTTTTTTGAAACAGTCCAAATGCCGTCTTTTTCTGTGGCTTTGTAGCCTACTGCAACATAGCTCTTTGTACTTTCCCCAGTAGTCGGAACTTTTGTTGGATCAACATTGAATGTTCCACCTTTTATGCTTACATTATTTGTGCAAAGAATATCGCCAGTTTTCTTCGTAGTAAAAACACCATCAAGAACTTCTATTTTACCCGTATTAGCAGTATTCATTGTTATACCAGATTTTTCGGCAAATGAAGTATAAGTGCCATTTTCTACTGTTATTTCGGCATTTGCGTCAGCCCATAATGAATAATAGTTAGTCCCTTCGACTTCTGCATTTTCAATTACTAGCTTATGGCAGCCAACATTTATACCGCCTCTACATTTTATATTCTTCACAGTTGCAACCCATTCTTTTTTCGTTCCATCAGTCAGGGCTTCATCGTTATTTGTTCCCCGTATGAAAAGAGCATAAGAACCATAGTTAGATACTGTTTTATCTTGTTTAGCAGCATTAAAAGTACCATTCTTAATAGTCAGGGCTTCTCCTCTCCAGACAACACCATAGTTATTCACTGTAATAGTCTTCTGATTGAGGTCAAGAGTGACTCCTTTTGCAAATTCAAAACCATACCCTGTCAAACTTCCTTTTGCGGCATAATTAGTCAAATCTACATCCTTTAGAAGTGTTATGGTTTCACCCTCTGTTGCATCATAAACTG
>CAVDLI010000098.1:0-4666 GCA_963609725.1 bacterium | reverse complement strand
TTGACAGCATGAACTTCCCCTGAGTCTGTAAAAAATGAGGTGTACAAGTCGTTTACGCTAAGAAGATGTTGCTTTGGGGCTTGGTTTGAAACTTGCTCTTGAACTTGCGTTTGGGAATGAATTTGCACCTGAGATTGAACTTGCTCTTGAGATTTCAACTGCTCTTGAGATTGAACTTGTTTTTCAACTTTTGAAACTTTTTTGTCCATAATGCCCCCCTACTTTCTAAGTTTTGGATCAAATGCGTCTCTAAGTCCATCTCCCAAAAGATTTAAACTCAGAACAATAAGGCATATAGTCAATGCTGGAAACAATAACTTATAAGGATAACTTTGGAGTCCGCCACGCGCAGAATTTGCAAGAGAGCCTAATGACGGCATTGGAGCCTGAACACCAAGACCCACAAAACTTAAATAACTTTCTGTAAAAATTGCAGACGGAATTTGCAAAGCAGTTGAAATAATTATTACAGAAAGGCAATTAGGAATCATGTGTTTTTTGATTATCATCCTAGTAGGAGTTCCAATTGATTTTGAAGCTAAAATATATTCATTTTCTTTTATAGAAAGAATTTGACCTCTAATAAGACGTGCCATGCCAACCCAGTACAAAAGACCAAATACAATAAACATTGAAATCATATTTGTGCCCAAAGAACTTAAAAAAGAACCACTTTTTAGCGTAATAACTGTTTGCAATACAACACTTAGCAAAATTACTATGAGCATATCTGGCAACGAGTAAATAATGTCAACAATACGCATCATGACAAGGTCAACTTTACCACCCATATAACCGGACACACTTCCATACACCATACCGATGATAAGAACAATAATAGATGCAAAGAATCCCACAAACAAAGAAACTCTTGTTCCATAAACAACTCTAATGAAATAATCACGACATTGCTCATCTGTGCCAAAAATATGAGGGAACCTGTAACCGCCAGCATCTATGTACTGCTGTTCAAGTTTACTATAAGTAAATGGGGCAAGATTTTTTGCACCTTTATCTCTAACTCCATTTACAGAAAGTATTTCTTCATAACTATAAGGAACAATCAAAGGAGCTACAATAATAACAATGAGAATTAAAGCAAGAACTATAAGACTTGCAACAGCAAGCGGATTTTTGAACAGTTTTCTAATTCCGTCTTTGAAAAAAGAAGTACTTTCACTCATAACATCTTGCTGTCGTTTTTCTTCTTCACTTGCTTTCTCAAACATAGAAGAATTGAATTTTGACAAATCAAGCTGCAAACTAAATGGTTTTTTTGAAGGATATGCACTATCTTTTTGTTTCTTTTCTACAGTGTTCTCTTCAATATTCTCTACAATATTTTCTTTAATATTTTCTTTTTTCATATTCTCTGCCATAAGTGTGTCCCTCCTCAATCGTATTTAATTCGTGGGTCAACAAGTTTGTACAACAAGTCACAAATGACATTTGCAACAACCATTAAAGTTGCAAGGAAGATTGTTGTTGCCATAATAAGTGTGTAATCTCTGTTGTTAATTGCACTTACAAACTTTGTACCAATACCACCTACTGTAAATACAGTTTCAACTACCATAGAACCGGTAATGATGTAAGCAATCTGAGGTCCTGCATATGTGATAATTGGAATAAGAGAGTTTCTAAGAGCATGCTTAAAGATAACTTTCCATTTTGCAACACCCTTAGAGCGTGCTGTACGAACATAATCCTGTCCAAGAGCATCAAGCATACTAGACTTAGAAAGACGTGTAGTATATGCCATTGGATATGCAGCAAGTGCAATTACAGGAAGAAGGTAATGAGTTTCTGTTGCACTCCAGACTGGAATCCAACCTAGTTTAATAGAGAAAACAAGTAGTAGCAAAGTAGCTAAAACAAAACTAGGAACAGCTGTAAATAAAGTGGAAAGGAAAACAATAATTCTGTCTGGAAGTTTATTGCGCATTATAGCTGCAATACAACCAAAAATTGTTCCACAAATAAGAGCTATAGTTATAGCCATAAGTCCAAGTTTTGCAGAAATTGGAAATGATTCTCCAATGATTTCGTTTATTTCACGACCATTTTTAAGAGAAACTCCAAAATCTCCATGTAAGAGACCTTTCATATAATTAAAAAACTGTGTCCACAAAGGCTTATCAAGACCATATCTTGCATTAAGAGCATCTACAGTAGCTTGAGAGAGTGCTTTTTCTCTGTTAAATGGACCACCTGGCACAGCGTGCATTACAAAAAAAGTGATGAGGCAAATTATAAAGACTGTAGCTATGGCCAACAGTATTCTCTTTATTACATATCTAACCAAAAAACCGCCTCCTGCGCATCAGAATTCACTTGAATTCATAAAATTCATAAGAGTCCGTTATTAAAGTTCATTAGAATTCATGAATTCATAAGAATTTCATAAGATTTTCACAAAATAATTGCACCGATTTTGCACTTGATTTGTATTTTATTCAAGTATATGCATTATTTATACAAAAAAATCTGCATAAAATGTTATGATTTTCACAAAAATTAGTTTTTTGAAGTTTTGCATTTCTCTGCAAAAAAATACATTTTAGTAAAATAAAAACTCGCACTGGAATTCAGCCGAATTTAACGGAACTTTTGGGTCATCAATTCTTTCAGTTCCTTCAATTCGTTCAGTTCCTTCAATTCGTTCAATTCTTTCAATTCTCTAAAGCACAGAGTTTTTTTGCAAATTTACAAAATCATATACCTTTAAGATTTCACCTTTATGACATCATTTCTTCTCAAGCGAATGTAATACCAAATGCAAAGCAATAAAGTGAACAAGGCAGCCCAAACTGTTGAGAGCCCAATTTGGAACAAGCTACCTGCACCGCAAATCCTTATGTAAGAGACCGTTTGAGAAAAAGCGCTAGATGGCACATTTGTAAGAGTTGCAATTAATGGCGCTGCCAATACGGTAATTAAGGTTAGCACTACACCAAGTAACCCAAATACATAAATACTACTTATGATTGTTTTTGATATTCCATTGTTATCTTTGCAGCCTACATAATTACCAAGAAGCACTGTAGACCCCATGGACAATCCTGTAATGAGAGCTGTAATAATTTGCATGGCTTGAGAGCCTGTAGCAACAGCAGACACATCCAAAGTAGTGCTAAATTTTCCTACTGCCCAAAGATCTACAGCGCCATATAAAGCCTGTAGCATCAAGGTCAGCAACACTGGAATTGAAAATTTCAAAAGAGAGGACAAAATTGGTCCTGTTAAAAAATTGACTTCTTTTTTCATAGATTTCAATCATTTTTCATTCATTAGAGATTTTTAATTGTCTTTATGAGAGGTTTTTGAAACTGCAACAACCTCTACATTTAAGCAGCTTCCTTAAGTTCAACTTGCGCACCATAACCATAGCGTTCTTTTTGAGTTATCATGAAGAACATACCAAGAGAGGCCGAGCAAAACTCTGCAAACACAATAGAAATCCATATCCCATCTAAGCCCCAAACTTTTGGAAGAAGTAAAACAAATAACACTTGGAAAAACAATGTTCTCAAAGTAGATATTGCTGCAGATATTGCTCCGTTGTTCAATGCTGTAAAAAATGAAGAGCTGTAAATACAAATTCCAGAAAATAAGAAAGAGAAAGAATAGAAGAAGAATGCTCTAAGAGTAATTTCAACTAACTCTGCATCATAACTTACAAAGATTTGAGTTAAGACAGGAGAAAACACCTCACCTGCTAGCATCATAATAATAGATGCAGAACAAACTAAAACAAGACTTTTCTTAAAAAGAGAACTAAGTTCTTTTTTGTTACTCGCTCCATAGTTGTAACTTACAATTGGAGCTGTACCTATTGAGTATCCAATAAAAATCCCAACAAAGACTAGAACAACATATGTTAATGTTCCGTATGCAGCAACACCGTTTTCTCCTGCAAAAATTAAAAGTTGTCTATTAAACAACATTCCAACTAGTGAAGAAGAAATAGAAGACAAGAACTCTGACGAGCCGTTTCCAAATGCCTTTATAATTGATGCCCAATCTAACTTAAAGCGTGTAAACTTGAGCAAACTATCATTTTTCTTTGAGAAAAAGTAAAAAATTGGGAAAAGACCTCCAACAATTTGACTCATAACAGTTGCAACAGCAGCACCCTCAAGACCCCACTTAAAGACAGCAACAAAAAGCCAGTCAAACACCATGTTTGTAACTCCAGATGCTATTGTTACAATTAATCCAAGTTGAGGTTTTTCAGCAGCAACAAAGAAACTTTGAAATTCATACTGGAGCATAAGTCCTACAAGACCACAAATAACAATACGAGCATAGCTTATACAATACTCAAGCATAGCACCACTTGCGCCCATTTTTTGTGCTAAAGTTGGTAAGAGAAGATATCCAACAACAGACAATAAAGAGCCCAAAACTATAGTAATAGAAATAAACATAGAAAAAAGTTCTTGCGCTTTTTCCTTGTTCCCCTCACCTATAGTTTTTGCAACTAGAGCACAGCCTCCAGTTCCAATCATTGTACCAAGAGCGCCAAGAACCATTATTAATGGGTATATAAAATTAAGAGCTGCATATGGAGTCTTTCCAGTGTAATTAGACACAAAAAAGCCATCTACAACAAAGGGGAAAAGACCTCCAACAATTTGACTCATAACAGTTGCAACAGCAGCAC
>CAVDLI010000097.1:0-4782 GCA_963609725.1 bacterium | reverse complement strand
AAATGCAACTTCACCTTGGACGGCTTTGTGTTGCATTTACTTTTTCAATTAACCACACTTTATGAAAGACACGTTAAAGACACTTTAAGAACACTTTAAGCACACTTTAAGAGCATGCACTTGCTAACAAAACCACTCTAGGTTTCTCCAACAAATTTTAGATTTCTTCTGCAATCTTTAGGTTTCTCCCGCAAGCTCTAACTTTCTTCAACAAGTTTTCCAGCAAGTTGCCCGCATGCACCTTTTATTGAACGTCCACGGCTTATTCTTACCGTGTACGGAATATTTCGTTTTGAAAGAGCGTTCGTAAATGTTTTGATTTCTTCAGGCGTAGGAGTTTCAAACTCAAGCTCATTACACGGATTAAACGGTATTAAATTAACAATAACTTCAAGGCCGGAACAGAATTTTTTTAGCTCGTTAGCATCGGCCTCAAAAATGTTGACATTGTGAATCATGCAATATTCAAACGTAAAACGGCGACCCGATACTTTTTGAAATCTCTCAAGTGCTTCTCTTAAGCGGGCTAGGTTGTAAGCTTTGTTTACAGGCATGAGGGATGAGCGTTTTTCGTCATTGGCAGTCACTAATGACACTGCAAGTTTGACCGGAATTTCACGTCTAGAAAGCTCCAAAATCCCAGGCACTAGTCCACAAGTTGAAATGGTAATTCGTCTGTGGCTAATATTATACCCAGTTGGGTCATGTAGAAATGAAATTGCATCTGCAACATTATCCAAATTTGCAAGTGGCTCGCCCATACCCATAAAAACGACATGCGTTATAGCACGAGATGTAGTAAGAGTTGGCGCTTTCGATGAGCTGTGTGATTTCATCTGACAGGGGCAAGACAATTCTTGAGTGGAAGAAGAATTGCTAGTCATGCGACTTAAATACGCAAACTGCTCAATTATTTCAAAAGAATACAAATTTCGTTTTAAGTGCAGTGTCCCAGTCCTGCAAAATTTGCACCCCATTGCACAACCAACTTGGCTTGAAAGACACGCCGTCAAATCGCCTTCCTTGTCCACAAGCAACACGCACTCAATTATGCTACCATCAAAAAGCTCAAGAGCAAGTTTCACATTCCCCTGAGAGTCTGTTTGCGAGCCGGCAATCTTAGAAGAAAATACAGACCGATATCTCAGAGCAAGCTCTTTTCTCAGTGCCAACGAGAGGTTTGTCATTTCGTCAAACGAAGTGGCGCCTTTTACAAGCCATGAGTAAATTTGCTGTCCTTGAAATTTTTTCTCAAGTCCCAAAAGTGTTGCAATTTGGCTAGGCGTTTTTGCAAAAAGAGAAAAAACTTCACTTTCTTTACTGTCCAAAACTTTGCTAGATGTCTTATTTTCTGTATCTCTTGCAAGTTTTATGTCTTTTGTAGTTTTCTCAGGTTGTGTATGTTTTGAGTTCTTTGTGGCTTTTGCGATTTCCATGATTTTTAGGGTTTTTGTGGGTTTTGTTGATTGTGCAGTCTTAATATTTGTATTCGTAGGGGTTCTCATGACTAGTTTTTTGTGATATTTACGCCAGTTTTCATCGTAGTTTTTGCAAAAACTTGTTAGGTTCTTATAAAACAGTTTTGCAATAACTTATTACATAAAAGGGCCGCAAAAACGCAGCCCTCAAATAAAACTTCCAGAGGATTTACGAAGAAACTTTCAAAATCAAGTTTTTGAAAATTCCCTACAATAAATCAAATTTCTAGAGGTTTTTGCAAAAACCTCTCTAGTTTAACCTAACTTTGTAAAACCCTCTGGTATCGGTATATATTAAATGTGATATACGCAACCAAGTGCAGCGTTCCAAGAGAATTTGCCTGCTACGTCCTTAGAAAGAGAAACTGCGTATCCTGCGCCACCTCTAAGATAAGCTGTGAAATTACCAACATCTTTCCATTTCCAATCATAGCTAATAGAACCAGTTCCGCGGAATGCAAGAAGGACTGAAGGATTGTCACCAAGTGTAATGTTTGCACCGGCTTGAAGTCCAACATTTACATCAAACTTAGCCTTGTCAATCTTAAATTCAGCAACTTTGTACTGACCACCAAGAACAGCATCAATGTAGTAAGGACTGCCAAAACCAAAAGCAGCTGTGACGTAACCATCCCACTTAGAATCAATATCCCAGTTAACTGTAATACCAGCTGGCTGTCCAAGCTCAATACCTACTGCAAAAGAGCTCTTTTGTGTTGGAAGAACACTCTTTGCTGCAACAGGAACAATAATCATTGCTACAAGAGCGATAATAACGATTGCTTTCTTCATTTCTAAAATCTCCTGTTTTCTCTTTGCAGAGAACCAACGTTTGAAATATACCACCAAAAAGAAAAAAAAGACAGTGCACTTTACATATAAGTTATCTTATTTGTCATCTATTTTGTTTGGCCAATTGGAAGAGTAAAGTAATAACAAAAAAAGTTTTTGAGTATAAACCAATTAAGGGATTAAGAAGAACGCCAACAACAGAAATGCTAAACTATATTGTGCTCATTCTAATTTGAAACTCAAGGACATAAACAAGCATGTACAGAGTTCTTTGCAGAAGTATTAGCAAGCTCCGCTCTTGGTTCTAGTTATGCTTCTGAGATGAAAAAATATTTTCCTAATGCTTTTAGAACTGTTATAGAAATGGTTTCAAAGATTTCGTGGAACTAAGATATTTCATCAAAAGAAAGCTCTTCATGCACAAAGGGGTTCTTTGTTTTTATACATTCTTTAAGAATTTTCATATTTTCGTATATGTCCCACCCTGTTTCTTCTAAGGCTGGTTCAGGCTCATTAAACATTTTTCTATATTCTCTGACTAATTGAGGATACTCTTGTTTTGAAAATTTATCATTCATTCTTTTTGTTTCTCCTTCTTTATGTAGCATTACCTAGTCGGCTTTGTATAGTTTTCATAGAGACAGACAAGTCCTGCCTCGCCATACACACGCTGAATAAAATCCCATGTAGACCTCTTGTTTCCAAGAACGGAGAACTCTTTACTACCTACAAGAACGGAGACAAGATACACGTTTACCCTCTTGATAGTGCTATCCGTCGTGACCTTGTAACACAGACAAATAGAGCAAGTGCATAACTCTGTCTTGCAGATTGTAAAGAACTGGGCGTTTCTCTTGTAGAAACCTCTTGGCATAACGGAGCAAGACCTGAGCATGAAGTGTGGCAAGGTAAGGTATTTTCTCTTGACCCAAACAACAAGAAATACGGTTATTTCTATGGCTCACTAGACGCAGGACTTCCAGCTTATGGTGATATGCTAGGAATATGTGGCATTAACTGCTATCACTCTTTTAGCCCTTATATTGAAGGCACTCCAAGAGCAGACCAAACAGGTAAACTCAGTGCAGAGAAAAACGCAAAACAATACGAGAACCAACAAAAGCAACGAGCATATGAAAGACAGCTCAGAGCATTAAAACGGCAACAAGTAGCACTTAAGTCAGCAGGTTATGATGATGACGCAAAGCTTATTCAAGATAAAATAAATACAAAATCCTCTCAGTATAAACAGTTTCTCAAAGATACTGGGCTTACTCGCAATTCATTGCTTGAAAGCGTGGAAGGATACCAGTCAAAACAGCTTACAAGTATTCAACCAACATCCAAGGCAACACGAACATCATCTCCAAAAACAACGAAAAAAGCTTCTCAAGAAACTTATGACAAGGCTCTTAATTTTAACGACCAATACCCTGATTTACGAACTCAGGAATATTTTGCTCACGAGTATCATTCAAAGAACAATTGCGACCTTGCAAAAGTACAATCCCTCACTCGAGAAGAAAGGGAGAGTATTGAAGTCTATTCAGGCTATTCGTACCGCAAAATCAATGAGGCAATGTGGCAAGGAGACAAGAATTTACATGGCGACTCTGTTGCACAAACTATAGATAATCTTTATGAAGCTCTTAATCATTTTGAGATAAAAGAAGATGTTGTATGTTATCGAGGAGCTTGTTCTTATGACCAATTTGCGAGTCAATTTAATCTCAAAGGTGAAGACCTCAAAAGTGAAGCAATCCTAAAGAAACTTATTGGAAAAAAATATGATGAAAAAGGCTTTACTTCTTTTACAGGTGCAAGACGAATAAATCCTATCTTTCAAAAAGACGTGCATTTGGAAGTTTGTGTTCCAAAAGGCACGCATGGATTATATATTTCAGCTAAAGGTGCTTCTCTCTCCAAATATGGAGAAGCTGAAAGAGAACTTTTACTTGTCCCCTCTCGAATGGAAATTCTTGATTGTTATTATGAAAAAGGACAATTTTGGGTTAGGACTTGTATTATTAGTGAGCCCCCTCGTCTGCCTTAAAATATTTACAATATGCACCGTCCCAAACAATGCTATCAGGCTTTTCATCATAATACTCGCATTTTGCATTGTCCCATTGTTCTATAACAACAGTTCTTTCTTCGCTTACTTTAACAACACCATCAGGCATACGATATTTGCATTTTGAGCAAAGACATTTAGCTTTATCAGGACGTCCAAAACCCATGTCCATTGAAAGCGGTCCATGTTCCATTTTTTTGCGTTCCATTTTTTTCTCCTTCTTCATGTTAGCATTACTCAGTCGGTCTTGTATAGTTTTCATAGAGACAGACAAGCCCTGCCTCGCCGTACACACGCTGAACAAAATCCCATGTAGCTGTCTTGTTTCCAAGAACAGCCACAATGTCGTCAATCCTTTTTTCAAGATATGTTTGCATATTGTCTGTCATGCTTCAAACTCCCCCTCAAACATAAGTTCTGTTTTTCCAACATAAGAGT
>CAVDLI010000096.1:0-4830 GCA_963609725.1 bacterium | reverse complement strand
TTCTTACTCTTATCTTTTGCATAAGATAATAACATAATAAGATTTTCAAATTGTTTTTTTAAAGAGATTATGTGTTCAAAACGCTTGTCTATTCCAATTTCTCCAAGTTGTATATTTGGATTTTCTAAAAGAACTTCTAATTTTTTAAGTTGGTTTTCATCCCAAAATTGAGGAAGTAAACCTTCAAAATAAGTTAATGACTTACCAACATAATTTAATGGTTCTGCTGTTGGTTTTGCTGTGCAGTAAAAAGCATTAGGTGCAATAAAATGCGAGTGAAAATCAATCAAAGGAAGAACATTTTGAGATTTCATGAAACAAGATTAACATTTTGAAGGCTCAAATACTAGCTTAAAGAGGTTTTTGCAAATCTCATTTCTCAAAAATCTCATTTCTCAAAAACCTCAAAATAATGCATGGTCTAAATAATGCAATGCCCAAATAATGAAATGCCAAAATAATGCCAATACTTTATTACCAAAATGCCTGTGGCTTATAATAAGTTTTTTAGTTACAATAATAATATGATGTCTTGTAAGAGGTCTTTTACTTGCATAACACTTTTACTCTTCTTTAGCTTTTGTGCTGTTGCTTCTCCTGTTTTTTTGGACAGCCGCCCAAGCCTTAATGTAGCATTTGGTGGCGCTTTTACTGTCCCAACAGCAAGTTACCTAAAAGAATATCCAGGGCAAAGCTCAGTTGAAATGCCACCAGTACGCACATCTTATGGATACAATTTTGATTTAAGACTTTTAAGTGTTGGCCTTGGGAATGAAAATTCTTCACGCATGGTCAATTTGGGAGCCGGAGTTTCTTTTACTGGCATAAGTCGCTCACTTGCATTTGGCTCATCAGTGCTCAAAGCGTACAACGGTGCAGGGGTATTTTTTTCTTTGGGGACAGCTTTTGGCACGAAAGTGAACATTGACTTAGCTACAAAATTTTTCATATTTAACTTAAAAGACACTAGCAATTCGTTCTTTGCCGGCGAAATTGAAACTATACCCAGCTTTGAAATTGCACACTCTAAGACATATAAATTGGCACTAGCAATCCCTGTTTCTATTCTTTTTAAGGCCGATTCTCTTGTCTTCCGCCTTTCATGTGCGCTTAAATTTGATTACTCTGTCCGCGGGTTTAGAGGTTCAGAAGATGAGAAATAGAGTCTTGAACTTGATTTTATTGTGCCTCTCAATCTTTTGTATTTTATTTCTTTTAAGTTCCTGCGAGCTTATGTATGAAACAAAAAATGGTAAGCCTGAAATAAAAAGAGTTAATATTCTTGTTTATGGCAATGATTATGCCAATTGCTATTGGAACGGTCAAAAAGTAGCAACCTTGTGTGGCACAGTCAATGATGCTACCCAAGTAGGGCTTGCGTTGGAAGCTTTAGCACAAAAGGCAGGGTTGGAGTGTAATTCTTATTACATTCTGGGTCAAAATTATGATAAAACTGGCGAAAATTTTTATGAAGAAATACCAAATGCTATTTCTGTTTCTTCTGAAAAATTAGATACAAATACAACATTAAGTAATCTTAGAACAAAAATTGCAAATCTTGCTTCATCTTCAACTGACGAAGATTTGACTTTCATTTTTGCTTCATGTCATGGATATTATGATGCTAATGTTGGTACAAAAAGTGATTATGCAAATGCTTCTAACACATACTTTGTAACTAGTGCTAATGAGGGAGACGATTGTGCTTTGTACTCTCATGATGATTTTCTTTCTGATGTAAAAACAATAAAAGGTATAAAAGTTGTGTTCTCAGATTCTTGTCATTCTGGAGGAGTTGTTAAACCGGGGTATGTAAGCGTAAATAATGCAGAATATTCAAACATAGATGCAAAGATTTTGTTTTTTGAAAATGAGAAAATAGATATAGATTCTTCGTTGTATTGCTTAAGTGCTGCAAGATATTACGAGCAGTCTTTTGAGCCAAATTATGGAACGCATGGGTATTTTACGACTGCATTATTAGATGCATTAGGTTGGGATGGTGAAAAACTTACAACTCCAAAAGCTTTAGAGAAGGGAATTTTAACATTCCAAAATATTGCAAATTACACTGTAAAAAATGATAACAATAAGAACCAAAATCCAATGTTCAGTGATGGTTCTAATGACATCATCTTATTTTCTCTTGAGTGATTTGATTAGTATGAGAGGCTTTTGCTAAAACCTCATAAAACTTCTTTTTTTTGCTGTTTTATACACAAAATGTAAAACAAGATAGCTAAAATTTGGACAAAAGCAGAAACTGTTGCAAGATATATTGGGTTAATGTCATAAAGTGCACCTAACAGCCAACTTCCCAAGAACCACGCAATGCCGTAACCTGTTTCAAAAATACCAAATCCTGTACTGCGCATTGAACTTGGGATAATCTTGCTTACAGCGGCTTTCATAATGCTTTCTTGTGCACCCATCCCAATTCCCCACATAATAATTCCAACTCCAATTATGGCAGGGCTTGATGTCAAGAAAACAAAACATGCAAAGAATGTGCTACACAAAGTAGATACAATAAGAGCTTTTAGACCAATTTTATCAAACATCCAACCAAAAAATAGAGCAGCAAATGCATCTACTGCCATAGCAACAGCATATAGCAAGCTTAAAGTTGAAGTAGGGAAAGCCTGCGTTTTAGCAGCATGTAAAGTAATTAGTGTGAAATCAGCAAATCCAAAAGCAAATAGACATATGGCTACCATATAGAAGATAAAAGATTTTTGAAAATCAAATTTTGTTTCTGTCTCTTTATTTTCTTCAAAAACTTCTGGGTGCGGATATTTGATACGTGAGAAAAAAACAAGCGCAATGGTAATTAGTGCAGGAATTCCAAGAATAGCAAAACAAATTCTATAAGTAGAAAGAAGGCTACTTGTTCCTTTAATTGATGCAATTACAAATAAAATTACTGGGCCTAAGAATGCTCCAAATTGGTCCAAAAATTCTTGATAAGCAAAACCTTTTCCAGTTCCAACTTCATTTGCTGCAAAACTCACAAGTGTGTTCTTTGCTGGTTTTTTGATTGCTTTTCCAATTCTTTCAATTATTACAAGAGCGCATGCCCAAAACCATCCGTTCTCTGGAATTAGCGCTAATGCTGGAATTGCAAGGACTTGCATTGTGTAACCTGCAATTACAAGTGTCCAATATTTTTTTGTTTTATCGGCTGTAAAACCTGAAAGCAGTCTTAATGAATAACCGCACAATTCTCCAATTCCGGAGACAAAACCAATAGTGGCAGCTGATGCACCTGCAAGGTTTAAGTATTCGCCCAAAATGCTTCTAGCGCCTTCGTGCGTCATGTCAGAAAATAAACTTACAATACCCATTAGTGTAATGAAAGCCATTGCACCACTTAAGCGTCTTTTGTTTTGCATATAATATGCTCCAACTTGTTCACAAATTCACCAAAGGGAATATATATCTTGTTATCTTTCTATTCAACAGGATAGAGAAGCCTTTCTAGAGCATTTCTACAAGAAAATCGGTCTTATTTACTTATTTTAGAATATCGTTGGTGTTTGACAGTGGGTTTTTCTGCTCCAGAGATTGTAATAATTGTTCCCCCGTTTAAGGCTGTGTCATGGTAGGACCCAGTGCCAGTTTTCATTGTATAACAAAAAATTACATCCTCATAATCTACTACAAAATTGTTTATATGCTCGTGGCCACAAATTATCATTTGAGTTTTTTCTTTGATGGAATCAAAAACATCGTCATCATATGGAGGGCCACAAACTTTTTCATGAAACGTTCCAAAAGAAGTTTTGTAATCATCATTCCATAGGTCTGGGTTGTAGCTTTCTTCGTAGCTAATTGTTTTTGCATAATCCATATATTTTGATACATCATAAACACTTGTCTCTGATTTTAAGGCAGCTCCAATAGCTTCTATATATTCAAAAATTGGGATGTGAATAAACAAAATAGCATTAGCATTCTTGCTTTCTTTGCTATATTGTTTTGCGCTGTCTACAACTTGATTGTAAAAATCTACCTGTTGTGGCAATAGACGGTCGTAAGTGTTGCCATTATTATATTCTCTCTTCCCTTTATATTGTTTGCTGTTATATTCCCCAAAATTGCCAGTGTCTAAGAATACGAGAGTTTTAACTACAGAAAAATTATCTTGGCTGTTTTCAACAATATTTATTACATAATTGCCTGCTCTTGGAACGCTCTCTTTGACAAGTAAGCCTTTATATGTATTTCCCATTTGAGGGCCAGTTTTGAATAAACAATGTTCGAAACTTTCATACAAGGCGCATTGGTCTTCTACTGATGTTTCACTTTCATCATGGTCGTGGTTTCCCAAAATTGGAGCCCATGGAATTTTGTATGCTTCAAAAATTTCACCAAGTTGCTCTACTGTTGTTGCACTTCCATACGACAAATCTCCAGTGATTGTAATTAAATCTGGTTTGACTGAATTTATTAGCTCATCAATTACATCAAGAAAATCTTCAGCACTTTTTGGTCTCTTTTCTTGAAAATCTGATAAATTAAGTATTACAAAATCTTTTGAAGGATCTTTTTCTAAACAAATAACATAATCTGCATTTGGGCTGTAAACTTCTCCTGTTTCTTTGTTTTTCTCTAAACTGTAAGAGAAGTCTTGATAAACATAGTTTTGGTAATCTTCTAATTTAGTGTCTTGACAAGAAACACTTACGAACAAGAGCAATATTGTAACAAAGCAAAGCACTACTTTCTCTAATGTTTTTTTCATATTCCCAATATAAACCACTTATTGTGATTTGTTAGAGGTTTTTGCAAAACTGTCTTCATGAATCTTGGCTTTGCCTTTTCGGCTAA
>CAVDLI010000095.1:0-5077 GCA_963609725.1 bacterium | reverse complement strand
AATGGCTAGATGAATGTACAAGTTTTAAGCATTTTGACGAGCGTCTAATTTATGTATCTGAAAGAGTAGCTTTCTTGCCAATTTTTGGTAAACAAGATGCTGTTTCTAATTGGTATACAAGAATTGAAGAAATATTAGGAAATTATGACGAAAGCGACATAAAATATTACGGCAATTCCAAATTGTTAAAATTTGGCAAAAACACATTAAGTGTCGTTATATCTTATACCAAACATAAAATGGTGGATGCTCTTGCGCCAAAGCAAGAAGATTATGAAGAAATGCTTACTGAGTTAAAACTTGCGCCTCCTCCTAAGAATGAGAAAATTAATCCGTTGTTAGAAGTGTTGTATTACAATTATATGGGGCTCATAAGTATGCACTTATATGCTTATTCAAATTCTTTTAGTGATTTATTGGTTGCAAAAGAATGCTATGAAAAAATTATAAATGAATATTTAGATAAGGTAGATTTGGGGTTAAGCGTGTGGGGAGGTTTCTTGTATTATAATACTGCTAGGCTTTATGGCAAGATTTTAGCAAAGGCAGAAACTTCTATTGTTTCTAACGAAGATGTAATAAACGCATATCTTAGGGCAATAACTATTCGCAAGAAATGGCTTTCAGGGGCGACTTTCAATAGCATAATTCAAAATGCACTTTCATATGAATACTTTATTGCTAAACTTGATTATATCAATCAAATGAAAATCATGAATTTGAAAACTGCAAATGACATTCAAAATGAATGTTGTAGAGTAGAGGGAGAAATAGAAAGTTATTGCAACAAAGATGAAAAGCTTGAGAGACTTTTATATGTTCAAGAAAGACTTCGTGAATTAAAATCCAGCTTGGCTTAAAAGGCTACTTGATTTTGCAATTATTAACTGCGCATGATGGGCATAAGATAGCAATATAATTAGCAAAGGGGGATGGGCAAATGGGGTTCCTTAAAATTACAGGTATTATCTTAGGCGGTTATATTTTGTTTATATTAATACTTGCATTGATTGATAGAGGGAGTGGAGAAATATTTGCTTGGCTGGCAGAGAACACATTTTCCCTTTACGTGTTAGTAATACTTGCTTTATGTGGCTTGTTTGTTTACATTTTTTTACAATGGTTTTAATTATTGGTTTATCTCCAGTCTAGATGAGCTTAAATTTATGTATGAAAATCCATGCAATAATCTTTGAGAAGCTAACATTCTTTACTTAAATGATATAGAAGCTTGGATTATGTTGAATAAGCGTAAGCGATGAAGACGCATGGCCGGGCGCTGAAGAAAGAAAATTTCAGTAGCTTCCCATGCGAACACCCATGCAACGATGTCTATAATACTGTAAAGTACTTGGTCAACTCCATGATTTTTCAGAAAGATGTTGAGAGTGAACACTATAGCTGAAATTAAGACCATTGTTATTGTCTGTGCCATATTTTTACGAAGATCTCTTTCAACTTCCATAAATTCATTGTGATAGTAGTTTCGTATTGCTATCGTATATTGTTCTTTTGTTTCATTTGAAAGATTAGAGCGCTCAAAAATAAAATGAAGAGGTTCATCTGGCCTTATATGTTTTGTACTTTGCTCAAGAAACTGAGCTGTATCACCAGTTATATATGGTTCTCCATTTGGAGATAATGGAGAAAGAAATTCATAGTCGTCAGCAATACCAACACGTACTATTTGACGGTTGTCACTATCTATTGTGCTATTCTTTAGAATTCTAATTTCTTGAGCCAAAGTTTTGAATTTCTTAATATTTTCAAACATACTAAAGCCTTCCTATAGAAATATAGTACCCAAAAAGAAGTACAGTGACAATTTGTTTAATATTTGAAAAATTGACGTATATGAGTATATATAAAAGAACATTTTGAACATAGCGATAAAGTAGGGGATAGGAGAAATATTGAAGAAGATGAGATTTAATATCGGGATAAATGTGTAAAAGTTAAAAAATCCTGTTTTTGCAAAATTTCTGCAATGAGTTAAATATTAGAGTCCTTGGTAATTCTAGAAGTCTAGGTTGTTTCAACTTTTTCAAATAGAGAGGATTTACAAGTGATGTTAAACTCAATAAAGGGATGAAAAGGTGGAACTCTTTTACATTTGAGTTCATTTTCATCAATCTTCTTCATCGTTTCTACAACCATTGAGTAAAGACCGTTTTCAGTTTTTGGCATTTTGATATCTTGGCCTTGTTTCACTAGAAGTATTGCGTTCATTATATTGCTGACTGTATATACTGTTGATGCTACTGTTCCCTCTGGAATACTTAAAAGGTTACTGATTATTGGGTATGGAACTTTCTTCTTTGCTTTGTCAATTTGAATTTTGGCTAAATTCTTCCTGCTTTTGTGTATTTCTATTTTATTTTTCAATAACTCTTTTGTTTCTTCTTCTAAAGAATACTTGCCCTCTGCTGCAAGCTCTTCTTGAAGACTTACCATCCTTGCCCAGTTGGTATTTCTTTTTTGTGCGTAGATCATTCTCTTATTTGGCTTGTTTTCGTCTGATATTTTATCAAAAAGATATTCATTGATTGCAAAAGTTTGTACTACATTGAAGTTGAATTCTTGGCAGAAGTGTTCAATCATGAGTGTGTCTAAGAATGGCAGTAGAGTGCACATGAAAATGAAAATTCTTTTTTGAAAACTTTTACGCCTAGTGCAAAGAAATTTCAGGGTTTCAATTGCATGTTCATCACTATTGCTGAATAAGTTATTACTTTCATCAATATTATTATCAATTTTGTCCCAATTGACTTCTAAGTTGTCTATACAAATATCCTTACCAATTTCATTGACAACTGCTGTAGACTTGTGAGCTTTCCTTGTTTTTTGTGAAAGATAATTGTATGCACAAAAATCTATAGTGTACTTTAAGTAAATTAAAAAAGGGCATTTAGTTTCATCAAAGTTTTCAAGAAGCCTTCTAAATTTAGACTCAAAATACAAAAGAAATCCTGAAAGTTCTTCTTCATCAAGTATCTTTCTAACTGATGGTTGAGTGTAGACTTTGATAAGACACAAATCTCTTATGTCTTTGTATAACTCTTCTAAACAACAGCTATCAGCCGTGTTTTCATTACTGAGGGTTATAAAACGTTTTACCATGTTTGGTAGACGTTCCCAATTGGAACAATTTCTATCCATGTGCGCTCCCGCACCACACTCCTGTGCTTATAAAACTAACACAGCAAACAGAATAAGAAAAGAATTATTTTTATTTTTTTTCATTTGCAAGGCCCAAATTCACCTTAAGAATCACAAAAATATGGCAACGTAGTAAAAGTAAACCTACATTCTTACGGTCATAAATCTACATTTTATGTTGACTTTTACAAATAGCGAGAGGGTTGTTTTTAGTTATTAGATAGAAGAGGGGATGTAATGGATTTATTTGTGTATAACAGCCCAAGTACCACTCTTGTCTGAGCCAAGCCTTTCAACAAATCCGTTTTCCCGAAGTTTTGATATGTTTCTAGTTATGGTTGTATAATTTACGTTTAATGTTTTTGCTAATTCTGAGATAGTAGTTGTTGGATTTTCTTTCATTTTTTTAAGGATCTCTCTTTGGATTTCAGTTAATTTTACAGTTGCATTTACAGTTGCATTTACAGTTGCATTTACAGTCTCATTTGCAACTGTAAACGGTTGTTCAAAGGGAATTGCCCTACGTGCTCCCGGAAGTCCGCACTGCGGGCCGGCTTTGCTTCAGATGCTCCAGGCATTCGCGTCTTCCTACCGCAAAGCTTCAATTCCCACAATATCTTTTACTCAAACAAAAAACCCAGCGTTGCTGGGCTTTTTTCTTGAGCCAAAGAAGGGAATTGAACCCTTGACCTGCTCATTACGAGTGAGCTGCTCTACCCCTGAGCTACTTTGGCATGCAGAAGTAATTTACTGAATTTGGCTTTCTCTGTAAATAGAAAGAGCCTTATGACCTGCAATGTAGAAACTTAAAATCTTTATCAAGTTCTCTCATGGCTTTTACAGTCTCTTCATATGCTTTGGTAATATCTTGTGTCTGAGAGTACTTATCTAGGATTGTGTTATAGAGTATTGGGTTAGCCGTAAGTGTCCTTATAGCCTCAAGCTCCTTTGTAAGTACACTTCTTTGATACTCAGTCATGCTAGTGTCTGTCTCTAGCAAGGTTTGTATGTCAGCTGTATCAACAGGCTTGCCAACTCTTATTCTGCCTACCATTTGCTCTGTCGTATATGGCACTAGCACAGATACTTCACTTCTTTTAATAAAGTCGATGTTCTTGTTGTAGAGGTTGTCTTGTTGTTGAGATTGCTTGACGATTTGAGAGTTTTGGTTTATTCTATACTCGGATTGAGGAATTTTTCTCAAGCCGTTAAAACGGAGTCCTTCTTCTAGGACTCCATTTTTTATTATTCCATCACTAACAATTTCATTATCTTTAGCAATGATTACTCCCATGTTTTCCATTGTTTTCTTACTATCTGCATATTGGAGTGATATTGCATTGTTTATGGTATCTATAGAAACAGGATTTTCTGAAATATTGAGATATAGGATTTCTCCTTGGTTTGAAGCCTTTCTTATCCTATTCCTAATGGTATTGATATTATCAGAAGTTGTTGATTTTATTTCTAGAAAATAGCCTTCGACAACTCCGTCTGGACTATTTTTTGAGATAAAAAGTTTTTCTCCATCTGCATCTGATATAAGAAAAACGTCTGCATCATAATGTGAAGCAACAGTTCTTGCTCCTGCAATTTCCTTTTGGAGTTTATCATATTCGTGTTTGTTTTTGTGTGAATTCTCAAGCCTTTCATTATGAATAAAGACCCTATCATTGGTTGTATCTTGAGTATAAACTTTTTTATCGGTAAGTTGAGAAATTATCTCATCTCTATTTGGTGTTTTATTTGATTGGCCATTATCCTCAAACACCAAGCCACTGTTTTCTTTGTTGTAGGACAAAAGGCTGGGTCTGTCTTGCATAAGAGATGAAAGAGCTTCATCTGTAAGTAGGCTAGAGAGAGCTTCTATGTCTTTGTCATTAGAGCCTAAAACTAGCAAGCCGTCTCTTAGTGCTTC
>CAVDLI010000094.1:0-5111 GCA_963609725.1 bacterium | reverse complement strand
AAACAGGGTATTGGAATAATCTATATTTCACATAGATTACAAGAAATACCTCAGATTGGAGACAGAATTACTATTCTTCGTGATGGTAAGTATGTTGCTACAAAAAATGTGAAAGATATAACCAACGATGAATTGATTAAACTCATGGTTGGTAGAGAAATAGATAATTTATATACACGAGATTTTAATAAACCTGGAGAACTTGCACTTGAAGTTGATAATGTTTGTTCAAGTAAAACAGGTTTGAAGAATGCAAGCATTAAGGTTAGACGTGGGGAGATTGTTGGCCTTGCTGGACTTGTAGGGGCTGGAAGAACAGAGCTGGCTAGAACTATTTTTGGAATGGATTCATATGAATCTGGAATAATAAAGATTTTTGGCGAAACACTTAAAAATGGAGTAAAACCATCAGATGTCATCTCTAAAAAGTTAAGTTTAATTCCAGAAGATAGAAAGAGACAGGGAGTGTCTCTCATACTTTCTGTTTCAGATAACATAATGATGGCTAGTTTGGATAAACTTTTCCCCAAAAAACATATTTCTAGAGTAGCTGAAGAGAACTTGTCTTCCCATTACATTAATGAACTGCATATTTCAACACCTTCTTCAAAACAGCTTGTTAAAAACTTATCTGGAGGAAATCAGCAAAAAGTCGTACTTGCTAAATGGATTTGTACAGAAGCAGAGATTTTTATTTTTGATGAACCAACAAGGGGAATTGACGTTGGCGCAAAAGGCGAAATTTATGATTTTTTGAACAATCTTGCAAAACAAGGGAAAGCTGTTCTGATGATTTCGTCAGAGCTCCCAGAAGTTCTTGGCATGAGTGACAGAATTTATGTCATGAGAGATAGAAAAGTTGTTAAAGAGCTCAATAGAAATGAAGCAACTCAAGAAAAAATTATGGAGTATGCAATGGAAGGAATTCACAAAGAGGAGGCTAATTAATGACAGGAGTATTTAACAAAATAAAGAAAATTCCCGCTGTCTTGTGGGTAATTGTAGTTCTTGCCATAGTTTTTAGCTTCTTCTCAAAAAGATATTTAACGCTGAGAAACTTAGTGGTTCTTCTTCAACAAGGTTCTGTTTTGCTCGTAGTAGCATCAGCTGCAACATTTGTTATTATTTCAGGTGGCCTTGATTTATCGCTTGGAGGAATTTTAACACTCTCTGGTGTAATTGTAGCTCTCTCTGTTAATGCCGGCGTTCCTGCCATTCCTGCCATATTCATTGGTGGAGTTGCTGGAGCTATATGTGGAGCCTTAAATGGTGTCTTGATTTCATATTGCGGAATGCAGCCGTTTATTACAACACTTGGAACGCAAGGCATTATGTATGGTATTGCATTAGCATTGACCAATAAAGAGGGAATTCATGTTAGTAATGAGGCCTTTATTTTCTTTGGAGATATGATTGGATATCTTCCAATGGCTGCTATTAGTTGTCTTGTAATTTGGTTGTTTGCAATTTTTATTCAAAATCATACAAAACTTGGAAGATACACTTTTGCAATTGGTGGAAATAAAATGGGTTCTTCCCTTTCTGGCGTTGATACTCATTTCTGGCAATGGATGATCTATGTTTTTGCAGGATTTTTAACTGGTCTTGGAGCAGCAATTCTTGTAGCTAGACTTGAAGTTGCAGACCCTATTGTTGGAAAGCAATGGGAATTTGAGGCAATTGCAGCTTCAATTATTGGTGGAACTAGCATGAAAATTGGTAAAGGCGATGTCAGAGGAACAATCTTTGGTGTTGCGCTCTTTACAATAATCCGCAGTGGAATGAATGTTGTCCGCGTTAACTCAATGTGGCAACCGGCAATTTTAGGGTCAATAATTGTTTTCTCAATAGTACTTCAGGTTACTTTGGTTGATAGGAGGAATACAAAATGAAAAGAAAAATGCTAACAGCAGATAATGTTTCCGCAATCAGCCGTTTTGCGACACTTTTAATTGTAATAATTGCGGGCTGTATCATCTCTCCTGATTTTCTTTCTCAAAGAAACTTGGGGCTAATTATAACAAATGCTTCTATTTTAATAATTCTTGGGATAGGTCAAACTGTAGCAATTATTACAAGTGGTCCGGATTTAAGTTCTGGTTCTATTATGACTATTTGTTGTGTTATTGCTTCAATAATGGTTAAAAATGGGAATGTTTGGTTTCCTTTGGCAATGCTTGCTGCTATAGCCGTAGGTCTTTTAATTGGTTCTGTGAATGGATACATGGTTGCACACGTTGGTATTCCTTCATTTATTTCAACTTATGGTCTTCAATGGGCTGTTTTTGGTTTCTCTTATGTCATTTTGAAAGGATACGTTTTGTATGATTTTCCTACCAATTTCCGTTTTATAGGTAATGGAAAACTTCTTGGTATTGATATGCCTGTTATATTAATGGTCTTGTGTGTAGCAATAATGAGTTTTGTTATGAGCCGTACAACTGAAGGCCGGAAATTCTATGCAGTGGGTTCAAATCCTACTACAGCAAAAATGTCTGGAATTAACAGTGAAGCTACAATTATTAAAGCTTTCATGGTTTCTGGGCTGTTTTCTGCAATTGCAGGTATTTTATTTGTTGCAAGAAACAACGCTGTACAGTCCGATATTGGCAAAAACTATCTTCTTACGACATTAGCTACCGTTTATATGGGAGGAACAAGCCCAGACGGTGGAGAAGGAACAATTATTGGTACTGTCGTTGGTGCTTTGATAATTCAAATTGTTCAAAATCTAATGAATTTGATTTCTGTCCCATCAGATTGGAGAGATGCAATTATTGGTGCTTTGATTATTATCACTGTTCTTTCAGATATTCTTTTGAAAAAGAGAGTAGCAAGAATGTCCATAGAGGCAAGTAAAAGAAAGGTATCTTAAGCATGATAAAAGTAATCAAATCTAATGAAGGTATGAAATATACTCCAAGTGGGCATGATGCAACAGTAGAGTCTAGAGTTTTGGTTAAACCGCAAACAACAGACGGAGTAATAGATTTTCATGTAACTTCTTTTAAGCCGGGTGATGGAATGGCTTCTGAAGTTCATGAGAATTCTGACCACTTGTTTTACGTTCTAAATGGCTGCATTGAAGTAAAAAGCAAAGAAGAACATATTGCTTTTCTTAATGCTAATGATTCTGTGTATATCCCTGCCGGAGACTATCATCAAATTCTTAATAGTGGCTCTTGTGATGGTGTTTTTCTTGCTGTGACATTCCCTACAGGAAAGCCTACAGAAAAGCCCACAGAAATGAAGGAGAAGTAAAAGTATGGCTCAAATAGGCAAAAAAACATGGTTAATTCCTGATATGTATTGGCCAGAACAAACTTCAAATGGCAGTTATTATGTAAGCCATGAAGCAATTTGTGTTTTGAACACTTCTGAAGAAGATTGTGAGATTGAAATTACTTACTATTTTGAGGATAGAGATCCTGTTCAAATTGCTCCAATACTTTGTAAATCAAGAAGAACCAACCATCTTAGAATGGACAAAATAAATCCTAAAAATGGTTTTGCTAAAGGAATTCCTTATGCTGCTGTAATCAAAGCCTCTATTCCTGTTGTAGTTCAATACACTAGGGTTGATTGTACTCAAGAAGCTAACTCAATAATGACTACAATGGCGTATTCCATTGACGAGGAAAAATGATGAAATACTACCTTGGTCTGGATAACGGTGGAACTATTACCAAAGCTGCAATATATGATGAGAACGGCAATTTAATATCATTGTCCTCAACAGAGACTAAATCATTTTCAATTCAACCAAATTACGTTGAAAGAAATATGCAAGAGATGAGAGATTCAAATATCTTTGTCTTAAAAGATGTTCTTGCAAAATCTGGCATTAACGCGTCTGATATAAAAGGTATTGCAAGTTGTGGACACGGCAAAGGTTTGTATCTTGTAGATAGTAATGGAAATCCTGTACGAAACGGTATTCTTTCTTCTGACAACAGAGCTTGGGCTTATGTTGAAAAGTGGAAATCAAACGGAGTTTCAGATAAGGTTTATTCTAAAACATGTTCTAGTATTATGGCGTGTCAGCCGGTTGCTCTTTTAGCTTGGCTCAAAGATAACGAGAGTGAGAATTATTCAAAAATTAAGTGGATTTTTGAATGCAAAGACTATGTGCGTTTTCTTTTAACTGGTTTGCCATATGCAGAACTTACTGATTATTCAGGTGCTAATTTAGTTAATATTTATACACGTCAATATGATGACGAACTTCTTGGTTTTTTTGGACTTTCAGAGCTTCGCTCTTGTTTGCCTCCTTTAATTAGTTCAACTGATTTTGCTGGTGGTATTACAAAACAAGTTGCTGAAGAAACAGGGCTTAAAGAGGGGACACCTGTATTTGGGGGAATGTTTGATATTGATGCTTGTGCAATAGCATCAGGGGTAAGTGACCCTAAATACTTAGCTATGGTTGCTGGGACTTGGAGCATTAACGAATATTGTTCTAAAGAGCCAGTTGGCGAGCACAAAGTTGCAATGAATTCTGTTTTTTGTGATCCAGATTATATACTTGCAGAAGAGAGTAGTGCGACATCGGCTGTAAACTTGGAATACATGGCAAAAACAATTTTCCCCAATTTAAGTGAAGATTGCAAAAAGAATGGAAAGAATGTGTACCAAGAATTTGATAGGCTTGTTTCAAGTGTTCCGGCGTCTGAGATGTGCCCTATTTATCTCCCTTTCATTGTAGCTAGTAATGTGCATCCTAATGCTCAAGCAGGTTTTATTGGAATGTCGGCATGGCAAACGCGGGCTCATTTTATTAAAGCTGTGTTTGAGGGAGTTGCTTTTTCTCACAAATACCACACTGAGAAATTGCTTTCTGCTAGAGGAGATAGACCGGTTGTACGCCTTTCTGGTGGTGTTGCAAATTCATTTCCATGGGTTCAAATTTTTGCAGATGTTCTTAATCTTTCAATTGAAACTGTTGATGTAAAAGAAGCCGGGACTCTTGGATGTGCAATGTGTATATCTGTTGCAACTGGGGATAAAGATAGCTTTGAAACTGCTTTCAATAGTTGGATTAGCGTAAAGCAAAGAATTGAGCCCATAACTGAAAATGTTAAAATTTACAATTCCCGTTACAAGATTTATAC
>CAVDLI010000093.1:0-5479 GCA_963609725.1 bacterium | reverse complement strand
CCCTTGAATGATAAATGCGAACAGCTTCCGCAGTCTCCGTAGCCGCATATCGTAGACCAGAGCATTCTCAACTCCTTGTTATCCTTTGTATAAAGTGGAACATAGCTCATATTTGGAAGTGGTACGACCACTGTCCCTATCCTTCCGTTCTCAACATCCTTGAAAAGCTTAGGATCAAAGTTAAGCTCGTACTGCCCAGTAAAACACTTGCATCCACATGAAACAACTGTTTTCTTGGTCCCCCCAACATCTGTCCTGCATCCCCCACCGGAGACAGACTCTAGCTCGTCGTCATTCAAGGAACCACAGGCATTTAATCGCGAAAAGAGAGCATTTGCATCATCTTTTGAAAGTGTAATATTCTCTTTTTCAGCAAGAGAAATAAGCTCTTCTACACTCTTTGCCTGTCTTGCCTTCTTTAACAGTTTTTCATACATACTGCCTCTCCTATACTTTCTGTCTTCTTCACCTCAGAAAGCTTTCAGAATCCTCAAACATTATCACCATATCCTTTAATATCTTCTTCATTAACTTCTCTATCATAACCACAATTAGCACAAATAACTGTATAGCTCCTCTTGCCATTGTCCCAGGGGACAAAGTTAATGTCTTTGACTATCCAGCAATTATTGTGACAATCATAGCAGCGATAGCTCTCTTTCAGGTTCACATAATGCCCAATTACATATTTAGGCCCTGAGAAAACATATTCAGAGCATCCTCCGCCTGATACAGCATCAAGGTCGTCATCAGACATCTCTCCGTTACTATTTAGGCGGGTGAAAATCTTTTCAGCTTCCTCTCTGGACAGCTTTATTTTATTTTCTTCTGCAAGGGAGATAAGACTCTCCACACTTTCTGCTTTTTTTGCTTTCTCCAGAAGTTCTTTATCCATTTTTCACTCCTCCCATTATACGGCGCCGACAATTACAGCGGCAGAGAATTCCTCAGCTCTAGGGTTCTCTGTTGGATCTGCAGCATCTGTGGTATATCCGCAGCCAAGACATTTGACCGTATAAACCGTAGAATATGGTTTCTTCCCATCTATAAAAAATTCACGAGAACCTATAACCTCAGCATTTTCACTCAAGGCACAGTATCTGCACCACCCACCGCCAATGGAAGAGCCGTATCTTGTACTTCTTCTCATTTTTACAATTTGACCTTGTTTATATTTAGCACCAGATACCCATTCAAGCTCAGAGCAACCTCCACCTGAGACAGCATCAAGCTCATCATCATTAATCTCTCCCGTCTTATGCAGTTTTGAGAAAATCTCATTTGCCGTCTCCAAAGAGAGTTCAATCTTATTTTCCTCAGCCAGAGAAAGAAGCTCTTCAACACTTTTTGCACCTTTTGCTTTTTCAATTAATTCTTTATCCATATTACCAGTCTTCCTTGTTAGTATTTGTCGTTCCTGATAAACCGCAAAAACCTATACCATTGATAAACATGCTGTTTCGAACATTAAACTCAAGATATGCACAGGTACCACACTTCCCTGGTGAGCTGAATGCATACCATGTTTCTCTAAGCTGGGTGTTATCACTACGCAAAAAGTAACGATCAGAATTCGCCCTGGAGTCCTTCCAATGTCCTGTAAAACAGCTGCAGCCTGAAGTGACTACAGTAAAATTATGATTATTTATTTTTTGCTGACAGCCTCCGCCGGAAACACTGTCAAGGTCATCATCACTGAGCTCTCCTTCACTGTGAAGACGCTTGAAAATAGAAGAAGCGGCTTCCTCTCTTAGTTCAATGCCCTCTTTCTCTGCAATCTCAATGAGCTCTTTCTCGTCTTTGGCTTCTTTTGCCTTTTTCAAGAGTTCTTCATTCATACCAAGGTTCTCCTTTATCTTCTATTTCCTGGATGCATACATTTCATAGCCTGGCCCATAACCAACAGTGGCATATAAGACCCGTCTCTGTTCCAATACTTACACAGATAACATGTACCCTCAACTCCGCTTATTGCCCCGTCAACGCGTTCATATTTATCGCAGCCATAACCCATTGTTGTCTTAAGATATCCTTCCGGCGAATAGCATCCGCCGCCAGAGACATTATCAAGATCATCATCCTTAATCTCTCCATATGATTTAATCTCAGAAAAAAGCTTATCTGTTTGTTCTGAAGAAATTTCTACATCATGTTGCTTAAGAAGTGCTGTGAGCTCTTCTTTTGTCTTCACTTTTTTGGCTTTTTCAATAAGGTTTTTGTCCATACTGTTTCTTCCTTGTCGTTTTTTTGTAAATATATACGTCAAAAGCCAGTATTTGTTAGGAAAAATTTTCAGAAAGATGATTTTCAAAGTAGTGATGTTTTTGCAAAAACATCTTTATTTGCAAATATGTACGTTTACATCTTAATTTTGTTAGAAAGAATTATCTTTTTATTCGTTCTAGTGCCATCCCAATCAAACGATCAGTCTGATCTGCCATAAATAAAGGAATATTCAACATATCGTCATCTAGTCTCAAATTATCTAAGGAGAAACGCACACGCAGTTTCACTTTATCTGGAAAAAGTTCCTTAAATTTTTTGAGATTCTTACTTGTTGTATTTGTATTGGATTTAACTTCAATAGGGAAAATATCATTTTCTCGTTGAATTAGAAAGTCCACCTCATATGGAGGATTTGTCTGTGTCCAATAACGGGGAACAACCTCAAATTGCGTAATCAATGTTTGAAGTACAAAATTTTCTGTCAATGCACCCTTAAACTCTGTAAAGAGGCGGTTTCCTTCCCCAAATGCAGTAGGAGATAACTGAGATAGACGACGCAACAAACCAACATCTACTAAATAAATTTTAAAAGCAGAAAGATCATCGTAAGCTGATAACGGAAGACTAGGAGCTGCACTACGATAGATTTTATGTACCAATCGAGCATCTACAAGCCATTGCAGAGCATCCTCGTATTCACGAGCTCTTGCTCCTTCCTTAACAACTTTGTAAATAAACTTCTTGTTTTCTCTTGCTAACTGAGAAGGAATAGACTTCCAAATCATAGAAATTTTTGGAAATTCATTAACATTAGGATGCTTTGCAAAGTCTCGTTCATAAGCATTGATTATACTGTATTGAACTTCTTGCATAGCATCAACATCACGAGCCTCAGTCCACATCTTTACAGATTCAGGCATGCCTCCAGTGATGTAATACATTTTCAATTTTTCATATAATGGATTAAAAAATGCATCAGGAATTGGCTCAATTACATCCAACTTTTCAAGATATGTAGCAAGGTTTGAATCACCATTTGCAATCAAAAACTCAGAGAAAGTCATTGGGTCAATCTGCATAAAGTTAACCTTTCCCACCGGAAAAGAAGAAGGTTTTGCCAAAGCAATACCCAGTAAAGACCCAGCACAAGCAATATGGTATTGTGGAGCATTCTCGCAAAAGTATTTCATAGAATTGATAACTTTAGGGCAATCCTGTATCTCATCAAAAATGATAAGAGTCTTCTCTGGAACAATCTTCTGCCCGCTGGCTAACATTAAATTTTGCAAAATGCGCTCAACATCTTTTGTTGTTTCAAAGAACTGCTTATATTCCTCGTTTTCATCAAAATTGAAATATGCAATATTTTCATAATAGCGTTTGCCAAACTCTTTTAAAACCCAAGTCTTGCCTACTTGCCTAACTCCTTTCAATATTAGGGGCTTACGATAAGGAGAGTTTTTCCAATTTAACAATTTTTTCAAAATAAATCGTTCCATAAAAGCACTCCATCACACTATTATTGATATTTTAGTGTTGAACAATCACACTTTTATTACATTTTAGAGGTGTTTTTCCATTCAATCAAGTCTTTGACGCTCAACAAGGGAAGCAAAATAACCATTTTGGGCTATAAGTTCGTCATACTTGCCATCCTCAATAATCTTTCCTTTGTCCAAAACAACAATTCTGTCACATTGTTTAATTGTGCTAAGGCGGTGAGCAATCACAATACGAGTACACTTAAGATTATCAAGAGAATCTGAGACAATCTTTTGTGTGATATTATCAAGGGCACTTGTTGCTTCATCAAACATGAGAATTCTGGGTTTTGGAGCAATAGCACGTGCAATCATAAGTCTTTGCTTTTGGCCTCCAGATATTCCACCGGAACCCTCACTTATGATTGTATGCATTCCCATTGGCATTGCTTCAATATCGGTCTTCATTCCTGCCATTTGGGCTGCCTTCCATGCATCTTCCATCCCAAGCTGAGGAGCAGAGATGACTATGTTTGAATAAATATCGCCTTGAAAGAGTTTGCCGTTTTGCATGACAGTTCCAATTTTTCTTCTAAGTGATTTCAAATCCAAGGAAGAAAGATCCATACCATCATAGTAAATAGCACCACGCTGTGGAGTCTCAAAACCCAGCATTAAACGCATAAGCGTAGATTTTCCACAACCAGTTGCACCAACTATTGCAACATATTGACCAGGTCTAATCTTTAAGCTCAAATCATCAATAATCAGGGGCTCTGTTTCCTTATATCTGAACGATACATTGTTAAGCTCAATGCCACCAGAAAGTCTTGTAATAACTTTTTTGTTTTCACTGACTTCTGGCACTGTTTCTAAGATTGGGGATACCATATTCAAAACAGGTTTAATTTGAGCAAATGTTGTTGCCATTCCAATTAGAGATGAAAAAGCACCCATGACCATGCCATATGCACTATTAAAAGCATAGTAGTCTGCAAGTGATACATGCGTTTTAATTGTAAAGAAGTAAATCACAATAGTGCCAACAAGAGAAATTACAGAAGAAAAAACTCCATTTAACTTCAAAAAAAGAGGCGGATCATATTGAAGTCTTGCACTCTTTGTGTATGATGTAGCCCATTTTGCAAATGCTCTTTTTTCTGCACCACTTAGTCTAATCTTTTGCACACCTGTAAGTAGTGAATACTCAAGACCAGACTCTTTTGCACTAAGTACCATTTGCTCTTTAGATATCTTTAATTGAGAAAATGTGGTTATTAAAGAGAAAAGAACAGTAATAACAATGATAATAAGCCCGGGGACTACCAAGCCGGGCCCATAAGTTACCATTTGCGTTATGTAAATAAGAGAAAAGACAGATGTAAGTCCTGTAGACAAAATAGTGCTTGCAAGCATTGCGCAAAGAGAATTGATACTGCTCATGCGTGAAGCAAGCTCACCGGATGAATAATCTTTGAAAAATGAAGCAGGAAGAGAAAGAACTCTCATCATACTTGCAGCTTGAACTTGAACATTCATTTTTGTGCCAAGTCTAGACATTATTAGGCTCTTGACAATGCCAATGAACAACTGAGACAAACTTACACAAATAAGAAAACCAAAAACAGCAAATAAGAGCTGAAGACTTTCTCCCTCAATCACAGGCCCATAGATAATTCTTTGAATTTTAGGAGTCAAAAGTCCTAACAAAGAAGTAGCCAGCGTCACAAGTCCAACAAAAACAAAATCAGAGATACTCATACACTCTACTA
>CAVDLI010000092.1:0-5578 GCA_963609725.1 bacterium | reverse complement strand
TCACTTATTCCTCCACAAAGGTTAGAAACATCTCTGCATGCGCAGAGCAAACTTTCATACAATTACAAATGGGTACAGAGCTTCAGAAACATCTCTGCATGCGCAGAGCAAACCGGGAACTTTTGAAAAATCAGGGGTTATGTTTTGGAAACATCTCTGCATGCGCAGAGCAAACAGAGGATTATCTCAGAACGACATGACAATGTTGGAAACATCTCTGCATGCGCAGAGCAAACTTGTACCTTGCTGTAAATTCTCAAAAGTCACATAGAAACATCTCTGCATGCGCAGAGCAAACTAGCAAAATACTCAGAGACAGAAGAGGTTAGAGAAACATCTCTGCATGCGCAGAGCAAACATCCTCTCTCTGTCGTGTTATGTCATTCTCTTGGAAACATCTCTGCATGCGCAGAGCAAACAGTAATATTTAGTGGTGTAATAAACTTTACACCCCCACACACAGTACCTATTATCCTTCGTTAATTTTTAAAGATCAATGGTAATCCAGATATTTCTGTTATACGTTGAAGATTTATCCCTTTCTTTAGAACTTTGTAATATGGTGGATTGTTTGCTGATTGCAAAACAATCATGTCAGATTCAATTGGACATTTTTCAAGCAGATAGTCTATAACATTTTTTGCAACGTTATCTTTTACTCCACTTACAAAAACATTTGGCTTTATTTCAATAAACCAACACTTCATTCGACCTCTTACTGCAGGAGGAATTTGATTTGCAATTACCACAATCATTAATAACCTCGAAATAAACTGTCTATATCGGGTTTAATTCTTTCAAGAAGGTTAAAGTCAATTACTCTTTTCCTAAAATCATCAAGGATAACTTTTTTGTCATATTCGCCTGCAAGTTTTCTTGTCATTTCAAAAGCAAATTCAATACACAAGTATTCCTTATAAAGATCTGCAATATCGTAAACAAAAGGGAGAGGACTTCCTGTATGAACAAATCCAAGATGAGGCGAAAAACCCATAGAAACTATTGCAGAAGTGCATAACCCATATAATGCAGCATTAGAGCTTGTAAGAATTTTATTAGTAATATCACTCATTTGAAATTGACCAGGAACAAAGTTTCTACCTTGCCATCCCACTTTATACTTCTCTGCATATGTTTCATAACTTTTTCTCACACGTTTTCCCTCCATTCCCATCAGTTCTTGAATCGAGGCATTTTCAACAGAATCTTTAGGAAACCGAGCATTAAACATCCTACGTGCAATAATTGTCCTTTTTTCTTTGTCAGAAGAAAGACTTGCCTGTTTACGAATATTCAATGTTGTTGCAGTGGGACTAATTCCTGTGGCATAAAACAAGAGGCTATCTTCTCCTGTCCAACAGATTGTAGTATTGGAGGCACTAAGAGCCTTAATTGCTTCGTGAGTAATGGATGTTCCAGGTCCGAGGAGTATAGTCAAAACTGTTGCTATAGGTAAAGAAACTTCCTTGCAGTTTATATCAATAAATTTAACAGAACTATCATCTACTTCAAGTCTACATCGTTCGAGATAAATAAAAGGATATCTATCCTTTACTTGAGGAAGGTTTTCTCTAGTTATTTTAATTAGAAGTCTGTTGCTCATTTTTTATAATTGTCACAAACCGATCTCTATATTCCTTTTCAGTTCCAAACTTTACCGGTACATCATTAATACAGATAACATCACCTTCATATGGTTCAGCCCCATCTTTCATTGATTCATTAAGAATTAGATGTTTCTCTTTTGCTATAGTCTCAATTTTATTCTTTGCTTCTTCATACGAATCAAAAATACCTTGAAATATAGCATATGAAGGGACACAACATTTTCGTCCAAGATAAATTGGCCAAGTTGGATTTTGTAAAGAAACTGCAATATCACCAACATCATAAAATGATGAAAAAATTTCAAAGATAACACCAAAATAAGTATCTTCGAGATATTGCCTATAAGTAATTGTTACACCACTACTTGATTTATCAGCGCTTGCAGGGGGCTTTCCATCTCTTTTTTTGGGAATCATATTCTTTTGCCATTCATCTTCTGAATTAAATCCGCTACCAATCATGTGATAATCAGTATTCAGTGTATTACTGGAACCTTGCTCCAAAGAAAATGAAAAAGCAGATTCTTTCCAAGAAGAAAAGCTTTCAAGAAATTCCTTTTCCTCTCCAGCTTTACCCATTGAAGAAAGTAAAATTCCAGCAATTCCAGACTTAGTTGGAAACCTAAATGTAGTTCTCAATCCAAATTTTGAGTCTACTCCCCAAGATTGAAGTGGAGACTCAAGCCATAAAGACAAATATTTCATTGGCAAATCTCTTCTATTATTCTTTGTAACTTTTCAATAAGCTGATCAATTCCGTGTTCATCTAAATCGCCATAAATAAACTCACCTTTCTTCTTAAATAATGAACCCATTAATTTTTCATTTCGGGCTAAATTTTCTTCCATGGCTTTTATGCTTCCTTCAAGGTACCCATTATAGCTAGTCTTAACAGGCGCCTCAAAGGAAAGTTGAAGTTCTTGTCCTTTTCTTACATATATGTGTGCAAAATCCCAAGGACAATAGCCCGATTGTGTTTTTTGACGAGCTTGGGGAACAGCAATATAAAGAGCTTTTGTAAATGCTGTAACAGCCGTCCTTAAATCTTCTTCGTTACCTAGATAATCAAATAACAAGCCCAGATTAAGAGAAACGTATCTATAGAACGTACCAGAATTAAATTCTAAAGCACCTAGATGTCCGGCGCCTTCATTCTCTTCGCTAGACAAATCATCAACAGCAGTAAAGTAATCAATCTCAGAATTAATCTTATGAGTTGTAATGGCATGAGAAAATGAAGCAGCCGCTTCACTCGTCAGCGAAGTTGCTTTTGCAATCATTCTACCAAAAAGAGCAATATCAAGCCCATCAAGTCCTTGATTTTCTTTTCTTTGCTTTGTAACTTCTTTACATAGTTCTTTTATGATCTTTTCTTTTTTGTTCTTTCCCTTTCCCTCTTCATCTTCCTCTATAATGTCCTTCTCGTCTATTTTTTTGGTGAAATCTGCAAATGCTTTTGCTTCCCTATCAGAGAAAAAAACAAGAGTATTATTTGAAAGTGCTTTAGCAACGAAGTTAATTCTATTTTCATACTCCATCTTTTCTTTTTCACTGAAATTTTTTTTAATTAAATCTGCAAGACGTTTGGTTCTAACTGCCAAGTTAATTCCTTCCGCATGGAGTGCAAGCCGCACCTGTCTCTTCCAACATTGACTGCTTACACGAGCTCTCTTCACTCCTCCAACAATGGCTGTTTTAGGACTTCCTACATCATCTCTATTGAGACATACAACAGGAAAAGACTGAAGAATATGATACTCAATCTTTATTCCTTTAAACTTATTTTCTCCCATCTTTCTCCTCCTCAAGAATAGGTTTTAATTGCATCAATCCAAAGCCAAATCCTTTTGACCGACCAATACCTGATATTACTGTTTCTAAGAATTTTCCTTTGTCATTAACTGTTAGAATACCTGTTATCTCAACATAAGAAATTGTCACGGCTTTACTGTTTCCCTTCTGTCTCATAATAACTTTTCCATCACCAACTTTTAGGATTTTGTCACAGTCAATAGAAATCCCCCAACAATCTTGTCTTGTCATAAGCCACTTATTGATATCTTCTTCTGTTTTTATTGGTACTACTTTCCCTTCCAAGGCTTGAACAACAGGTGAAAACTTTACTTGGAAGAGATATTGCTTATAGTCAAAGAAATTTTCTGGAATCTCTTTCAGTTCAAAACAACCGAAGGATGGAGGTGAAGGTTTTTTTTGCGACTGAACCAAAAGAACAAGGGAATTACGATTTTGGCTTATTACTGTGTACAAAAAAGTTCTCTTTTCTTCATAAGGGAATAAATTATATATGGTTTGATGAATTGCGTAATCATTATACAATTTATACTTTAAAACTTCATCTTTTTGTAACATCCACTTGGTTAGAAACAACATTATTCTTCCTTTTTAAAATAGTCAGAGGCCCATTTTGCTTTTAAACTCTCATAATTTTTTTCAAATCTTGCCAAAAGCAAATCATCAAGAATTAAAGCATAATTTAATGAAATATCACGTGAGTCTAGAAATGGAAGTAATTGTTTAAAGACACAAAGAAGATCATCTAAACCATCAAAAGAAAGAACTCTAGCCATACGTGGAGAATAATCAGTTTTTTCATCATTTGTATCTTTATCTTGAACAACAGACATTGCCTTTCCAAAACTCAATTCCCCATTGCTTTCATTTTTATTTTTTGCAATAGATTCTCCAACTAAAGCAAAAATATGTCTTCTGTCGTTATCACTGATGTTCCCTATAAATCTCTCAATATATGGCCAAGCCCTCCATGCAAGATTCTCATTTGTAGCATTTTTCATGGCTGCACGAAAAGCTGAATCATTCTCTTTTTTCTCAAAAACAAAATTAACAAAATTTACAGAAGTTTCACTCATTTTCTCCTCCTTTTTATGGCCTATTTTTAGCCCATGCAAGAATTTGTCTAGAAGTACCACGTGGACAATAGTTGTCATAAATGCACCGCTCTATGTTATGGATATCAACAAACAACCTATTTGATAATTCTTCAGAATTAGATTCGGCAACATGGATAAATTTTTCAGACAACTTGCTCATTTCATGCCAAAATTCGAACATTGCTTTATTTAAAAAATCTTTTTCAGCTTCTTTGCTTATACCTAATTGCTTTCTGTAACAACTAATCTTCTTTTCCAATTTGTCTCCACTTTTATTTATACAATCAACAATCTTACGATATCTAGAAAAAAATGCGTCTCCTAAGTCTTTGCTTAAGAAGGTAACAGAAGATTCTAAATAATCGTTTTTCTGTTTTATAAATTGCTCTCCTGATTTGTTCTCAAACCCTAAACCGCCTGTCCATATTGAGAATGAAGTTGCATATTCCCTTGCTCTTAGATAATGCTTATTGACGGCTATACATCTATATTTTTGTTTCCTTGATTCTAAATTATAAACTTGTTCAAGTAATGCATGAATTTGGTTCCACGGTTTTTTTAGAACATCCACTGTAATTTTCTTATTCACAGTTTCATTAACCGTTAAGAATGGATCTATCCATTCTCCTTTATAACAAAGTTCCTCATAATATTTAATTTCATTGTTTTGTGTTAAATAAACAGCTCTTGTCATTGGTAGATACCATGCAACAAATGATTTTTTATAATTGTCATTAAAATCATCAGGCAAAAAACTAGGCATTCTTTCCCATGGTGGTGCAATAGACAAATCTAAAGAGTCAAATTTTAACTCCATAATTTCATCCTTTGTAAAAAGGTTTAAGAAGATTGTTTCTAATATACAATTCCCGAGTAAGAGAGTTTGAACAAAACCATTGGAATCTCCTAATGAAGGTGAAGCACTTGCAGATTCACCTCTTCCATCTATAAGCTTTTTCTCTTTTAAATACCTAGTACCAACTGCATATTCTTTAGGCTTTACTACCGACTTCCCTCCTAATGAGTATGAAACCAACATTAAAAGGAGAAGAGCCTTATCCG
>CAVDLI010000091.1:0-5734 GCA_963609725.1 bacterium | reverse complement strand
ATAAAAAAGCGGCACTCTAGAAACTCTAGTATGTTGCCGCCACTGATAGAACAAAACGAAAAGAGTAAGATTCTTTTCAAAGAGAGCGAAAAGGAACAATATATTCTTTCTCGCAAGCAAAGCAAAACTATCATTTATAATTAAAATATAGAATTGCCATTTATTGATAGGGGTAATACTTGCATTGCATATCACAAAAACATCCATCTCTAAGCACAACACAATCACAGGCATAAGAGATTTTGCAAAATCAATCTTCACAAAGCTCATTTTGCAAAAACCTCATAAAGACAATAAAAATCTAAACCAGAGCTTGCCTAATGTAACGAAAAACATTTCCTCTGTCATCTACAACAACTACAAGTTCTCTATTTGTAGTTGGATTGTAAAATCTATGAACGCCCTCACTGAGTATTAATTCTGGCATAATGGAATTTGTCACAGTATAACAAGGCCCCAAAACAAGTTCGCTTACCCACACGCCGTTTGACACAGCAAAAGAAGGAATTATAAACGGAGAAAGAAACTCAATAGAAGATTTTGAAAGTTCTCCATTAAAAACATCGCGTAAAAAAACAACTTTATCCAAATTTCTAATAGAAGCTCTAAGATAAGAAGAACTCGTATGATTAGAACTAGAAGTATCTGCTAGACTCTGTTTAGAAAAATCTAATAAAACGTCTTGCAAAACTTCATCTACAGCAATTTTTAGTGCTTTATAATTTACCTCTTTTGTTACATCTCTATCTAAATCCAAGAACATTGCAGCCCAAAAGCCATCATCTTGAGTAAGCTCAAAAGTAGATAGCCTTTCTTGCGGAGTAATAACGCAGCCAAAAGGTTTCATTTCTCCCAATGGAAAAGCACATACAAAAACAGTCTCTCCTATAGGAATTTTTATTTCAACTTCTCTCTCTTCAGGCCCAATATAAAGGCTTTTGATTTCATTGCCATACGACCATTTAAGAGAATACCACATTTTTGCATTAACAGAACAATTCTCCCATGGGTGCTTGGGAATTTCTAGCACAACCTTTCTTTCAAAAGAACACAAAGAACAAGATACACCTGCCATGCAAACAACACAAAAACAGAAAATAAAACAATAAAAACAAACTTTTCTAACACATTTTTCTCTCATATAAAGAGAATAAAAATTAACGTGTTTTTCATTCACAAAATTCTTAGAACTTTTTGCAAAAACTTTCTTAATCTTGTTTCTCTTTAAGAAGTCTGCGGTATTCATCTCTAAAAAAACGCAAAACAGCACGTACCTCTGGACTACTGTAATCGGCATATGTCCAAGGCAGCCTCTGAAAATCTTTGTCTTGGTAAATAAGAGTTGTCTCTGCATAAATTCCGTCATGCAAAGGAATTCTATGAGAGCGGTCTTTACAAGTAGCAAGAATAAAAGACGAAAGAGAAAGAATTCCTGGGTCAAGATTTATACGGCGCGCAAGAGGATTGTCAATTGGAGAAGAAAATAAAAGTTCAATCTCATTTGTTTTTTTCTTAATGTCAGCCAAAGTTGAGGGATCTACCAAATTACGAAACATTAAAAAATAACGAACAGGGCGAGCTCCCATTTCTTTGTCATAGTAATTTGTGTACGAAAAATCTAACGCCTCACTTTCATGCAAAATTGGGCCAAACGAACTTTCAAGCGCCTCAAAGGCCTTTGCTTTTTCTTCTTTTTCTTCCTCTAAGCACGAAAGAACTCCCACAACCAAAGCACATCTTTCATAAGGTCTTGCAATTGCCATTTTACACACAACCTCTTTCTTCTTCATTTATTCTAGCCCGATTATTTTGTCTTACTTTCTCATTGTCAACGCACTTTTGTACTAGTTTTGGACTGTTTTGAACTTTCATCTTACTTTCATTCTTGCTTTGCTTTCTCGTTAGGTTTATATTTTAGATATGCCCAAATTAATCATTTTCTTAGGAAATCCGGGACTGCAATATCGTCACACAAGACACAACGCAGGTTGGTTAGTATGTGACAGTTTCATTGCAAACAAAACAAATAAAACAAATGAAAATTGGGCAAGCAAATTCCATTCACAATACATAAAAAATGGAGATTTTATTCTTCTCAAACCTCAAACTTTCATGAATGAAAGTGGGCTTGCAACTCAAGAAGCTAAGAACTTTTACAATATAGAAAATAAAGACATTCTTGTAGTTCATGATGATATAGAACTGCCTTTTGGGAGTATAAAATTACAGCTTGGCGGGGGTATGGGTGGACACAACGGCCTTAAATCTATAAAAACTCATCTTGGAACAGATGAATTTGCAAGATTAAGAATAGGAGTTGGGAGACCTCCAGAGAACATTCAAGTTGCAAACTTTGTTCTTGGACGTTTCTCTGTAGAAGAAGAGAAACAATTAGAAAAAATACTTAATGAGGCCACATTAAAGGTCAATGATTTCATAGATTGGGGAATCGCAAAATGAAAAACAGAGATTTAAGAATTTCAGAAACAAGCAGACTTGAAATGTCATATGAAAAACCAGCTTTTGAGACTTCAAGCAAAATAGGAGATATGTACAGGCAAGCGCAAGAAGTTGTAGATTTTTACAATAAGAGCCACGACAGACCACTTTCTACAGCAAACGTACATATTTGTGCTGTGCTTCATTTGATATATCAGACAGTAATATCGGCATATCTAAGAGGAACAGACTCTGACCCATTCTCCCGCATACAAGTTCTTGCTCAAAAGAATGAAGCATGCAAAGAAGTCTTGAATTTTTACAATACCAAGTTCCCAACAAAACTAGCAGACCAGCGTTTTGATGGCCTAGATGAAACAGCTAGAGCATTTTTTGTGCACCAAGTCATGGAATCAAACCCTGCTTTCTTAACAGCAACTGGCAATATGTTTGACCAAAACACTTTAGAATTTCCACAAGGAACTAAAGCTTTAGTTGCAATGATGGGAAGTTATTTGAAAGGAACATCCTTTGTAGAGAATACAGACTCTGATGACCTTTTTTCTTTTTTAACTAAACCATCGCGCCTTTTTCCAGATTCTTTATTAAAACAAATTGAGTATATTTCACAAAACTGGGACATGCTCCTGCCAGAAGACTTAACTCTTCTTCTCATTAAAGCTAAAGATTACCTAAGAGAAGAAACAAAACCACACCCAACAGGACCGGGACCTGGCCCAATAGAAATTCCATCTTTTAATAATGAAGACCCAGATTTTGAAATGTTCACGCCAGATAAGAACTGGATGCCAAATGTCGTCATGATTGCTAAAAGCACTTTAGTATGGTTAGACCAACTTTCAAAAAAATACAACAGAGATATATCACACTTAGACCAAATCCCAAATGAAGAACTTGACCAATTAAAAGACAGTGGATTTACAGCCCTTTGGCTCATTGGCTTATGGGAAAGAAGTCCTGCCTCAAAAAAAATCAAAATCTTATGCGGAAATCCAGATGCCGAGGCGTCAGCCTACTCGCTGAAAGGTTATGAAATTTCTTCAAGAATTGGCGGATGGAGCGCTCTGTTTAACTTAAAAGAAAGATGTTGGGAACGAGGCATTAGACTTGCAAGCGACATGGTTCCAAACCACACTGGCATAGATAGCACATGGGTAATGGAACATAGTTCTTATTTCATCCAACAATCTTACCCCCCTTTCCCGTCTTACACTTACAATGGGCCAAACTTGTCAGACAATCCCAACATTGACATACGCATTGAGGACCATTATTACAATAAGACCGATGCCGCAGTAACATTCAGGCGCATTGATAAAACAACAGGAGATACTTCGTATATCTTCCATGGCAATGATGGTACAACAATGCCCTGGAATGACACAGCACAAATAGATTTTCTTAATCCAGAGGCAAGAGAGGCTGTCATTCAGCAAATCTTGGCTGTTGCAAGAAACTTCCCCGTAATACGTTTTGACGCAGCTATGACACTTGCAAAAAGACACATTCAAAGATTGTGGTATCCAAAACCAGGAAGTGGTGGAGATATTGCAGGAAGAATTCCTTATGAAATGACTGACGAAGAATTTAACCGCAAAATCCCTGTAGAGTTTTGGAGAGAAGTTGTAGATAGAATTTCACAAGAACTTCCGGACACTCTTTTAATAGCAGAAGCTTTTTGGATGATGGAAAGCTATTTTGTTAGGACTCTTGGAATGCATAGAGTTTACAACAGTGCATTTATGCACATGATAAAAAACCAAGACAATGCAAAATATAGGCAAATGATTAAGTCAACTATTGCTTTTGACCCTGAAATCTTAAAACGTTACGTAAACTTTATGAACAATCCAGACGAAGATACAGCAATAGCACAGTTTGGAGATTCTGATAAATACTTTGGAGCCTGTACCCTGCTGGTAACCATGCCAGGTCTTCCAATGTTTGGTCATGGCCAAGTTGAAGGTTTTAGAGAAAAATATGGAATGGAATACCAGCGTGCATACTGGGATGAAAAACCAAATGAAAGGCTTATAGAAGAACACAAAAGAAGAATTTTCCCTCTCTTAAAAATGAGAAGACTTTTTTCTGAATCAAAATACTTCCAGCTCTTTGATGTTCATTATGATGACGGAAGTGTTGCAGAAGCTGTCTATTGTTATGTTAATGGAGATGACAATCAAATGGCTCTTGTTTTGTACAATAATCAATATGAACATGTTGATGGCACAATAACGCAGTCAGCTCCAAAACTAGTTAGAAATGGAGAAGAAAAGACCCTTGAAACAGTCTCTTTAGCAAAAAGTTTAAGACTTACAAGAGGCATACGCCGTTATGTTATATACAAAAATTTTAACGATGGTCTTTTCCATATAATGCCATCTGTCAAATTATACGAAGAAGGTCTTAGAGTCTCTTTAGACGGTTATCAAACAATGGTTATAACAAACATCTATGAAATTGAAGATATAGATGGCATTTATCAAAAACTTTATGAAAAAATGGGTTCTCAAGGAATGAAAGATATAGAACACGAAAAGAGGATTTTGTATCTTCAGCCGTTCTTTGAAGCCGTTGAATCAATTAAGAACCAGAAGTTTGTCAAAGACCTTAAAACTATCCTAAACGGAACCTCAACAAGTTCAAACAAAAAAGGAGTATTACAAACACTTGGAACATGTTACACATACATGGATGAACTTTCTGGCTTGTTTGAAAAACTAGGTCTTCATCCAAGAAGAGTAAAACTTCAAACTATCTTAGAAATAATTAACAGTATTGAAGCAATTTGCCGTAACAAACCTTTCCAATATGCAAATCTCATATTAGAAGACTCTTTGAGTGCTATCGTTTCTGCTGCTCTTCTTGAAATTCCTCTCATTAATCCAAGCTGTGCAAGCATTGGAGAAACTTTTGAGATTGCACAAACTCTCCAACTTGACCGCTTGTTAGAAATAGAAGCTCCTTTGGCTTTACGTTGCTCAATTCTTACGTCAACAAGCCCCAAAGATATCCAAGAACTTTTATGCAATAAGATATTCCAAACTCTTATTGGTTGTAATGAATATGAAGGTATTCGTTGGTATAGAGGAGAAGCTTTCCAAGAATGTTTGTATTTGGCTCTTCTCTCTAAAGCTGTACATAATATTGATAAAGACAATTTGGATACACAGCTAAAAGAATATGAAGAAGAACTGAGAAAATGGCTTAAAAAAAGTGAAAATGCTCAATACAAGTTTGACAATCTTTTGTCTTGAGAGCCTTGTAGCACCTT
>CAVDLI010000090.1:0-5812 GCA_963609725.1 bacterium | reverse complement strand
TAGCACCCTTTTGGTAATGAAACAAAACCATCTCTTATTTCTTTTGCTATTCCTTTAGTTGTATTTTCTAGTAAAGCATTAAATTTTTCTTCAAAACGGTACCTTTTATTAGCTTGACCAATAAAATCCAAAACAGTCAAACATTCTTTTCCTTCTGCAAGTCGAAGGCCCCTTCCTAATTGTTGCAAAAATATGGTCAAAGACTCTGTTGGTCTTAAGAACAAAACCGTATTAACTTCTGGTATGTCAACGCCTTCGTTATAAATGTCTTTAACAAAAATAAACCTTATAGAGCCAGAGGTAAGTTCATTTTTTGCTCTATTTCTATCTTCAGATGGCGACTGGGCTGTCAAAGCCATTGAAGGAATGTTGTGTCCATTAAAATAAGAAGCCATAAAGCGAGCATGCTCGACAGATGCACAAAATCCAAGGCCTTTTACATCGTCAATATTGGTCACATATTTATTTATAGAAGTAATAATCAAACTTGCTCGCCTTTTTGCTTCTAATTCGTTCAGTGTGTAAATTCTTGAAAGCTCAGATTTTTCATAACCACCACGAGCCCATTTCAAATTTTCTAAACTTATGCAATCTGATACTCCAAAATACTGGAAAGGGCATAATAGTTTTCTTTCAATTGCTTCTGGCAGACGTATTTCAGCCGCAATTCTGTTATTGAAATATTTGAGAATATTTTCTCCGTCCATTCGCTCTGGAGTTGCCGTTAGTCCTAATAAAATCTTAGGCTTATAGTAACTTAATAGCTTTTTATAACTTGGGGCTGCAGCATGATGAAATTCATCTACTACTATGTAGTCATAAAAAGAAGGGTCCGTCTTGGAAGAAAAATCTTGCGCCTGGAAAGTTTGAATTGAGATGAACAAATTATTTATGCTTTGAGGTTTATGTCCGCCTACGAAAATTTCACCAAAATTGGGGTCTTTAAGAACGGCACGAAATGTGTAAAGGCTTTGCTTTAGAATTTCTTCTCTATGCGCGACAAATAGCAATTTGCATGGACTGTGGGGATTTTTCTTGCAAAAATTTTTATAATCCAAGGCCGATATCACAGTCTTTCCAGTTCCTGTAGCAGCAACAACTAAATTGTAGTTATAACCCTGTACAGTACGCTCTGCTTGAAGTTTATCCAATATTTCTTGCTGAAAAGAATATGGTTTTACATCAGTAGTAAAAATGGCCTCATTGTTGTGTTCTGCGTATTTTTCAGCATGAAGAGCTCTAGCTAGGCGTTCATATTGTCCTTCGTCATAGTATTCAAATTCTTTGGAATTCCAATAACTTTCAAAAGTTGCCCATATTTTATCTATAGTTTCTGGTAAGTCTTTTTTTGTTATTTTTACATTCCATTCCAATCCACTTGAGATTGCAACATTTGATAAGTTAGAAGATCCAACATATGCTGTTGTAAATCCTGTATTACGGTAAAACATATAAGTCTTGGCATGAAGACGTGTCCTTTTTGTATCATAACTTACTTTGATGTAAGTATTTGGCAGTTTTCTGAGCTCATCTATAGCTTTTATGTCCGTTGCTCCCATGTATGAGGTTGTAATTATTCGTAGTTCTTTACCGTTTTGAGCAAACTCTCTTAGATCATCAATAATTAGGCGTAATCCGCTCCATTTTATAAAAGAAACTAGCATATATATTTTGTCTGAACTTGCAATTTCTTTTTTTAATTCTGTGTACATTTGTGGCTCATGAATGGCTCCTGTAAAAAGTGAACTTTGAGAGATGGACGTTTCTGGTCTGCTTAAATCAGATGCTTTCTTTCCTAATGCTAATAAAGGGTCTTTTTCTTTTAAGAGCGCAAGAAGTTGCAGGGCTTGTTTATCAACTTCTTGCACATCAAAATTGGCTTGATTTGTGTTGTTTTGGATAAGGTGGACGATTTGGTTTACAAGTTCAACTTGATCTTTAATATCCTTGCCATTGTCTGCAATATTGTCCATTGCCTTTTTTATGACATTGGACAAATATTGAGATAACACTTTTGAAGCTTCTGCTTTATCAATTGGGATAATTGATTTTCTTTCTTGTGGAATTGCGTCTAGTTCTTCTGATAGTTCTTTGTTGATAACTTGCTCATATAATCCTGGCTTTAAGCTCATTTCTAACTTCTCCTGTGTGCATGTTTGCATATAAGTACTAACAAGTAATAATAATATTATCACACATTATGAAGAATGCTCTTGTTGAGTTTGTATTTCTTTGCATTTGGGGTTAACAATGCAAGTCTTGCATAGTAATATTGTGGTTAAGAGATTTTTGCAAGTTGCAAGTTGCAAGATTTGCAAGTTTGCAATATTTTCAACTGAACAATATTGCAATGGGAGTATTGAAAGGGAGATGATGTCATGAGACATGGTTTTATCAAAGTTGCAGCTGCAACTCCATCTATTAGAGTTGCTGATTGTGCTTATAATGCACAAAAAATCCTTTCACTTGTTAAAAAAGCTCATGAAGAGGGTGTCCATCTTTTAGTTTTACCTGAACTTTGTATCACAGGTTACACTTGTGGAGACCTCTTTTTTCAACAAGCTCTCATTGAAGAAGCAAAAGAATGTGCTGTAAAAGTGGCTTCAAATATTCCAAGAAACATGGTCGTAGTTTTTGGGGCTCCCGTTGAATTTAGGGGGAAACTTCACAATTGCGCCATCGTTGCATCTGGCGGCAAAGTTTTGGGGATTGTTCCAAAAATCAATATTCCCAATTATCAAGAGTTTTATGAACAGCGTTGGTTTACTCCTGCATTGCCAAATGAGGAGTTAGTTGAATTTGGAGATGATAAGGTTTATATGAGCGGAAAACTCATTTTCACTTGTAATCAAATCCCTTATTTTAGACTTGCTTGTGAAGTCTGCGAAGACCTTTGGGTGCCAAATCCTCCTAGTGTAAATCATGCAATAAACGGTGCTACAGTTATTGCAAATATATCTGCAAGTGACGAGTTTACAGGGAAATCGGCCTATAGATTTAATTTGGTTGAAGGCCAGAGTGCAAGACTGGTGTGCGGTTATGTGTATGCCGATGCCGGTGATGGAGAAAGTTCGACTGACCTCGTCTATGTTGGCAATAACATGGTGTGTGAAAATGGAATTTGTCTTGCAAGTCATAGTATGCGCCCTAATGAGCTTCTTATAACAGAGCTTGATTTGCAACGTCTTGAGCATGAAAGACGAATGCGTAATACGTATGTGACGACCAATGACAAGCAATATTTATATATTGGGTTTGACATTGAGATGGGTGAAACGGCGCTTACAAGAGAAGTTGCCAGTCATCCGTTTATTCCAAGTAATGCAAATGATGCTAATAAGAGATTTGAAGAAGTGTTAACATTGCAGGCTCTTGCGTTAAAGCAAAGAATGTTGCATATAGGGTGTAAATGTGCGGTTGTTGGGATATCGGGCGGGCTTGATTCTACGCTAGCTTTAATTGTTACAACACGTGCATTTGATATGATGAATTTGCCTCATAATGGTATTATTGCAATTACTATGCCGTGTTTTGGTACTACAGCTAAGACTCGTAATAATGCTGTTGTTCTTTCTGAAAGATATGGATGTACAGTCAAGACTATAGATATATCGGCCTCTGTATTGCAGCATTTTTCCGATATTGGCCAAAATCCAAATGAGTATGATGTTACATTTGAAAATTCTCAGGCGCGTGAAAGAACTCAAGTTCTTATGGATATTGCAAATAAGAATAATGCAATTGTAATTGGAACTGGTGACCTTTCAGAGCTTGCTCTTGGGTGGGCTACTTACAATGGGGATCACATGTCTATGTATGCTGTAAATGCATCTGTTCCAAAGACTCTTGTAAGAGAGCTTGTAGATTATGTTGCAAGGACTTTGCAGGATGATGTTCTCTCTGATACGCTCAAGGCTATTTTGGATACGCCAATTAGTCCAGAGCTTATCCCCGGAAGTCAAATTACTGAAGATTTTGTTGGCCCTTATGAGCTTCATGATTTTTTCATGTACAATGTTCTTAGATGGGGCAGTTCTCCGTCAAAAGTTTATAGATTAGCAAAGTATGCTTTTTCTGAAAAATATAGTGATGAAGTTATTCTTAAATGGTTAAAAGTTTTCTATAAGAGGTTCTTTGCCCAGCAATTTAAGCGTTCATGTATGCCAGATGGTCCAAAAGTTGGAAGTGTTGCTTTGTCTCCACGAGGTGACTGGCGTATGCCAAGTGATGCTTGTGTTCGTACATGGCAAGATGAACTTGAAAAAAATCTATTATAATCTTGGGGTCTTTATGCCCCTTATGTCCTTATGTCCTTATGCTCTTATGTCCTTGAAATTTGGTTTATTGCAATTTTAATGGGGTTTTTATCTTGCAAATCCTTGCAAATCCAAAGCCAATCTCCTCAAAGCTCATTTTGCACAAAGTTCTAAAAAATATTTTGTTTGTTTTTTCAAAAACTGGTGTAACTTTTTATAAAAACTTTTGTTTGGGAAGTGTCTACTCAAGAGGAAATACAAATTTGCACTTGCAATAGGGGGTTATTCCTCTTAAGATACTCATTAAGGAGACTTGAAAATGAAGAAAGGTTTTATTTTGCTTGTTTTGGCTATTGTAATCCCTGCTTGTGTATTTGCAGGAAGTGGTGTTTTTAATTTTTCTGTTGGTGCAACAGCTGCTTATCAGGGTGCAACACTTGGTGAAGTAGTTGATGGAGGGGTTAGTGCAGTCAGCATTAAAGATTTCAAGTTTGGTGCAGACCTTGATGCAAAGGTTCTTTTCTTTGACATAAATGCAAAATGCTATTATCAACCAAATGATGATAAAGGCATTATCAATGGGATTGTTTCTGCAAACCTTGCAGTTGACCTTGTAATTGTTCGCTTAAAAGCAGGTCTTGGATATGAGTATGGTTATACAATTGGAGAAGAAGATAGTTTTAGACTTGGAAATAATGCAAAGGGTGAAACAAAAGGTTGGAATAAGGATCTAAAAGAGGCTAACTTAGATGTTTATGCTGGTGTTGATGTTCTTCTTGGAGACCTCGTTATTGGTGTATACGGAACACTTCCAACAAGTACTTCTATTGGAAACGGCGACTGGGCAGGACTTTTCTCTTCAATTAAAGATAACTGGAAAGCAGCTTCTATTGGACTTAGTGTTGGATACTCAATTATCTAAAGGTAATAATTTTAAATTGAAGTATAGCTGCATGGTGTTTCCGTGCAGCTTTTTCTTTGATATTCTTTGTTCTTAATTGTATTATTCATATTGTGAGGTTTTGACTTGTCTATGCGAAGAGTTTGCAAAAATCACTTTTTAATATGTACTCTTCTAATTTTACTTTTTGCTACGCCTTGTGCTTTGGCAAAAAATGTTTTCTCTTTTAGTGTAGGGGCTAACATAAGTTACTTAAACGGAGCATTTTTGTCTAAAGAGCAAGACAGCGGAGATGAAGAAGAACCAAAATTTAGCTTAGACAATCTTTCAATTGGTCTTGAGTCTCGTATGAATATTGGTCCTGTAAGACTTACAGCAGTTGGAGACTTAGCTGTTGTTGACCAAACCAATCTTCTTGCTTCTGGTATTCTTGCAGCAGGGCTTTCGTGTGATTTGTTTTCAGTTGTGCGTCTTGGTGCTTCTGTGGGACCAAGAATTTCATATCTTTATATAGGTTATTCAAATTCATCTGCAGAAGATAGTAACGTAGACACTGAAAAAATTTCTAATGGAAAGAATTTTCTTGAAGCGCTTGAAAGTGGGAAATTTAATATTCGTTTTACCTTTGATGTAATTGCAGGACCTGTTCTTACAA
>CAVDLI010000089.1:0-5835 GCA_963609725.1 bacterium | reverse complement strand
ACAAGTTATGTAATATTCATATGTACATTTGACCCATTTAATAGAGCTTTAAGACAGTATTCATTTCAGTCTATTTGTACAGAGGACAAAACCTTGTCTCTTGATGATGAGAGATATATTATATTCTTGAACACAAAAAGTTCTCAAAGTAGTTCCAATAAAGACATGGATGCTTTCTTTAAGTATCTAAATGGAGGGACAAAAACAATTGGGACTGGGAAAGACAGTAGTAGTGAATTTGTTAGAATGATAGATGACTATGTTGTAGACATTAATGGTGACGAAGGGTGGAGACAAGGTTATATGAAGTATGAACTAAATCTTATAGAACAATACAAAGATGGTGTAGCTGAGGGTTTGTCTCAGGGAGAAGCTAGAGGCGAAGCCAACGAAAAAAGGCGTATTGTCAGAAACTTTAAAGCTCTTGGCTTTTCAGATAAAGACATAGCTAAAGGGGTTTCAATTTCTGTTGAACAAGTTCAAAGTATATTGAAATCCTAAAAGTTCGCAAATCCCAACATTTCTGTGCTAGAGGCATTCTTAAAAGACCACGTCGAAAAAACCAGTGGAAACAACAGTATTCATTGAAACACTATTGCTTGAGAGTTGGGAATAAATTGAGAGACTGTAAATAATTTTGTGCAAAATCTGATAATAGCTCCTAGTTATAGTACGATTACAAAGCCTAAGAGTTTTTCATGACAAAGAAGAACAAAGGTTTATCTTTCATTGATAAAGTACACAATTTTTGTGTATCATAAACTATGAAGTATGTTGTAATGCTAAACAAGAAAAGTTTGAAAGCTCTTGGTGAAATGTTAGGAGTTGAAAAACAATATGTCTCAGATATGGAGCACGAAAGAAAAGAGATTTCCAAAGCAATGGCCAAAAAACTAGCAAACATTTTCAATGTATCGGTTTCAAGGTTTATCTAAGCCAATGGACATCAAAACCCTTGTGGTTTTCAACGGTAGACACATAAGAATTGAACTTGGCTATCATAATGGCAGAGTTTCAACTACTGATTGGTTCTACCAGCGTTGCGAGATTGCATACATTGGACTTGCAATAAGCTATTTATTAATTTTCGCTTTCAATAGCGCTTTCAAAGAACTTATTGCCAATGTCCTCTCTGTACCATGAGCCGTCAAATTGTACAGCATCTATTGCGCCGTATGCTTTTGAATTGGCCTCAATGATGTTATTGCCAACTCCAACTAAAGTTGCGGCTCTGCCACCTGTTGTGTAAATATTACCATCGGCCTTTCTGGATACAGCCCCAAAGAAAACAAAAACGCCGTCATCTACGTAATTGCCAAGGTCTTTTGGATTTACAGGTGCAAGTTTCTCGCCTATTTTTGTGTCGTTTGGATATCCCTCAGAAGCAATTACAACACATACTGAACTTTGGCCCGTTGTTCTTGGCTCAATCTTCTTCAAAGTATTCTCTTGCATAGCAATCATAAGCTCAACAAGGTCATTTTTCATAAGTGGAACCATTGCTTGCGTGGCAGGGTCGTTAAGACGAACGTGGTAATCTACAAGAAATGGGCCTTTGTCTGAGAGGACAATTGAGAAAGTCAAGATGCCTTTATAATAAAGATTTTCTTCTTTGAGAGCCTTAAAAGTAGGATGAATTATCTTCTTTGAAATGAGATTTATCATGTCTTGACCAATTGCAACAGGACATACAGCTCCCATGCCACCCGTAGGAATGCCAATGCCCTTATCTGTATGCTCTCTTTTTGTATATTCGGAGCACAACGGCAACACGTAATATCCCTCGTTATCAACAAGAATTGACGCTGTCACAGGCAATCCAACAATTCTATCTTCCATGACAACGGGCCCCTTCTTGAGAAGCTCTTTTGCATAAGAAATCAAAATCTCTGGCTCATTGGAGTGAATCATCATTCTAGACGGGGACAGCTCGTTTGACTTGATAGTAAATGTTTTGCCTGCATGCTCATTAAGAAAGGCCGATATTTCTTTATCATTCTCAAATACATGGTACTCTGGCACTGGAATGTTGTGCCTTTTAGCAAACTCGCGTGCAAATTTTCTGTCCCCCTCGAGTTTTAGAGCATATCCCGGAGCTCCAAATGTAGATATTCCGTTTTTGTTTAAGTGGTCTATAACCCCTGTAAATAAAGGTTTTTCTGTACCTATGAACACAAAATCAATATTGTTTTCTTTACAAGTTTGTAGTACTTGTTCTTTATCTGAAGGGTCAACATTTGGAAGGTTTATAGCAAAACCTTCTGTTCCTGGGTTGCTTGGTGCAACATAAAGTCCCTCTATGAGCCTACTTTTTGAAAACCACCATGCAATAGCATGGTCTTTTGCTCCTGATCCCAAAACAAGTACTTTCATCCTCATTATCTCCAGTGCAATGTTATGCGAAATGTTACTATTTAGGTCTAATTAGGTCAATTGGAAAGCCCTTCAAGAGCTTTTTCGTATTCTTTTACTGTAAGAGCTACTGTTGCACTTTGGCGCACTTTGGCACTGTTTGGAATGCCTTTTAGATATGCACAAACGTGTTTTCGCATTTCTCTACATGCAGCATTTTCTCCTAAAAATTCTACAAGACCATTAAGATGTTGCAATATTGCATTTTTTTTATCTTCTATTGTTGGTTCTTGTAAAGTTTTTCCTTGAAGTTGTGCTTTTGTATTCTCAAAGATAAAAGGGTTTCCTATTGCGCCTCTTGCATACATGATTGCATCTACGCCTGTTTCTTCTAACATTCTTATTCCATCTTGTGCGCAAAACAGGTCTCCAGAACCAATAATTGTTTTTTCTGGAAAATGCTTCTTTAAGTCTGCTAATAGTTCCCAGTTTGCATAAGGCATATACAACTGGCTACGTGTTCTTGCGTGCATGCATACAGCACTAGCTCCTCCATCAAAAGAAGCCTGTGCCGTTTCTAAATAATTTATGCTTTCTAAGTCCCATCCTGTTCTTATTTTGACTGTAACTGGAACATTTGTGTTTTGGACAAGTGTTTTAACAATTTCTCTTATTGTGGAAGGTTCTTTCAAAAGACTACTTCCTGCTCCTGTTTTAACTACTTTTGGAACAGGACAACCGGCATTTATGTCTATAAGTGCCGGGTTATAAGCTAAGGCCCCTTCTATTGAGCGCATAGCGGTACTAGCATTTGGCATAAAAAGTTGAATAGCAAGATTGCGTTCACAATCTCCTCTTTCCATGAGCATGATAGTTTTTTCGCTACCTCTAGCAATGCCCTCACTGCTGACCATTTCTGTGTATGCTAAATTTGCTCCATGAGAAAGACAAATACCTCTGAAAATTTTGTCTGTATATCCTGCCATTGGTGCAAGAAAGAGGTTTCCATCTAGTTTTAAGTTTCCTATAGAGACAGGGTGAAAAAGATTTTGCACTTAATTCTCCGTAAGATGGAAAGCATTTAAGCTGTTTTGGTAGAGAATTTCAGACATCTCTTCAAGTGGCATGCCTTTTATATCAGCTATAGCTTTTGCTGTCTCTGGTAAATATTCTGGTTTGTTTCTACGTTTTGTATATTTTGCAGGTACCATGAAAGGAGCTTCACTTTCTATGAGAATTCTGTTTTCTGGTAAATTCTTCACTGTGTCTGTGAGTTTGCGGATATTCTTGTATGTAATATTTCCGGCAAACGAGAAATAAACAGGAAGTTCCATTGCCTTGAAAGCATATTCCCAGTCTTCTGAATAACAATGGAAAATTGCACCTTCTTCTGGAATATTGTGTTTTAAGATTTCTAAAATATGAGCTCCTGCTTCTCTGTTATGAATAATTACAGGAAGGTGTGCGCGCCTTGCAATTTCAAGGTGTTTTAGAAAAAGTTCAACTTGTACATCTTGATATTGTTTATACTTACCATAATCAAGCCCTGTTTCACCTACAGCTATTACTCTATCTAGTTTGAGGAATTTTTGAATGTCTGTTTCCCAATTAAGGAGTACGTTACCGCTTTCAGTTGGAGATACTCCTACAGCATGGTAGACGTTCTTTGCACTTTTTAGGTTGTTATAAACTACTTCAAAGTCTGTAAGACTGTTACATATTGAGACTATGTGTGCTACGCCTGCACGTTTTGCATATTGTACAGCTATAAGTTGTTCTAGTTGGTCTTCATGAATTAAACCAATATGGCAATGTGTGTCAAAAAAACGCATGGAGGTCACTTCCTATTTCATTATTTTTTTTATCATGCAAATGGTTGATGCATGGTCAAATGACATATAAGCGATAATTTGTGTGTCATTAGTGTTCACAATCGCTTCCAAATTACAATTACAAAACTACCACGGGTTTTCGTTATCGTCAAGTTTTGTGTTTTGCGTTGTGGTTATTGGGTATTTTTTAGGCGCAAGTATATTTAGGTTTTTGTGGCAAAACCTCATAAGGTTTGAGTATTAAACTTGCTGCAATTATAAGGCTCTCAATGCTTACAAATTATCTGCAACAAAGGCTTCTAAGACAGCAATATTTGCACTTCCAATTCTTTGGGCAACTACATCACCGTCTTTGAATATAAGGATAGTGGGAATACTGCTTATTCCGTAGAGTGCTGCTAAATCTGTTAGTTTATCCACATTTGCTTTACAAACTTTGATTTTGCCTTCGTATTTTTCTGCTAATTGGGAAATAAGCGGAGCAATCATTCTGCATGGCCCACACCAAGGAGCCCAAAAATCAACAAGTACCGGGCCTTTTGCTTCTATGACTTCTTCTTTGAAATTTGTAGGATTGAGAATTACTTCACTCATAGCTTTCTCCTTATTTTTGAAAGTTTGCACTTGAATAATACATATTCCAAGCCCAAAAGGAAAGAAAAGTTTTGCTACAAATTCTTCACTTTCAAAAGAAAAAATTTTACAAAAAATTGAAAGCCGGGAAGACAACGGAAAAAGCACTCAAAACGCACGTATTAAAACACATTGAAATCTTTAAGAAGTAAAACGATTTTAGACCGATTTTAATGTGCTTTTCCTAGTGAAATTATATAAGAAATATATAAGCAAAAAATCTTGTAACTTTTTGCTATATAAGGAATTGACAAAAATTAAAAGGCTCTTCTATAATCAAGATGTAAACAAAAAAAGAGGAGGAAAAACCAATGTCTGGAGAAGATAAAGCACAGGCTTTTTTTGAGAATAACTCAAAAGCATATGAAGCTTTTGAAAATCTTAAAACATATATAAGCGAGTTTTGCCCAGAAGCAAAAATTGCTGTTCAAGATTCTGTAATATCTTTTAGAACTTCAATTGGTTTTGCTTATATTTCTCTTCCATCTGAAGAGACTTCACCATCACCTCTATTTACAGTTGCTTTTACAAATAGAAAACGAATTTCAAATCCAAGGATTGAAAAGACAATTCGTCCCGTTCCCAATGGGTCTTATGTCTACCACGTATCTATTTATTCTAATTCAAATATTGATGCAGAACTCAAGAGTTGGATTAGACAATCGTATGAATACTCTAAACTCAGTTATCTGAGGAGAGCATAACCCCCAATAAAACCTTTTTTTCTTTTCCGAAGGGCTGCCAGTCCACCGGTCGTTGACCACCTGGCAGCCCATCCCCTTTTTTAGGACTTGAATATACTCTGAACTTGCTCAACAGAAAGTGAAGCACATTTTGCAATAATATCTTCTGAAATATTGCTCTCGTACATCTCTTTGACAATACGTCGTTTTTCTTCTGCTTGTCCTTGAGACAATCCTTGAGCTAAACCCTCTGCCTTACCTTGGGATAAGCCTTTAGCCAAACCTCTAGCTTCACCTTGCGACAATCCTTCAGAAAAACCTTCAGCTACACCATC
>CAVDLI010000088.1:0-5897 GCA_963609725.1 bacterium | reverse complement strand
GATTTACGAGATAACTAATTACAAGCAAAAGAAAAAGAAATTTTTTGATGAATTTACATTCTCAAACAAAGTCTTTGAGCAAAAATATTCCAATCGGTTACGTCTTTTTCTTTTGTTTATTGTTATTTATTCTTCCTCTTAGTTTCACACCTCTTTTGTACTGGAGCCTTAAATATAAGCATTCATTTAGGATAGCAAAATCTGCAGACGTGCATCATCACAAAATGAATTTCAATAGATAACGAAACATAAATAGCTCAAATTACAATTAGCGTATTATTTTGATATGTAGTAACAGAGGTCTCTGCAGTCGTTACATCAACGTAAATTTCCAAATATGTAAAAATCCAAAAAATAACAACTACTCATTTATGCATTATTAAAGATATTGCAACTGAGAACAGTCGTTGTTGTTCTGAAAGTTTTAATTCCTTTCAACAGGTAGTCATACCTGTATGATTGAAGGGCAATGCCTAAAAATGGCTTCTGTCAATAAGAGAAGACAAACTCATTCTAGGGCACTCATGTTCTAACTAATAGCAGGAATTACACTTACAATTATAATTTCCTTGAGGTTTTCGCAAAAATTGTTATTATCCAAATAAAAGTGAATTAATACAAAAAGCATGTTATCATTGACTTTGAAAGATAGTTGCCAAGTTTACAAAAGGTAAAGATAAATGAGGGAAAGAAACACGCGCGCAAATAAGGGTCTTAGTACTCTAAATTTTCCAGAAAATTATGTTGTCATCGATATAGAGACCACCGGCCTCTCTCCTTCTTTTGATTCTATAATTGAACTTTCTTCACTAAAAATTGAAGATTACAAAGTAGTGGACAAATTCAGTTCACTTGTAAATCCAGGATTCAAAATTAGCGCATTTATAGAACAACTAACTGGAATCACAAATGAAATGTTATATTTTGCAAACCCTATTGATGATATTTTGCCTTCTTTCATTGAGTTTGTAGGAGAAAACCACATTGTTGGGCACAACGTAAGCTTTGATATTAATTTTATCTATGATGCTTGCATTAAAGTTCTTAACAAACCATTTAGTAACAATTTTACCGATACTCTTCGCCTTTCCAAGAGAATACTAAAAAACTTACCACATCACAGACTAGCAGACCTTTCAGAATATTATAACATCTGCTATGAGGGTGCTCATAGAGCTCTAGTAGACTGCCAAATAACACAGCAATGCTTCATAAAACTTTATGAAGAAATCCTAACGCAGTACAGTTGTCTTGAAAGCTTTCATAATTCCTTGAAGACAAAATATATACATCTTAACAAAAACAAAGGGTGATTAATGCTTAGAAACACAAAGAAAGATACTTTAGCTCAAAGTATGATTGAGATTGATTTGAACAAATGTTTAGCAAAAACAGAAACAGAAAATAATATTGTTTTTCCAGGGATGTCTGTAGAACAACATTGCCTTTTATCTGGCTATGTTTCTCGTTATTTATCAAAAGTTTTTCCTTATTTAGTAAAAGAAGGTTTATTCCTTGATGGTTATGATTCGATCGTTGCTTTGCACGATATTGGTAAAATCTCTATTGCGTTTCAGTGGATTATTTATAGTAAAATAACAAATAAAGATCTTATTCCAGACTTCCTGATAGAACCTAATTTTGATACATCTTCTAGTGATTTAAAACATCCTTTAGTTGGACAAGCTTATATTAATGATGAATTAAGCAATTACAAAGTTGCTCAGATTGTAGCCAACCATCATGGTTTTAAACCCCATAAAACAGGTATGACCAATGATGAGGTGTTTGGAGGTGTTCAATATAACAAGGGAAGGAAAGAACTTCAAAAAGTAATTGAGAACAGCTTAAATAGCAAGATTCCTAATCAATCTTTGATTAATTATGATGAACAAGCCTTTTTAACTGGATTAACTGTAGTTTCAGATTGGATTAGTTCTGCACGAAGTCTTTCTGAACTTAAAGAATCTAACTATGATGAACTGGCATATAGAGCCGTACAAGAAGCAGGATTTGAAATTCCAAAGGTTGTAAAAGGCCTATCTTTTGAATCCATTTTTGGATTTCCCCCCAATAATTCTCAGAGAACATTCTATGAATTGGCCAGCAAACCCGGAGTTTATATTCTAGAGGTTGAGATGGGACAAGGAAAAACAGAAGCTGCATTATATGTAGCCTATAAATTATTGGAGAAAGGAGAATCAACAGGTTTTTATTTTGCTTTACCCACGAAGTTGACTTCTGTATCAATTCACAAAAGAGTTGAAGCTTTTCTTGATAAAATATTGCAAGAACACAAGAAAACAAAATTAATATTTCAAAATTCAAATCTTTATGATTGTAAAATGGGAGAAGATTGTTCTGTTGGAGGAGATTGGTTTGATTCTACAAAACGTTCTATTCTTTATCCATTTGGGGTTGGAACAATAGATCAAGCATTAATGTCTATAATAAATGTCAAACATTCGGCATTGCGTTCTTTTGGACTTGCCGGAAAAACTATGATAATTGATGAGCTTCATAGTTACGATGTTTATACTGGTTCTCTTGTGCGGAAATTGATAGAACATGTTGTTGCACTAAAAGGAACAGTGTTAGTTTTAAGTGCTACATTACAGGATCTGGTTAAGAATCAAATATTGGGAACAAATTTGCAGTCTTCTTCTTATCCATTAGCGTCAGGACTTGTTAATAGAGAATATGTTTCCAAGGAAATTACGATTAATTCAAATAAAAGGATTTTAATCAGAAAAACAGATTACAATAGTGCTATTGAAAAAGCTATTGATGCTTACTATGAGGGACAAAATGTTTTATGGATAGAAAATACAGTAGAAGAAGCACAGAAAGCATATCGTATTTTTGTTGCTCGTGTAGATAATACTGAAAATGTTGGATTATTGCATTCTTTGTACACAGAAGAAGATAGACAAAAAAATGAGGACAAATGGCTAACATATTTTGGAAAAGATAACAAATACAGAAAGTGCGGTTCTATTCTTGTTGGAACACAGGTCCTTGAACAATCACTAGATATTGATGCAGATGTGCTATTTACAAAAATTGCACCTATTGACATGCTACTTCAACGTATAGGAAGACTATGGAGGCATCCTTGTCTTAACCAGTATAGAAAAACTGACGAGCCAATTTGCTATGTTGTTTGTCCCAAACTTGAAGATTCTACAAAAAATCCCAGGGGAGCATTTGAAGACAGCGGATATGTTTATTCTCCTTATGTCTTATTCAGAACATTAAAAATAATTGAACATGTAGGAACGGTTATTATTCCACAAGATATCAAGACTTTAATTAATTCTGTTTATTCTGATGAAGCCCCTGAAAATAACGAGATTTCAAGTCTTCTTTACGAATTGAAAGCAAAAAAAACGGAACTAGAAAAACGAGCAGACTTTGCATCATCTAATATTGAGAATACAGAATTTGATGATTTTGCCAAAACAAGGGTATCAGACATTCCAACAATTAGTGTTCTTATTCTTAAGGAGTATGACATTATAAATAATAGAATTAAATTTATGGACAATCATGAGTATAATCTTGATAAACACAACAAGAATTTCATAGCAAGGAAAATACTTAAAAATATAGTAAAGGTTAGCATAAAGAAAGTAATTAAAGCCCAATCTAACGATTATGTAAAACCACTTACACCTTTCATTTATATTTCAGACAATCCTAATGAGAGAATCCGGATAATGACAATTAATGAACAAGGTGAATTAGATGGTATTGTTCTAAACGAGAAAAAAATTTTCCATTATTCTCACAAACTAGGATATTATAAGGATGAGGAGAAGAGTTAATGGAAAGCAGATTCAATCTTCTTGATGAACCATGGATTCCCATTGAAGGAGTTGGGAAAGTTAGTCTAAAAAACATCTTTCGTAACCATTCTTATGTAGGAGTTGCGGGAAATCCTATTCAAAAGATGGCCGTTTACAAGTTGCTGTTTCTTATTGCTCAAAGAGCTTGTAATATTGAGACAGAAGATGAATTAGTTAAGAAAGAAGTTGTTGGCATAGCAAGAAGTTGCCTTGAGTATTTAGAAGCACACAGAGATTGCTTTTTCCTCTATGGAGATAGGCCTTTCTTGCAATATCCAGAATTACTTGCATTAGAAGACGAACAAAACGAACAAAACAAAAACAAACAAAAAACTATTTATGTTGACTATATACCAGGGTTATCTTCAGAAAACGATTCAATTATTAAACAAACACAGACAAAGCAAAACATTACGGATGCGGATAAGGCGGGTGTAGATAATTTTCTTCGGTACTTTTATTGATTAGATAAGCACTTTATGTTATCCTTTAGACATGGAAGATAAATTTACAGAAGAAGAACTATTTGAACATAGAATAGAGGATTTAGAGCAGAAAATAAGAATATTCCGCGAAAGAATAAAGAAAGGAATGTCTGATCCAAATGCTTTTATGACTTTGTCGGAAATCGAGAAAGAATGGTGTAACCTTAGTAATTCTACCGAAGTTATGTATTCTGATATAATCAAAGATCTTGCTTCTTCTGTTGATGAAAAAGCTCTGGTAAAGCAAAAAAAAACGAATTTAAGAAACAAGGAATAACTCTAAAAGCAGATAGACGCGCAAAGAGAAAGATTCTTACGCTCCAGGGAGAGATTGAGCTATACAGACAGGTTCTTATTCCAGTCGGAGAGAACAGCAAGAAGCTCTTATACGATAAATATGGCAGCAAGAGCGTTGCTCCTCTGGATATATATCTCGGGATAGATAAGCTTCCATTCAAGATTTCTCCTAACCTTATGCTGCAGATGGCATTCTGGTGCCAGAATCAGGGATCATATCAGGCAGCAGAGGATATGATACGTGCAACTCTGGGGCTATCCGTTAATGATGACACAATGCGTCTAGTCACCAACTATATAGGAAAGCTTGTATTTGAAAAAGACAATGAGAAGGCAGAGAAGGCACGACTCATCCTAGATAAAGGCATAGAAACTCCGAAGTACCGCAAGAATGAAGCAAAGAGTATACTATATATAGAAATGGATGGCTCTGCACTCAATACAAGAGTCGAGGATAATGGTTCATCATGGAAGGAGAACAAGCTCGGATGCGTATTCACTTCCGATAACATCCACTATCATATAAACAGCAGAACAGGAGAAAGAGTGCATAGAATAGAGAAATGTGATTATGTCTCATATCTGGGCTCTGTAAATGAATTCAAATGGCATCTATTTGCGCTTGCTCTTGAGAACAATTATGATCCAGAAAGGGAGGTTGTCATCCTAAGCGATGGGGCATCTTGGATAAGAAATCTCGCAGCAGAGCTGTTTCCTGGGGCAATAATGATTCTTGATCTATTCCATCTCTTCGAGAATGTTCATACATATGCAAAAAGCCTCTTTCCAGAAGATAGCATCAAAGCCAATCTCTGGGCTAAGCCTATCTGTGAGAAGCTTGAGGAAGGCAGATGGGAGGAAGTCCTTGAAAATGATGTCGAGGACAAAGCTGTCTCAGGCTTCAATCTTTATTCATATATAAAATCAAACTTTGATAGAATAGATTACCCTGCTTATAAGGAAAAAGGATATTTTATAGGAAGTGGTGCTATTGAAAGCGGAAACAAAGTCGTTGTTCAGAAAAGGCTGAAACTTGCAGGAATGAGATGGAACATCGAATCTGCTCAATATCTGCTCACGCTGAGAGCAAAGTTCGCAAGTGGTAAATGGATCAGCGACGTAGAAGCTACTGTTGCCGAGTCATTTAGCATTACTCCAGAAGTTTTAAAAATCCCTAAGAAATAGCTTTTACCGAACAAAATTATCTACACCCGGATAAGGCTCTTCTCCTTTTAATGTTGGTTTCATACTCATTAGGAGGGAAGTC
>CAVDLI010000087.1:0-5921 GCA_963609725.1 bacterium | reverse complement strand
ATAATGCTTTATTACGCAGTAATAGACACAAACGTACTAGTTTCTGCCTTGTTGAGAAGGCCAACAGAAGTTTGATAATTCCTACCTCGTAATTGGAAACATTAAACACTTTCCAGTAAAAACCTTTGTTGTCACACCAAAGCAAATGCTGGATATAATGCATAAAATAAACTAAAGGAAAACAATATCTTAATTACAAACACTCCAACAAAAATATTTACTTTCTCAATTGGCTCACACAAAAAAACATTTGAAAAGAAATAAATATTTTAATTTAACTCATGGAAAATATGATATACTTTAAACATTATGGAGAAACAGTTTTCATCTAAAGAAGTTGCACAACAATTAGGATATTCTACAGCACGAATTCTCATGGTATGCAAAGACTTGTGTCTACCTCGAGTAGGAAACCAATATGTTTTGGGACAAAAAGAAATTGAATTGATAAAAGCTACAGTAGGGCATAAACCTACAGGAAGACCACGAAAACACGGAGCTTAAAATGGCCTCAAGATTTATAACGAATGACGGACACTCTCTAACGAATACTGTTAAGAGTTTAATAAATAATTCTAAAGAGCTAGCTTTTCTTGTAGGTTTTTTCTATTTTTCCGGATTTGAACAAATTTACAAAGAAATTGGAGATTTACCTTTACGAATTCTAGTTGGTATGGATGCCGATGTTGATGTGGCAAATAGAATGCGCGAGTTCTCTACATATTTTGGTGATAATGTTACTCCTGAATCAAAATTGTCAATGAAGAATAAATGGTTTAACCAAGTAGTTGACGTTATTTGTAAAACAGATTCCATTGATACTCAGGAAACGCAAGAAGCGTTTCGTGTTTTTAAGGAAAAATTATTTAATGGTACTTTGGAAGTAAGAAAGACCTATGAACCCAATCATGCAAAGATGTATCTGTTCTCATCTGTTTCTTTAGATCCAATTAGTAATAGCGAGACAGGTAAAGTGATTGTTGGATCTAGCAATTTTTCCATTCAGGGATTGAAGGCAAGAAACGAAATAAATGTTTACCTACAAGATGATAATGATTTCCAAGAAGCAAAGGCCATATTTGAAGAATTGTGGGATTCTTCTGTTGTTTTGGTTGATTCAAACAATAAAGAAGAGTTCATTGAAAAAGTAATAAGCAAAACTTGGCTTGATTCTATTCCTCGGCCATACATAATGTATGTAAAGGTGTTACTAGAATACTTCAAAGCTAATGACGAAAGAATATGGACACCAAATGAGCTTTCAAAAGATAGTCTTACAGAATTTTTTAATGTTTCATACCAAATTGATGCAATAAGAGATGGTGTTGCCAAAGTTAGAAAACACTCGGGTTGTATAATTGCAGATGTTGTAGGTTTAGGTAAAAGTATTATAGCCTCTTCAATTACAGCTAATTTGGAACGTCTTGGAGATATACAGAGAACAATAATTATATGTCCTCCTCACTTAAAATCTGAATGGGAAACTTATGCTCAAAGTTTTTATCTAAAAGGTTGTGCAATTTATACTCCAGGTAAGATTGAAAAAGCTGCACATGATTATAAAACAGCAAAGAATCTTCTTGTTATCATAGACGAGGCTCATAGGTACAGAAACGAAGATACTCAGGATTATGCAAGTTTGCATGAGTTATGTGCGGGAAACAAAGTCTTGCTTCTTTCTGCAACGCCTTTTAACAATAGCCCATCTGATATCTTCTCAATGATTAAGTTGTTCCAAATTCCTTCCAACTCTACTATTCAAACTGTAAACGATTTGTCTAAGCAAATGGCTTTCTTGATGGCAAAGTATAAAGAGCTAAAGAAAAATCAAAGAGATGGCACTTTATCTGAAGATGAGTTTGAAACACAAGCTACAGAAATTGCTAGAAATATTAGGGATATTCTTGATCCTGTTGTTATTCGTAGGACTCGTATAGACCTAATGAAGCACAATGGATACAGAAAAGACTTAAAAGAGAGAGGAATTGAATTTGCAAAGGTCAATTCTCCTGTATCTCAGGATTATGAATTAGGAAAACTTTCAAAACTATATGTAGAAACTCTTGAAATGTTGGATCCGGATCCTGCAAACGGTACAGTTAAAGGTTTTACAGGAGCTCGTTATCAGCCATTGACGTATCTAAAGGACAATGAAGAAGTTATTAAGAAATATGCAAAGATGTTTGATATGGAAAACTTCCAATTTGGACAGAAAAACGTTGCAAAATTTATGAAACAGCTTCTTGTTTGCCGTTTTGAAAGTTCAAAAGAAGCTTTTATTCAAAGTTTGACCAACATCTTGGAGTCAATGAAAAGGCTGAAAAAAATCTATTGTGAATACAAGATTATTCCTCTAGATAAAAAGGGAAAACTTTTTGATAAAACAAAACTTGAAGATTTGGACGATGATTTTGATGGCTCTCTTTTTGGTTATGAAGAATATTTAGATATGGCATTCTCAGAGGAAATAAAAAAGGGATTGAAGTTTATTGATGCCAATGATCTTACAAGTGCTTTCTTATTGGATTTAAACGATGACATAGAACTTTTTAAAAAGTATCTGAAAAAATGGCAAGCTGTAAAAACAGATCCAAAATTGGAAGCTATTTCAAGTAAAATAAAAGAATCTCTAGAAAAGGACCCAAAGCGAAAGATAATTGTTTTTACTGAATTTGCTGATACTGCGGAGTATTTGTGTGGTGAATTGGAGAAACAAGGACTTAGAGTTTGTTCTTATTCTGGAAAGAATGCTAGTAATGGACGCAGAGAAACTATAAGAGCAAACTTTGATGCAGGTTATGCCTATGAAAAGAAAAATTATTATGATGTCCTTGTTGGTACAGATGCAATTTCTGAAGGAATTAGCCTACATAGAGCCGGAACAATCTATAATTATGATATTCCATATAATCCTACTAGAGTTATTCAGCGTGTTGGCCGTATTAACAGAATGAACAAAAAGGTTTTTGATGAACTTTTCATTTACAACTTCTTTCCCACAGCTACAGGCGAGGCTGTAAGCCATAAATCAGAGATTAGCACATTTAAGATTAAATTAATTCAAGCGGTTCTTGGTTCTGATACTCAAATTCTTACAGATGATGAAGAGATCAATGGATATTTTTCAAAACAGTTCGATGATGCACTTGCAGCAGAAGATACTGTGTCTTGGGATATTGAATATCGGAATGAACTTGAAGAAATAAGGGACAAATACCCAGAAGTAATTAAAGAAGCTGAAAACCTACCACAACGAAGCAGAGTTGCTCGCAAGGATGTGGATATGACGCTTTCTAATGTGATAGGCCATGAGTTCTTTACGCCTCTTCATGATAATGGGGTTCTCTTGTTTACAAGAAAAGGCGATTCCTTTAGGTTCTCTTCAGATGATGCAAACACAGATGTTTTACCTCCTCAACAGGCATTGGCGCTCTTTAAAGCAAAGCCAGAGGAAGAAGGGTTTAAGGTAACAGATGAATTCTATCTGAAGTATCAGAGGGCCAAAGAGGCAAGTGGACTTGTCAAAGCTAGTGCAAAAAAAACAAAAAGCATGCAAGATGCTAACAAAGTTCTTATTGTACTAAAAAAACAACCAATGACTCAAATTGATAAAGATTATCTTGATTCTGTAATAAAGACAGTGAACCTTGATTGTGTTTCTTTGTTCAATTTGAAGAGAATTAAGAGAATCAATCCTATCAGTAATATGGCAATAAATGAACTTAGAGAAATAATATCCGAGGAATTTATCCAATCCGTGCTGGATAAAATTGCTAAAATTGGAAATGAGCCAGAATTGGTTCTTCTCTCAGAAGAAATGATTTAAGAAGGGGTGAATTATGTATCAATTTGCTATAGATGAAAAATATAATCACAACACATTTGTAAAGTTCCTACGCGATTTTCTTCCAGATTCTTTTGAGCCAAAGAAAGAATCTATTTTCTATGAATTTTCTAAGGTTGATGGAGATGGAAGGTCTTTTAATCTTGGTGAATGTGAAGAACTTGATCTTGAAGTATATGAGTTTCAGCACTCTTATACGACAGATCCGCGAGTTAGTCTAACAAAGGAAGTTGCTGGTTACATGAATAACACATCAGCTTTTTCAAATGCTCTTGTTGTTTTTCATAATCCAGACACCAGCCAGTGGAGATTGTCTTTATTAACGACTGATGTAGAGAAAACAGAATCAGGTAAATTAGTAAGAACCTACTCAAATCCAAAGCGTTTTTCTTTTATGTTGGGAGAAGGTTGTAAAAAACATACGCCTTATTCAATGCTTTTTAATAAAGGACAAGTGAAGAACCTTGAAGATTTAAAAAGCAGATTTGCAATAGACGTTGTTACAGAGAAATTTTATAAAGAACTTTTTGATTGGTATGAATGGGCTATATCCCTCTCTAAATTCCCAGAAGGCAAAGGTTCAAATGTTGCGCTTAACAATAAAGACAATGAACTTAATATTATTAGACTTATTACTAGATTAATGTTTGTATGGTTCATAAAGCAAAAAGGATTGATACCTGATTGGATTTTTGATGAGCAATCAATAAACAATATTTTAGTGAACTTTAATTCTCAAAGTGACAGATCTAGCAACTACTATAATGCAATAATTCAAAATCTATTTTTTGCGACACTAAACCGAGCTATTAATGAAAGAGCTTTTGCAGAGACAATTGCTTACAAAAGAGCAGAACACTATGGAATTAATTCGTTTTTTAGGAATGATAAAGATAAATCTTTCTTTAAGGTTAGCAATGATAGGATTTTAGAACTATTTAAACCAGTTCCTTTCCTTAACGGAGGTTTATTTGAATGTTTAGACAAACTTGATACAAGGGCAGATGGTCATAATGAACAAACCTACATTGACGGTTTTAGCAGAGAACAGACAAGAAGAGCCTTTGTCCCTAATATTCTTTTTTGGGGAACAAACAATGATGAACACGAAGGGATAATCTCTCTTCTAAATAGATATAACTTCACAGTAGAAGAAAATACACCCTCTGAAGTGGAAGTAGCACTTGATCCAGAACTTTTAGGAAAAGTATTTGAAAATCTTTTGGGTACTTACAACCCAGAAACAAGAGAAACAGCAAGAAAGGATTCTGGTTCTTTCTACACTCCAAGAGAAATTGTTAATTTTATGGTTGATGAGGCATTAAAGCATTATTTAATGAAAAACATAGAAGGAATTACAGAGAATGAAGTATTTGTATTATTCTCTGACGAGATGCCTTCTTTTAATGAAGCCAAAAAAGAATCCATAGTTTCTACTCTGGAACGAATAAAAATACTTGATCCTGCTTGTGGCTCTGGAGCATTTCCCATGGGGTGTTTACAAAGAATAATCCAAATAGAAAACAAACTCATTGACGATAATAATTTATACAAACGCAAGTTACATCTAATTAAAAATTGTATTTATGGTATTGATATACAACCAATAGCAGTACAAATTTCAAAATTGAGGTTTTTCATTTCTCTCATATGTGAACAACAGCCAAATACAAATGCCAATGATAATTACGGAATTGAACCTCTTCCTAACTTGGAAACAAAATTTGTCGCTGCAAACTCACTAGTTGGAAGAAAAATTGACAAGCATTACAATTTTTCTTCATTATTTGAAAATCCCGAGATAGAAAATACCAAGAAAGAACTGCAGGAAGTTAGAAGCAAACATTTTGATGCAAAAACATCTAATGATAAAAAAGAGTATAGAAAACAAGATCAACTCCTACGAGAAAAACTGATTGATCTTCTTGTCAAGGAAAAACACTCAGATCCTGATGATGCAAAGTTACTTGTCAGTTGGAACCCGTATGACCAAAATACTGCAAGCCCTTTCTTTGATATGGAATGGATGTTTGGTGAGAAAGAAGGCTTTGATATTGTTATTGGCAACCCTCCTTAT
>CAVDLI010000086.1:0-5929 GCA_963609725.1 bacterium | reverse complement strand
GTATTGTTGTCTTTCCTGATATGAGAAAGGATTTTGCATTTGTGATGGCGGTATCTCTGAAAATGCAACTTGTTGCACTTGCATTTGAGATGGTGGCACTTGGTCCTGAATTGAAGATATCTCGTATGCAGGATATTGGTTTTGAGCCTGGTTTTGATACTGTGGTTGGAATTGAGCCTGCCGAGTTTGAGACTGTTGCACTCCATTATTTATAGACCGATAACTTTGTGCTTGAGGATTTTGTGTTTGATAATTTTGAACTTGGGAGACACTAGAAGAGCCATTTAACGTATCATTTGACATACCATTAGGCATATTAATGTTATTAGCCATATTGTTGGACAATGGTCCATTAGATATGCCAAAGTCCCCCTTTGTCGCACTTTGCGAATAAGTAGGAAAATCTTGATATGTTTGTGCCTCATCTGAAAGTCTTTTCATTAGAGTCCTTGGCTTAAACATAGCCTCAAGTTTGCGTCTATTTTCCTCTTCTTCTTTTCTAGCCTTCTCTTCTGCAAGAGCTTTTATTCTAAGACGTTCTTCTTCCAAAGCTTTTTGATGTTCTGCTTCTACTCTTTTACGTTCTTGCTGCTCTCTCTTAATCTTGGCTTCCTTTTCTGTAACATCATAAATTGTGCGGTCTATAGATGACACAGTAGAACCTATTGAATAATTAGGAAAACTATCAAAAGAAGGAACAACAATATTGTTCAAACTCTTAAGTGCTTTTCTAGAACCATCAGGGTCATTGCAATAAGAATTACGTATCTTTTGAGGTTCTTCTAAAGAGTCTATTTTTGAATTTTCATCTAATTCTTCATTTGTACTTGATACTTGAGAGCCATCTTTTGTTTCACTTGTAAGAATTGAAGAGTTTGTATCATTTTTTTCATTAGATGCACCTTGTGCTTTGTGCTTTCTTTTATTTGAAATCCACCCAAAGATAAGAAGAACACAAGAGGCAGTAAGAAGTCCAAAAGCAAGATATTGATAATATGGTGGCAAGTACTTTGTTACTTCAAAACAACTGTCATTAAGACCAATACTTTGTGCATACACAAAAAGCAAGTAAAGCGAATAAAAAGCAATGCACTTAAGAACAAATGAAACAAATCCTGCACCGCAAATGGTTGAAACCAACACAAGTATGCAAAACACAGCTAAAGGTACTAAGTTGTATGAACTTAACTTGTCATTAGCAAAAAAACCAACATACTTTACACACAGCGCATGTAATCTCTCTAAAACAGCAAAAAGCAATGTCCCCTCTTTAAGTGGTAGATATGGAAAAGCGCACACAATCAAAGATGCTAAAACCACAAGAACCACGAGAAGAATCCAAAAAATATTTTTCTTTTTAGAGTTCTTTTTGCCCATACAAATTATAATATCACGTTAAGGCATCAATGTCATCAAATGACAGTTTTTTAAGTATTAAAAGTTGTCTTTTAGAGTTGCAAAATGGAACTTTGTACGAGAATGTCTTAGAAGTAAAAACCCCGGGCAAAGAATGTTCCAAACATGATAATTCTTCTTGGATATTCTCATCACTGCTTTTGTATGCAAAAATTACTCCACCTGGCTCAAGTATTTTGTTCAAATCATAAACAATGTCCTTAAACTGTCTAAAAGCCCTAAAAGTTATCATATTATAGCTATTTTGGACCTCTGAAAGGTCTTGTTGAAGAACTTCAACATTTTGAGAAACACCCATTCTTGCAATGGTATTTCTTAAAAATCCGGCTCTTCTTCCCATTCTTTCTACAAGATGAATATTCAATTTGGGAAAAACACTTGCAATAACTAAACCCGGAAATCCGGCTCCAGAACCAAGGTCTGCGCACTTTACATTATTTGAACTAAAGAGCTCTAAAATTTCACTTCTCATTTTTGGAAGTGGCGCTAAGCAATCAAGAATATGACGAGTCAATAGTTCTTCATCAGATGCATTTACAAGCCCATATGTAGGATTGAAAAGTAAAATCTCGTCATACAAGATTTCCAGATTTTTAGAAATTATCTTTTTAGAATTTATGTCCGCAAAATCAACATCTTGGGAACCTTGGAGAGGGACCTCAAATTCTAGATTTGAAAAAATTTCATCTAGAGCTTTATCTAAAACTTCTTTAAGTTGTTCTTTCATAAAATCTCCAAAACTATTTTTTCAAATACACAAGAAGGACTGTTATATCACTGACTCTAACACCCGATATCCTTGAGGCCTGACCCACAGAAGATGGCCTAATAAGTTTGAATTTTTCTTTAGATTCAGCCGATATTCCCTCAATTTTGTCATAATCAAAATCTTCTGGAATTTTTATCCCTTCCATTTTTGCAAAACGGTCAACCTGCTTATCTTGCCTTTTAATGTATCCATCATACTTAACTTTAAGCTCAAGCTGAAGTCTCACACTTTTTGAATATTCACCAATCTCAGGAATTGAAACTTGCAAATCGTCCATTGTAACTTCTGGGCGCTTTAGACTCTCTAGTGCATTTACATTCAAATATCCTCTATGACTTATCAAATCTTGAAGACTCTCTATTTGAGAAATTTTTCTTTCAAGTTTTTCTAATCTTTCACTTGTAGCAAGCCCTACTTCATAACCTTTTTTTGTCAAGCGCTCATCAGCTGTATCATGGCGTAAGTTAAGACGGTATTCTGCACGACTTGTAAACATTCTATATGGCTCTTTTGTGCCTTTTGTCACTAAATCATCAATTAAAACACCAATATAAGCTTCTGTTCTGTCTAAAATAAGAGGCTTTTCACCTTTTATTTTTTGACAAGCGTTTATTCCAGCCATAAGCCCTTGGCATGCAGCTTCTTCATAACCGCTTGTACCATTGGTTTGACCTGCAACAAAAAGACCACTGATTATTTTTGATTCAAGAGAAAGTTTTAATTGCTGAGGATCAAGATAATCATATTCAACAGCATAAGCCGGGCGCATAATCACAGCATCTTCAAGACCGGCAATTGAATGAATAATGTCATGTTGTACGTCTTCTGGCAACGATGTAGAAAGCCCGTTTAAGTACATTTCTTGCGTGCCAATTCCTTCCGGTTCTACAAATATTTGATGACGTTCACGTTCTGGAAATCTCACAACTTTGTCTTCTATAGATGGGCAATATCTTGGCCCTTTACCTACTATTTTACCACCATAAAGTGGAGACCTGTGTATGTTAGCTCTAATAACATCGTGAGTTCTCTCATTTGTATACGTTATCCAGCAAGGTATAGAAGGCCTTTGGATACTTCCATGCATAAAACTAAACGGTATAACTTCCAAATCACCATCTTGTCTTTCCATTTCATCGTAATGCAAGCTAGAAGATTTAATTCTTGCGGGAGTCCCTGTTTTAAGACGCCCAACATTAAAACCTTTCTCTCTAAGTGCATCACCAAGGCCAATGGCAGCCTCTTCTCCAAGACGCCCTGCGCTATGGTCATATTCACCTATAAATATACGGCCGTTCATGAAAGTTCCAGTTGTAAGAACTACAGCTTTTGATGTGATTTCTATTCCTCTTTGAGTTAAAACTCCATAAGTATAAGACTGTGCATTCTCATCATTAAAAGTCTTTTTTACTGGATTTTCACTTGTTGTAAGAATATCAACAACAGTATCCATGAAAATATCAAGATTTGGCTCATTTTCCAAAGTCTCTTTTGCAAGTCTAGAATATGAAAACTTGTCAGCTTGCGCACGAGGAGCCTGAACTGCAGGACCTCTTCTTCTATTAAGAATTCTAAATTGTATCATAGTACTGTCAATCAACAGTCCCATTTGGCCACCAAGGGCATCAGTCTCACGTACAAGATTACCTTTTGCAAGACCTCCTATTGCAGGATTGCATGAAAGACGGCCTATTGAATCAAGGCTTTGAGTTACAAGAAGTGTCTTAAAACCAATTCTAGAAGCAGCAAGACATGCCTCAATTCCAGCATGGCCACCACCAATTACTATTACATCATAATCCATATTTTATCCCAATATACAACATAGTAATGCTTTCATTTGAAAGATGTCACTTACCAACACAAAATGAACCAAAAATGCGGTCTAAAATGTCATCAGTCGTAACTTCTCCAGTAATTTCTCCAAGAGATTCTAATGCATCTTGAATATCCATTGAAACAATGTCCAAAGGGAGTTCGTTTCTTGCAGCAAGATACGCAGCACTAAGAGACTCATAACATCGTGCCAAATTTTCACACTGTCTTTCACTTTCAATCACAAGAGATGCATCACCACAGCTTTCAACATCACTTGTAAGACGTCTTGTAATCTCACTGCATAAAACATCAAAACCCTCTCCCGTTACAACAGAAAGGCCAATGCTCTTATACTTCTCATCTTGTCTTTCACTTAAAAAAACCTCTTGGCTTTCTTTGCACAAATCTATTTTGCTTTCAACAATAATGCACCGCATGTCGTCTAATATTTTTGTGGCCCTAGCAGTATCAAAATTTGGTGCATCAATCATGTATACAATGATATCGGCCTTATCTAAAAGGCTCATTGAGCGTCTCATTCCCTCAGCCTCAATATCATTTTGGCTTTCATTTGCGCTGTCATGCTCTATTTCTGAGCCAATGCCAATATAATCAAGTTCTCTAAAGCCAGCTGTATCGTACAACTTAATTGGAATGCCATTTAAAGAACAGTCAGCTTCAATAAAATCACGAGTAGTGCCTTTAACAGAACTTACAATTGAGCGTTCTTCTTTGAGAAAATAATTAAACAACGAACTTTTTCCGGCGTTGGAAGGACCCGCTAAAACAACTTTTGCGCCTTGAGAATACAGCTTTCCTGTAGCAAAAGTGCCCTTAATCTTTTTAACGTCATCTATGGCTTTCTGAAGTTTCTCAAAAGGAAAAGAGAGGTCTTCTCCAATCTCGTCTTCTGAGTAATCTAATTGAACTTCAATCGTACTCATGATACCAAGAAGAATGTCTTTAATATGCTCTATTGCATTAAAAAGTGAACCATTAAGCCGGTTAAGAGCCATTGTTTGGCCCGTGCGACCTCTACTGTCAATCAATTCTTTAACAGCCTCGGCCTGCGTTAAATCCATCTTTCCATGAAGATATGCACGCAAAGTAAACTCGCCAGCTACAGCCTGTCTAAATCCCAAAGTTGGCATTAATTCTAAAACAGCTTTGACAACTTGAAGCCCTCCATGACAAGAAATTTCAAGAGCTTCTTCTCCTGTATAACCATGGCCATCTCTATAAACAGTTACAACTACATCATCAACATTAAGACCTTTTTTAGTATCAATCAAATGTCCATAAACTACTGTATTAGAGTTAGCGTTTTGCAATTTCTTTGGGAAAGAGAACGATTGAGAAAGAGCCTTTATACAACCTTGCCCACTAACACGCACAACAGCAATTGCACTTTTTCCCCATGCTGTAGCAAGAGCATAAATCATGTCATTAGTATTATATGAACGTACTTCTTTAGTTTGCATTTTGATTTTCCAAAACCATTTTAACTTCCCAAAACCATTTTTACTTTCCAAAACCCTAAAGAGATTTTTGCAAAACTGATTATATAGAATTAACTGTTTATTGCCTACTTCCATAAAAGCAAACCAAAGGGCTAATATTAGGACTATAGTATAGATTGCTATAGAAATGGGGCTTCAACAGAGGTTTTTGCAAAAAACTCTACGCCCTCAAATATTAAAAATATGGAATTTTGAATATGAAAACTACAAATCAAGATTTGCAGAATATTGCAAAACAAAGAAGCCTTTTATATAAGTCAATAAGAGAATTTTTTGATAAACGAAACTACATTGAAGTTGAAACACCCACTCTTTCAGCAGATCTCATTCCAGAGGCAACAATAGATAATTTTGCAACAACTTTCATAAACGAATTTGAAGGTAGCAAAGAAATGTACATGATACC
>CAVDLI010000085.1:0-5992 GCA_963609725.1 bacterium | reverse complement strand
ATTGGCTTAACTTAAATGTAAGACTACTTACACCAAGAGAATAAAAACTAAAAAGAAAAATAGAAAATCCAAAAAGTATATAACTTCCCAAAAAAGAATAATTTGTAATATATGAAGCAAGTACTACAAAAGATGCAATAATTAGATATCCTAGATTAATGATGACAATTGAAATGAAATTATCCCAAATATCAAAAAAGACTTTTTTAACTAGAAAACCAATCATATTCTTAACTTATACTTTATCTTAATCAAAGTCTATATAAACTGGAGCATGATCAGAACCCAAAATTTGGCAATCAATTCCTGCATCCTTTACTCTATTTTTAGATGTTGTTGATACAAGCCAATAATCAATTCTCCAACCTGTATTTCGTTCTCTTGAATGAAATCTATAAGACCACCAGCTATATACATCTTTTAGATTTGGGTAAAACATTCTAAATGTATCTGTGAAACCACTTTGCAAAAGCTTATCAAAACTTTCTCTCTCTTCTATTGTAAAACCTGCATTTCTTAAATTTGTTTTTGGATTTTTTATGTCTATTTCTTTGTGTGCCACATTCATGTCTCCACAAATTAGAACTGTTTTTTTCTTTGACAGTTCTTTGACATAGTTTTTAAATTGCTCATCCCAATTTAGTCTGAATTCAAGACGCGCTAAAGCTTCTTGTGAATTTGGAGTATAAACATTGACAACAAAATAGTCGTCAAATTCCAAAGTACAAACTCTACCTTCATCATCATTACCAAAAACAACATTCAATGGTTGTTTTTTTGAAAAAACAGCTGTACCGGAATAACCTTTTTTAACAGCATAATTATAATAACAGTTGTATCCTTGAGGTTCAAAGTCAAGTTGTCCTTTGGAAAGCTTGATTTCTTGTAAACAAAAAACATCGGCATTTGTTTTGTTAAAATAATCCAAAAAGCCTTTTGAAAGTATGGCTCTAAGCCCGTTTACATTCCATGAAACTAAATGCATTATGTTTTTCCTCCAAGAATAGTCACAAGATAACACAATTTACAGGCTTTTTACATATAGTTAATCATAACTAAAAGATGGTTAACTTGACCCATTTATCATTAGAATGTTATAAATAAGGAGCAAATTCTAATTAAAGAGGTTTTTCAGGGCCTCTGAACGCTAAATTTTAAGGCGGCTATAATGAGTCAGAAAAAACTTAAAGGTGAAACTAGAGATGCTTATCTTGTGACAGATTTGGATCCTTTGCACCTTTTTATGACAAGCATAATGGGCACAAGAACAGAAAATGAGGCTGTTTCAACAATTGAAATTCCAATGGATGGGATTTACAGTTGCTTACAAAAGCTCAATTCTTCTGATACAGAATTCAAATATACATTTTTCCATTTGGTCTGCGCTGCATTGTTCAGAACTTTTCAAGAACGAAAAATGATGAATTATTTTGTTAGAAACGGCAAGTACTATGAACGAAAAGAAATTTCAATAGCGTGTACTGTAAAGAAAAAGAAAGTAGATGGTGGAGAAGAAGGCCTTGTTATCTTAAAGTATGATAGGACTTCTGAACAAAGCCCTCTTATGCAAATTCACAATAAACTTTTTAAGCAAATCAGTCACATTAGAGAAAGTGATAATTCAAAAGATTCTACGCTAGAAATAGTTGATAAACTAAATCATTTACCTCGTCCTATTTTTAACCTTGTTATGAATGTCATTAAGAGTTTAGATAGAAAAGGTAAACTTCCAAAAGATTTAGCTGATGTTGACCCATATCTTTCAACTTGTTTCGTTTCAAATCTAGGTAGCATAAAGATGAATGCTCAATATCACCATTTAATTAATTTTGGTTCAAATTCTTTGTTTTTAATTGTTGGAGAAAAATATAAAAAGTCAATTCTAAAAGAAGACGGTTCTTTTGAAGAGAAAGATTTTCTTCCTCTTTCTCTTACAATTGATGAAAGAATTGCTGATGGCGTTTATTACATAAACAGTATCAAAATTTTCAAATCCTTGCTTATTAGACCTGAATATCTTTTGAAACCAGCAAATGAAAAAATTGATTTAGACAAACTAAGAGAAGAAGCAGGCATATAGTGAATAATTCAGTAAATAATACAGAAATCAATGAAAATTTAGATATTGCACCATGGCTAAAGAGTTATGGTGAGGTTCCATTTCATTTAACTTATCCAGATTTTTCTATAAGTGATGCATTATTTGAGTCAGCAAAAAAATATCCAAATCAAGTTGCTTTGACTTTTCAGGGACACAATACAAAATACAAGAAGTTAGTTCCTCAAATTAAAAAAGCAGCAAAAGCTTTTCATGCTTTAGGAATAAAAGAAGGTGATGTTGTAACAGTATGTATGCCCAACATGCCACAAACAGTGGTTGCTCTTTATGCAATAAACAGTATTGGAGCAATTGCAAGCATGATTCATCCGCTTTCAGCTGTTCATGAAATAGCTTTTTATCTTAAAGAAGCCCAAAGTAAAACAATTATTACGATTGACCAGTTTTATTACAAGATAAAGAAAGTAATGCCACTTGTTGACTTAGAGCATATCATAATTGCAAGAGTCTCAGATGCTTTGGATTTTGTTAAATCAAATGCGTATAAATTGCTTAAAGAACGCAAATTTGAAAAAATCCAAGAAGATGAACGTCTTATTACGTACAAGACTTTCATTAAAATAGCAAACAAATGCAATGTAGACCCATCTATAAAGAAAACAGGTAAAGATTTAGCTGTAATTTTGTTCTCAGGTGGAACGACTGGTGTAACAAAAGGCATTAAATTGAGCAACTTAAATTTTAATGCATTAGCAAAACAAACAGGCACTATGTGCAATAAGCAAATTCAAGGAAAGACAATGCTTGCTGCAATGCCAATGTTTCATGGATTTGGTCTTGGAGTTTGTGTTCATACTATGATGTTCTGGGGTGGGCGCAGTGTTCTTGTTCCCCAAGTAAGCGTTAAAGGTTATTCAAATTTGCTCAAAACAGCAAAACCAAATTACATAGCAGGTGTACCAACATTGTATGAAGGAATTACTCGTAACCAAGCAATGGAAAATGTAGATCTTTCTTGTCTCATGGGTGTTTTCTCTGGCGGAGATTCTCTTTCTATTGAATTAAAAAAGAAACTTGATAAATTCCTCGCAGACCATGGTGCAACTGTACGTGTTAGAGAGGGTTATGGAACAACTGAATGTGTTACAGCAAGTTGTCTTACTCCTTACAACAAAGAAAAAGAAGGTTCTATTGGACTTCCCTACCCTGATACTTATTATGTTATTTGTAATCCAGGAACTACAGAGAAATTACCATATGGTCAGGATGGAGAAATATGCCTTAGAGGGCCATCTGTCATGATGGGTTATATTAATCATGAAGCAGAAAATAAATCTACACTAAGACTTCACGAAGACGGTTATACTTATCTTCATACTGGAGATCTTGGAATGATGGATGAAGACGGCTTTATCTACTTCAAGCAGCGTATCAAGCGCATGATTGTTACAAGCGGATACAACGTTTATCCTTCACAAATTGAAAACATTATAGATTCTATGGATGAAGTAAACTTAAGCTGTGCTATTGGTGTACCAGATCCTTACAAAATACAAAAAGTCAAAGCTTTTGTACAACTTGCACCTGGTATTGTACCATCAGATGAACTTAAAGAGAAAATACTAAACCATTGCCGTGAAAGAATTGCAAAATATGCTATGCCTTACGATATTGAGTTTAGAGACCAGCTTCCAAAAACATTAGTAGGAAAGATAGCTTATACAGTTCTTGAAAAAGAAGAAAATTCAAAACTCAAGTGCTGAACAAAAGTTCTCCATAAGTTGGAAATGGCCAATAAGCACTTCCAATAAGAGACTCTGCTTCATCTGAGATACTTCTAAGAGCCTGCATACAAGGTATTACATTTTCTTTAATAGCGAATCCTCTCTCCATGACATTTGAATTGGAAGATGCCAAATTTATAGTTTTCTCAAGATTTTCACTTTCAATATGCAAACTCTCAAGCAATGTGTTCAAATGATTGATAAATGAAACATCGTTTGAATTATCTAAACTTGGGCAAAGATTTTTTCTTTGTAAAGAACTTGCAGCATAATCTCCACTGTATGAAGATACAGCTGGTATCACCTGGGTTCTTACCATATCTAACATTGTTAAAGCTTCAATATTTACAGTCTTGTTATAACATTCAAGAACAATTTCTTTACGGCTCTCAAGTTCTGATTTTGTGAAAATTCCGTATTTCTCAAATAATTCAATATTTGTAGGATTAGAAAAAGCACATACAGCATCAACCGTAGTTTGAAGATTTAACAGACCACGTTTTTTTGCCTCTTCTTTCCATTCCGGAGCATAGTTATTGCCATTGAAAACAACACGGCAATGTTCTCTATATGAGAGGCCAACTAATGAAGTTAAAGCTTCATCAAGGTTGTTTCCATTAGAAATCTCATTCTCTAAATATGTTGCATACAAATCCAAGACACTTGCTAAAGCTGTATTCAACACAATATTAGGACCTGCAGCATTAAATGAAGAACCAAGCATACGAAGTTCAAACTTGTTACCTGTAAATGCAATTGGACTTGTTCTATTGCGGTCTGTTGCATCCCGTGGAAAATCAGGAAGAACATGAACGCCAAGAACCATTTTATTTCTCTCTCTTGCGCTGGCGACTGTTCCTTTTGCAATATTTTCAAGAATGTCTGAAAGCTCATCACCCAAGAAAACACTAACAATTGCGGGAGGAGCTTCATCAGCTCCTAGTCTATGGTCGTTGGAAGCACTTGCAACAGAAACGCGTATTAAATCTTGATATTTATCAACAGCTTCAATTAAGGCTGTTAAAAATAATAAGAATTGAGCATTTTCAGATGGCGACTCCCCTGGCTCTAAAAGGTTAATTCCTGTATCTGTACATAAAGACCAGTTATTATGTTTACCTGAGCCATTTATTCCTGCAAATGGTTTTTCATGTAAAAGACATGCTAAATTGTGTTTATTTGCAATTTTTTTCATTTCTTCCATTACAAGCTGGTTTTGGTCTATGGAAAGATTTGTAGTTGTAAACAAACATGCAAGTTCATGTTGAGATGGAGCAACTTCATTGTGTCTTGTTTTTGCAACTATGCCAAATTTCCAAAGTTGCTCGTCTAAATCTTGCATAAAAGCAAGAACTCTTGGCTTTATTGCCCCAAAATAATGATCATCAAGTTCCTGTCCTTTGACAGATTTTGCACCCAAAACAGTTCTTCCACAAAATTTTAAGTCTCTTCTTTTTAAGAATAAATCTTTGTCTATAAGAAAATATTCCTGTTCAAGGCCTGTAGTTGGACTTACTCTACACGCAGTTGTGTTGCCTAAAAGTCTAAGTATTCTTAATGATTGGTCATTAAGGCGTTCCATTGAACGAAGCAATGGAGTTTTTTTATCAAGTGTTTCACCTGTGAATGAACAAAAAGCTGTTGGAATACACAAAGTTCCTTCTTTTATAAATGCAAAACTTGTTGGGTCCCATGCAGTGTATCCTCTAGCTTCAAAAGTAGCTCTAAGACCACCAGACGGAAAAGATGATGCATCAGGTTCTCCAGACACAAGTTCTTTCCCACTAAATTCCATGATTGCTGTTCCGTCTTTTAATGGATTAATAAAACTATTATGTTTTTCTGCTGTGGCACCTGTAAGAGGCTGAAACCAGTGAGTGTAATGTGTTGCGCCATTTTCAACAGCCCAATCTTTCATTGCATTTGCAACGACATTTGCAATATTGATGTCTATGTCTTTGCCTTTGCGAATTGTTGCTTTTAATGCTTCATAAGTATCTTTTGGCAGATATTTACGCATTGTTTTGTCATTAAAAACATTACATCCAAATGTGTCAGCAACTGATTCCATAAGAAAAACTCCTTTGAAGTTTTTGCAAAACTGCCTCCATAAACTTTGCAACAACCACATGTATAAGGTCTTTTTATG
>CAVDLI010000084.1:4666-6061 GCA_963609725.1 bacterium | reverse complement strand
TTCCAACACTCATTAAATTATTTGAACAGTTAGAAAAGGCAGCCAAAACGGCAAAACCATATGCAAAAGCTTTGAAGATACCTACCATTGATTAGTTTGAATTTTTGTTAATTTTCCAATTTCATCTCTCAAATGAGCATTATACTTTTTTGTAAGTCGTAAAAACTCACATTTTTCATTATCATCTAAAGCACAAAAAGCATTCTTTTCTGCTTCAAGAAGAGGATCCATGAATTTTTTACAAATTGCTTCACCTGTCTCTGTGAATATGATATTTTTGCTTTTTTTATTTCCGGGAACAAATTCTAACTGTATAAGGCCTTTTGCTTCCAATGCTTTAAGTGAAGAATTTATAGTTTGAGGACTATAAAACCATTCAGAACAAAATTCCTTTTGTGTACAAGTACAATCATGTAACCACAAAGAGTATAAAAACCATTGTTCAGAGTCTGACATACTGCAAAACTTGGCATAATCATGGTAAATGCCATCATTCTCTCTAAAGCGTAAATCTATATCTTTTAATGCTTTTTTTATATCTAAAACATCCATAAAGGACCTCAAGCGGTTTCAAAATGGCACTCAAAAGAGCCTAATCGACAATCGCTACAATGAAAAATAATCCTAAATCGGATAAAATGTCAAGAGCCAAATACCATGTAGAAAATTGCAAACTGGACGTGTGTGACGAATGTAAGGCATGTAAAGCACATAAGGCATAAAGTATGTAAATCAGCAAAAAGCAAAATATGAAAAGCCAAAAAATACAAAAAGCAAAAATGCAAAAACTCATTCCCTTGTACTTATTTAGAAAAATAAGCTAGAATTACCAGCATGGATGATTTTAAGGTTATAGAAGTAAAAAGAAGCATTTTTGAAGATAATGACAAAGATGCAGATTTGTTGAGAGAAGAATTAAAAAAAGACAAAACTTTTCTTTTGAATTTGATGTCATCTCCAGGAGCTGGAAAAACAACAACACTAAAACGTACAATTTCACTTTTGAAAAACGAAATGAACATTGGTGTCATGGAAGCTGATATTGATTCAGTTGTAGATGCAAAAGCAATAGAAGAAACAGGCGTTAGAGTAATTCAAATACACACTGGTGGAATGTGCCATTTAGATGCAGACATGACACGCCAAGGACTTAGAGAATTTGGAACAAAAGACTTGGATTTTGTAGTACTTGAAAATGTTGGAAATCTAGTCTGCCCTGCTGAATTTGACACTGGAAGTACTAAAAACGCAATGATTTTGAGCGTTCCAGAAGGTGATGACAAACCTCTCAAATACCCGCTCATGTTTCAAATAAGTGATGTAGTGCTAATAAACAAGTGCGATACTCTTAGCGTTTTTGATGATTTCTCAACTGAAAAAGTCAAAGAAAGAATA
>CAVDLI010000084.1:0-4656 GCA_963609725.1 bacterium | reverse complement strand
AAAGAATATTAAAACTAAATCCAAACGCAAAAATTTTCTTTGTTTCTGCAAAAACAGGAGAAGGTTTTGAACCCTGGATTGAATGGATAAGAAAAGAAGTTAACAAAGAACTTTCAAAAGTTTGAAGATAAAGTGAGGAGAAAAATATGGGAGATCCTTTGGGTGGCTTTGTCCCTGAAAGTGTAAAAAATGATGAGCCAATTAGAGAGCCAATTGTAAGACTTGGCAAGCTTATCACAGATCGTGTTGCAGTTGTGCTTGGGAAAGAGCAAATCACAAAAGAAAGCCCTGAGTATTGGGGTCTTGCTCCTCTTTGCACAGACGAACAAGCAGAAATTGCCATAAAAATGGGCAAGCGCAAACCTAGAACTTTTGAAGAGATCAAAAAACTCACAAAATGTACAAATGAAAAGCATCTTCAAGAGCAGTTAGACGAAATGGCTTATAACGGCCTCATTGAATACAACTGGGAGAATGAGAAAAATGAAAAACAATATGTTCTTCCAATGTTTGTTCCAGGCAGTGCTGAGTTCAGTAATATGAACTCAAAAGTTCTTGAAGAACATCCAGAAATGGGCCGTTTCTTTGAGCGCATGAGCCGTCTTCCTCTTGAAAAAATCACTCCAATGGTACCACTTGGAGGTTCTGGAATTGGAATGCACGTAATTCCTGTTGAAAAAGCTATTGAAATGGAAAACAAAAGCATTTCAGTTGAGCATATTTCTCACTGGCTTAGCAAATACGAAGGAAAGTACGCTGCATCTCCATGCTCATGCCGTAAATCACGCCAAACTTTTGACGAAGGGTGTGCTGATGACCCAGAGGGTTGGTGTATTGCTGTAGGCGATATGGCAAATTACGTTGTTGAAACCAATAAAGGTGGAAGGTACATAACAAAAGAAGAAGCCTTAGAGATTATGAAAAAGGCTGAAGACAATGGTTTTGTACACCAAATAACAAACATTGATGGTGAAAACAAAATCTTTGCTATTTGCAACTGCAATGTAAATGTTTGCTATGCACTTAGAACTTCGCAACTTTTCAATACGCCTAACATGTCAAGATCGGCATATATTGCCCATGTTGAAACAGACAAGTGTGTTGCGTGTGGTCGTTGCGTTGAATTTTGCCCGGCTGGTGCTGTTAAACTTGGCCAAAAATTGTGCAAAAAAGATGGCAGCAAAGTTGAATATCCAAGAACGCCTCTCCCATCAGAGAAAAAATGGGGTCCAGAAATGTGGACAGAGGATTACAGAGATAAAAACCGCATAAACAGCCATGAAAGTGGGACTTCTCCATGTAAAACAGCTTGTCCTGCGCATATTGCTGTTCAAGGATACTTAAAGCTTGCAGCCCAAGGTAAATACACACAAGCATTAGAGTTAATTAAGAAAAACAACCCTCTTCCAGCTGTTTGTGGATATATTTGTAACAGACGTTGCGAGCAAGCTTGCACGCGGGGAACAATTGATGAGGCTGTAGCAATTGACGAAGTTAAAAAATTCATTGCAATGCAAGACTTAAATCAAGAAACGCGCTTTATTCCAAAGAAAGTAATTCCATCTCTGAATAATGAATTCTTTGACGAGAAAATAGCAATCATTGGGGGTGGTCCTGCAGGGCTTTCATGTGCATTCTATCTTGCAGAAAAGGGATATAAACCAACAATTTTTGAAAAAAACAAGCGTCTTGGTGGAATGTTAATGTACGGAATTCCGTCATTTGTTCTTGAAAAAAACATCCTTGATGCAGAAATTGACATCATAAAAGAAATGGGCGTTGAGGTTAAACTTGGCGTAGAAGTTGGAAAAGATGTAACAATAAAAGAGCTAAGAGAGCAAGGTTATAAAGCTTTCTACATTGCAATAGGTTGCCAGGGTGGACGCAAGGTCAATGTTCCGGGGGAAGACTCAGACGGTGTTTTAACTGGTGTTGAATTCTTAAAACGCGTTACAGACGACGAAAACCTTGAACTTTTAGGAAATACAGTTGTCATTGGTGGCGGTAATGTTGCAATTGATGTATCAAGAACAGCTTTAAGATGCTCAGCTAATTCAAATGGTAAAATCAGCCAATTCTCTCTTGAAACTAGAGATATAATGCCGGCAACAAAAGAAGAAATCTTAACCGCAGAAAATGAAGATATTACAATTGAAGGCGGATGGGGTCCAAAAGAAATTCTAAGCGAAAACGGCAAAGTTGTTGGCATTGTCTTAAAGAAATGCACTTCTGTATTTGACGAGAACAAGCACTTTAATCCTCAATACGATGAAAACATTACTAAAATTGTCCAGTGCTCAAATGTTCTTTTAGCAGTAGGCCAAACAATTGAATGGAAGAGCCTTTTGGATGGTGAAAACGTTGAACTCAACCGAGGAAATTACCCAGTAGCTGACAGCATAACATACCAAACAAGCAAGGCCGATATCTTTGTGGGTGGAGATGTTTTCACAGGTCCAAAGTTTGCAATTGATGCAATTGCGCAAGGTAAGGAAGCTGCAATATCTATTCACCGCTTTGTTCAGCCACACTCTTCTCTTACAATTGGCCGTAATCCTAATTATTACAAAGAATTAGACAAAGACGATATAAAAGTTGAAGAGTACGATAACACTGGTCGCCAGAAACCAGGATACAACGAAGCTATTAAGAAACTTTCTTTTAGAAACGCAACTGTGCCATTTACAGAAGAACAAGTGAAGAAAGAAACAGCACGCTGTCTTGGATGTGGTGCTACAATTGTTGACCCAAATAGATGTTTAGGCTGCGGAATATGTACAACAAAGTGTGCTTTTGATGCAATACACTTAGAAAGAGATTTGCCAAAAGCAAGTAAAATGGTAAAGAGTGAAGACAAACTCAAATACATTCTTCCTAATGGTCTAAAGCAAGCAATCAAAATTAAATTTTCAAAGAAGTCTAAGTAATTATGCACGAATTAGGCGTTGTTTTTCATGTAATTGATATAGTAGAAGACCTCTGTGTAGAGAATTCTCTTACAGAGGTCAAATCTGTTACGCTTGAGCTTGGCGAAGTTTCTACTGTAATAAAATCATATCTTGATGATGTATGGAAATGGGCTGTCAAGAAGAAATCGGTCCACATGAAAGATGCAATTTTAATTGTTGAAACAATTCCAGCTATAAGTTATTGCCAAGACTGCAAGAAAGAATATGAAACAGTAAAATACGGCAAAGTATGTCCGCATTGCAAAAGCGAGAATACTTTTCTCTTACAAGGAAACGAATTCAAAATAAAAGAAATAGAAGCCCGCTAGGTTTGCGTTTGCAACTAGGTTTGTATTTGCAACTAGGTTTGCGTTTGCAACTAGGTTTGCGTTTGCCTCGTGAGATTTGGAACAAGCTTCAAAAGATGGAGTTGCAACTAAGTTTACGTTCGCAAAGCGGGCAATCATTCAATTTTTTCAGAGCTTTTTGTAAGATTGCCTTCATGATTGACTTTATTTTTGCATCTAAGGGTCAATCTTGAGCCAATCTTCAGAAGTTTTTACAAAAAGCTCTTCAGCTTATAAAAAGTTACTTACTTTTGGTTACTTACTTTTAGTTACTTGCCTTCGTAAGTTACAACAGATTCTACTTTATACTTAGAAAGGACATCCCTGCCTTTTAAGCCCGCAAGTTCCAAAAGGAATACAATATCAACGACCTCTCCGCCAAGTTTTTCAATTAAGTTCGCAGCAGCTTTCATTGTTCCACCAGTTGCAATAAGGTCGTCAATAAGAACAACTTTCTGACCCTTTTTAATTGCATCTTTATGAATTTCAATTGTAGCTGTGCCATATTCAAGATTATAAGTCTCAGAAATAGTGGCTCTTGGAAGTTTTCCTGCTTTTCTAATTGGTGCAAATGGTTTATGCAACAGATAAGCAATAGGAACACCCAAGATAAAGCCACGAGACTCTGCACCGGCTATAACGTCACAATCGACCTTTGATACAATTTTGACCATTTCATCTATTGCAAGTTTAAGACCATCAGCCTCTTGAAGAATTCCTGTGATATCACGAAAAATAATCCCGGGTTCTGGGAAATCTGGAATACTAATAATGTAATCTTCTATTTTTTTCATGCAGTCCTCCTACTTATGCAAGCACAGTTTACTAAATAGTATTTGTTTAACCAATCACATATGGTGTGAAAAAAATTCACAGCACGTCCAATTATTTCACATTATAAGCCAAAATAAAACCTCTAAAAATGACAAATTTCAAACATTCTTGCTTAAAATGCACTTGGCACACTTCTTGCTATATATTAGGCAGAGCAACAGTTTTTTTCATACCTCCTTTTAGTGTGATTTAGATGTCCGGTGAGCCTCCCCTCCCGGACATCGCTTTTTTATTTGAATATTTAGTAAATCTTAGTATCCTCAGAAAGGTGGCATTTATTAGCGTTTAGTGATAATTACATGGTCAACAAGTCCTGCACAAAAATGACTCTAGCACAAAAAATGGTGGGACTTGTCCTTTTTAGGATTTCAATATGCTTTGGACTTGCTCGACAGAGATTGAAGCATATTGAGAAATTTTTTCATTAGAAAGTCCATCAGAGTACATCGTTCTAACAATGCTTCGTTTTTCTTCTGCCTTACCCTCAGAGAAGCCTTGTTTTTCACCTCTATGAAAAGAATCACTCA
>CAVDLI010000083.1:0-6094 GCA_963609725.1 bacterium | reverse complement strand
GGTTTCATTATCAACGGGCCAATTACCAATGTTCTTGATGCAAGAAAGTATGTGGAAACTGCCATTGAAAAAGGCGTCATTCAAATTCCTGGCACAGAGGCATTAGAAGGAATAAGAAATGCCAGCAATATTAAACTTAGAAATTTTGTTACAAAAATGATGAATCCAGAGGAAGACCTTTTCAGCTGGCTACAAGGAGATCCTAAAACAAAAATTAGCCTTCGCCGTTTTAAGTCTTATGCTTCTTCTTTTAAGCTCCATGGATATGATGCCCTTCCTGAGAACTTAACACTTGTAGCTGCTACGCAAGAAGACATTGAGAGATTTGTTAGAAAAATGAGGTCTTCTTCTTGTTCCGATAATATTGTTAGCAACTGTTTTCAGGCCGTGAGAAAAGCATATCTGTACGCCATCAAAGAACTAAAAATAATTCGCAAAGACCCAACTGAAGGAATAAAAATAAGCTATAGGAGCAATAGCGAAAGAGACCTTCTTAGGCCATACGAATTGATAGCCTTGCTTTCGAATCTAAAAGAAAAAGCAGAGAACTCGGAAAATAGTAAACGCAGCTATGCAAAAAGCATTTACGTAGCTGTAAAACTGATGATTCATACAGGCATGCGCGAAGGAGAAGTAAGAGCACTGAGAATTTCAAAAGTAGAGAGACTTCTTAGTGACCAAGGTGAGCCTACAAAAATATTTCGCATTAAAGTTGACTCTAGTTGGGAAGAAATGACTCATTCTCTTAAGCCTCCAAAAAACGGAAAAGCTAGAGATGTTTTCATTTGGGAAGACCTTGCAAAGATGTTGTTTGACCTTTACGAAGAAAACAAAAGTCCTAAAGGTTTTATATTCTGCTGCTTGACTAATACTTCCATTCCGCTTGTAAAAAACAACTTCACAGACTACGTGTATCCTGCTCTGAGAGAAATAGGAATATCTGAAGAAAAAAGGATAGAAAGAAAAATCACCATGCATTCTTTTAGACATTTTTTCATAACTCGTGCAGAAGCTATGTCTTCCTACTTGTGGCATAAAGAGATTATGGATACAACCGGTCATGAGACAGAAACTGCACACTCTGTGTATATGCAGTACAACTTTCTTGCGGCCTATTATAAGGCCAGACTTTCAAGAGATATTCTTAAGGAAGACAACTTAAAAGAAATTTATAAAGACGCAATAGTAGAGGCTCAAACGCCATTATTTGATACACAGGAGGAGTAATTTTATGGAAAAGAAACCTTTCATAAATTATTCAGAAGCTGCAGAAATTTTGGGCATTAAGATGTCCACACTCTACAGCTACATTTGGTCAAGGAAGCTTGTCCCAATCAAAAGACCAGGATGGAAATCTGTCTTTAACAGAGACTACATAATGGCCATAGCAAATGGCACAGAATGGGAAGAAGAGAAAGAAAAGAAGTAAGCCAATCTTCTCTCTAGAAGTATTTGTTGAAACGTAGTAAAGAAAGGAAAGGTGGCTTTCTTTTCGCCGTTGGACTCATTATTGTATGTGTACAGAGTATTTCATTGCAATATAACAAAATACAAAGAAAAACCAACATTTTGTATACACAACTAAAAAATGTATACATTTTTATTTATTTACAGGAAAAAGAAATAAAGAAGTTTTTTAGGCCTGAAATAAAGAAAATGTATACAAAATAAGACTACGCACAAAAAAAACGAAATGTGTACACAATAACTCTATACAACATAATAAGTTACAACACATTTTTTCCGTAATGTGTACAAATTCATTTTTCGTACACATTTTTATTTCTTTCCATACAAAGAAATTGACTATAAAAAACCCTCTAAAATGCGGGAAATGTGTACGCCTGTCTTTTTATCTTGTGGAGACCCCTCTAAAAAATCCCTACAAAAAAAGGTCTAAAAACAGTTTAAAAAAACACTTCTAGAAAGAACCCACATTTTGCTTTAGAAAAAGTCTCTCAAGCCCTTTGAACTGAGAGCCTGAGAGACATAAAAGACCAACACATTTTTAACAACTTCCTACGGTCCTGAGGAAGAAAAATTTGTTTGCTGAAGATTAATCTTCTTCTTCATTTTGTGATTGTATGTGCAATTTTTTGAGGCTTAGAATTGCGTTATAAGTCTTTGATTCTATTCTTAGTATCGGCTTAGAATGCACGTTCTCAAGGACGCACATGAATCCATCCAATTCCAATTTCAAAGCGTCTCCTTCTTTGAAAAAGAGACCATACCCATTGACTGTTGGATGCACAATCAAAGTCTTTTGAACTCCCTCTTGTTGAGCCTGTTTGTTCGTCGTGTAAAGATGCAAGACCAAGTCACAGAGCAGCATATTTTGCTCACTGACGTTAGCATAAATGTCAAAAAAAACATTAGAGCCTGTGTCCAAACAAAGCCCGAGTAGATACTTGTTTTTTGAAAGTAAATTCATGAAAAGTTCTCCTGTTGATTCAGATTTTTGATGGGTATAACATACCTTTTTTCGTTTGACAAACAAGCTTGGGTACTACATAACTTGCATCATAAAGTGGTGTTGTTACACTGAGAATTGCTTCGTTGTTTACGCATTCAATGCTGGCTGTATATTCTCCTAGAGACAATCTAAACTGATTGTCTGAATTCAAAAAGATAGCATAACCTTGTTCGGTTAAATTTGCCTGAATACGCTTAGAAGCCGCCCTCCAGATATCGTTTCTTTTAGACAGTCTGAAGAAAACGTTAGTATGTTTAGGCTCTGTAAATGTACTGATAGCAATAATCTCAAATTCAATTTTTTCTCTAACATCTAGACAAATGTTAAACACCGGTTTTCTTGTGGCAATGAACATAGCATTGGCCTCCATATTGTTTTTTTCTTTGGCACGTAGAAGCACACAACTTCCCTTTTAATACCTTGCGGGAGGGGGAAAGAGCGCCTCAGGCGCACCTTCACTGAAATATCTTTTATGAAGTCCTCTGAAGCCCCCTTTTGAGCTTTGGCAAACAACGAGTAGAAGTTACAACTTAGACAGAAGCCAAATTCATCAACAAAAAACTATTGGATGAATCAGGCAAGGAGAATGTTTGAATGATTGAGAACAAAAACTATTTAACCTATGCAGAGACTGCAGAGATTTTGGACATTAAGTTGTGTACGTTGTATAGCTATGTCAGCAAAGGAAAACTTATCCAAGTAAAAAGACCAGGAAAGAAATCGGTTTTTGATAAGGACTACATAATGTCTATTGCCTTGGGAGAGTTTCCAATTGACAATCCACAAAAGCCCCGGCAGGGAGAAAAAATTGGTTTCCAAGAGGTTTTTGCAAAAAATTAAAAAAAGATTCCATTTTGATTTTGGTATAAAGCTCAAAGGGAGTACAATTTAGACATGGAGGCATAAAATGCAAATTGAAAAGAAAAAGATTCTTCTTATTTTGATTATTTTTCTCTTCTTCTCGTTGTTATTTATTTCTTGTTCACAGATTGAGCTTGAAGATGCCCCCACCGCCTTGGGCTCAGGAAGCACAGAACACGTTAGTCCAACAACTGGCAAGGTAAAAGTCATAATCCTCTCAGGCCAATCTAACGCAGCCGGCGTTAGCCCAAACAGCGAAATCCCTCAAGAAAAAAGAGAGCTCTATGCTACGGGCTTTTGCAACGTGCTCATCCGTTCCAATACAGACACAATACATACCAATCCTTTTGTCCCAGTCACCTCTTCTCTTGGCTACGCAGAGGGCTTTTTTGGACCAGAACTTGGTATGGCAGAAACATTAAGTGAAAAATATGAAGACGAAACAATTTATATCATTAAGTATGCCCGCTGTGGTCACAATCTCTACAACAATTTTTATCCAAAAAATGAGTCTTATGAAGAACTTGTTGCATGGATTGACCAATCTTTAGATATGCTTACACAACAAGGTCTAGAATATGAAATTGTAGCCTTCGCATGGATGCAAGGTGAATCTGATGCCATAAATTACTCCACAGCATGTGACTATTATGAAAACGAAAAACACTTCGTAAATTCTCTCAGACAACGTTACAATTCAGCCTCAATCACAGGAGGCTTCTTCTTCCTTGATGCTGGTATAACAACAAACTGGAAATATTATACCGTTGTAAACAATGCCAAGTACAAACTTAGTAACAACTTACAAAGATGCGTCTTTATCAATGCAAATGCAAACAACCTTCTCTGCCAGCCTAATGACAAGGCTCACATTGATGCTCCTTCCATGCTCAAGCTAGGACAGCTCTTTGCTACGCAGGTTGCGTTTCACATAAGAGAATAAAAACAGCTTGGAGTCCAGAATCAATATTCTTCTACCTCCTCTCCCTCATCACAACCTCATCTACAATGCCATAGGAGATGGCCTCTTGGCTGTCCATCCAAAAATTGCGGTCACAGTCTTCTTGAACTTGACTGTAGGATTTTCCTGTGCATGAGCAAATGAAGTCATAGACTTCTTTCTTCACTTTTGCCATCTGGCGGGCAGTAATCTCAAAATCTGCAGCCTGCATTAAGGAGGCTCCTCCTAAAGGCTGATGAATCATAACTCTTGCATGAGGAAGCATCTTGCGTTTACCTTTAGAGCCTGCCATGAGAATCATAGCTGCCATACTAGCAGCAAGACCTGTACAGATAACTTCAACTTGGCATTTGATAATCATCATAGTATCAATGAGCATAAAGCCAGCTTGAATAGAACCACCGGGAGAGTTAAGCATTATAGTGATATCTTTTTCACTATCTAGGGCCTCTAGCTTTAACAGCCAAAGACAGACTTTACTACACAAGACATCTGTAATCTCACCATTGATAACAATAACTCTAGACTCTTCAATTATGTCCAATGTTCCCTGAAGTTCTTGAATATCTTGATTCTCGCTCATATTACTTATCCTCCTTGGAATTCAAAAAATCAGTTAAAGAATATATAACCTCTCTATCTTCATCATCTTCTTCGCTCTGCTCTGCACACAACGCCTCCATCACTTCTCCACCGCTTGGAATACTACTGTCAAAGAAATCGCTATCAGGTCTTGCTTCTGCTTTTGGCTTAAACAGCTGAAGCCTGATTTTGATATCTTCATAATTGACTGGAAACATCTTCTTGACAGGTCTTACATTCTCACACAGCTTTGCTTTTTCAAAACTACCCCACGCACTCCAATCTACAAGATGACCAATGTATGGCTTAGACATATCATCCAGCACCACCACCTCATCTTTTTTGAGCTGACTTAGCTCACATACAGAGAGAACTGGTTTATCTAGACCTGTAGAAATATCGGTCTTCTCTCCACCTAATGCCGATATCTCTGAGAGCGTTGCAATATCGCGTCCGCCCATGAACATGAAGGTTCTGCAGTTGCTTGCAATGGTGCGGGCTGCGTCGTGGCCATACCTGTAAGAAAGCTGCGAGAGGGCTTGAAGAGCAAGAATAAAGCGGATACCTCTACTACGTGCAGCTGTAAGCTTATTGGCCCAACAAGAGCCTACAAATGAACCAAACTCATCTAAAATGAAGTCAACCTTTATTGGTAGGACATTGTTTTCTCGTGAGTCTGCATAATTTACAAGCTCACTATAAAGCACAACCTACATTTTTGACGGCCATAAATCTACATTTTTGGTGTTACCGTTACAATGATATTCCGTTACAACAATCTAATGGAGGTAAAACATGACATACGGATATATAAGAGTTTCTAGTGACAAACAGACAGTAGAGAACCAGAGATTTGAGATTAAGAAATTTGCTTCTGACAACAACATTAAAATTGATGGCTGGATTGAAGAAACAATAAGTGGAACAAAAAATTATAAGAAACGTGAATTGGGGCAACTTCTTCACAAAGTAAAGAAAGAAGATCTAATCATTTGCACAGAACTTAGCAGATTAGGCAGAAGCCTTTTTATGATAATGGAAATACTAAGTCTTTGTATGAACAAAGAATGTAAGATTTGGACAATCAAGGAAGGTTATCGTTTAGGAGATGACATCCAAAGCAAAGTTCTGGCTTTTGCCTTTGGCCTCAGTGCAGAAATAGAAAGAAACCTAATAAGCCAAAGAACCAAAGAAGCTCTTGCAAGAAAAAAAGCAGA
>CAVDLI010000082.1:0-6334 GCA_963609725.1 bacterium | reverse complement strand
CTCTGTGTTAGTGGTTATATCTTTTATTTCAAGTTTTTTTGTACCATCTTTCTTATAAACTAAGTATATATAAGTTGTGGAAGAACCACTTGTATTTTTGTATTTAACAAAAACATATTCTCCGTTTTCTAGTATGGTGTACAAACTACCTGAAAGTGTTTGATTTTCTGGGTTTTGCTCTCCTTTATTGAGAAAACCTAAAGCATATGAAATCTTTTTATTTTGATCTTCAGTGTAATAAACATAAGTACCATTTACAAGAAGGTGTTGTACATTGGAAGTCGTCTGCTTTTCGGCTTTGATCTCTGAATCTGCGTTAATTGCGTATTTATAAAGATTTGTATCTTCTGAGCCAAATTCAGATGTTAGTACATACACTGACACGTTACTGCTACTGTCTATGAGACAAGCGTCTATTATAAGTTTATCACTTGTAGATGTTGCAATAGTTTTGACATTTTTAGTCGTTTCATCTACAGCAATTACAGCAGAATTAGTTAGTACATAATGAGTAGAGTCTTTTTTGCCTAGATATGCTTTTATTTTAGTTCCTGCATCTTTTTGTGAAGACGCAATTTTAGAGAAAATGCCTTCATCTGCATCTAAATTGCAAGAGGAAAGAATTAGAGCGAACAACAATATTGGAATAATGAAAAGTTTTATTTTTTTCATGTTATGACTCCTCTCAGTGACGGTATGATACGACAAGTGCAAGTGGAATTGCTCCAAAGAATGCACTACTGTCACTCTTTCCAGAATTTTTTGTATAAAGCTCTGCTACTGTTGCAATGCCGGCTTCAATCCCAATTCCCCACGAGTCTGTAATGTAGAAAGACGGCTGAATTGTAATGCTTGCATATGGAGCAAGATACTTACTTTCATCATATTTTATAAATGCCATTCCCAAGTTTGCAGACAGTGCTAAATCAAATAAACCTGTTTGAACTGGTACATATGTAAGTTTTGCTGTAATTGGTACAGATGTAAAAAGTTCAGGAGTAAGAGAGTTTATAAACTGATACCCTAGTTCACCGCCTAGTGCAAGATGTTCTGTTAAGAAACCTTGGTATGAAATTGAAGCAATTCCTCCAACTTTTTGCATGTGAATATCTCCAAAAGTCTGATTGCGGCTTGAATCATTTACGAAAGCAACAAAAGAGGGGAAGTCTACACCGGCTCTAAATGAGAACACTTGATCACCTGTTTCATAGTACTTATTAGCACAAAAAGCAGGAGAAATGACAATTATTAGTAAAATAAGAACAAAAGTAGTACTTTTTTTCATTTGTACCTCTCAAAATTTTTACTTAATAACTTGCAAAACAGTTTTTTTGAGATTTTGAAAGTTATTTTTCGCATAATTCTAACAAGAATTTCTAATTTTGTGGATATACCAACGATATTACCAACACAAAAACACACAATAATGGATTGTGTTACTAATTTGTGATACACTGCATAAGCGCATTTTGCGTAGGAGGCCCACTGCATTGATTCTTTCTGGTAAAGAGCTAAGCCAAATAGTTAATAAAAATACTGCTATGTTATGCAACGAGTTTGAGAACAAATTTTCACGAAAGCCTTGTTTGGCAGTTGTCCTTGTTGGTGATAACCCAGCAAGCAAGACATATGTTAAAGGCAAGAAGAAAGCTTGTGATGAAATTGGCATAATGCACATAGATTATACTCTTGATGCTTCAATTTCTCAAAAAGAGATTTTAGAACTTGTTTCATCTCTTAACAATAACACTAATGTTGATGGTATATTAGTTCAGCTCCCACTTCCTCCACACATTGATGAGACAGCTGTTATAAATGCAATTGACCCACTAAAAGATGTAGATGGTTTTCATCCTGTTAATATTGGAAAACTACTACTTGGTCAAAAATCTCACATAGCATGTACACCAAAGGGGATTTTGAGAATGCTTGATTATTATGGAATTCTCACTTCTTCAAAAGATGTCTGTATTCTTGGACGTAGCAATATAGTAGGAAAACCAATGGCTGCTCTTCTTTTACAAAAAGACCGTAATGCTACAGTTACAATTTGTCACTCACTTACACCAGATATTGTGCCTTACGTTAAGAGAGCAGATATACTGATTTCAGCAGTAGGTCATATAAATGTAGTTACAGCTGACATGGTCAAAGAAGGTGCTGTTGTAATAGATGTTGGCATGAATAGAGTTCCAGACAGCACAAAGAAAAGCGGGTATGCACTTCGTGGTGATGTAGACTTTGCTTCAGTTGAACCAAAAACTTCTGCAATTACACCAGTTCCGGGAGGAGTTGGACCAATGACAATAGCAATGTTAATGGAAAATACTGTGATGGCAGCTTACGATATAAAAGGCGTGGAGGTTCCAAATTGAATAAGTATTTTATAGAAACTTATGGCTGCCAAATGAATGTTGCTGAGTCAAATGCAATGGAAGCTATGCTAAAAGGACAAGGCTGGGAAGTTGCAAAAAGTTCACAAGAGGCTGATTTAGCAATAATTAACACATGTTCTGTAAGACAAAGTGCAGAAAACCGTATTTGGGGTCGTCTTGGAGCATACACTAATATCAAAAACCAAAAAAAGAAGGATGGAAAGAAATTTACTCTTGTTCTTACTGGCTGTATGGCAGAAAGATTACATGACAGTGTAAAAAAAGATGCTCCACAAATTGACTATGTTATTGGAAATAACGACAAGTTAAAGTTATTGGATATCATTAGTGATTATAAAGAGCAAATATCTACACCTCAAGAAAGTGAAAAATATATTTTTACAAAAGCATATCACAAAGAAGGAGAGTTCTCTTCTTATGTTCCAATCATGAACGGTTGTAATAATTTTTGCTCATATTGCATAGTGCCATATGTGAGAGGTCGTGAAATTTCAAGACCAATTGAAGAAATTTTGGAAGAAGTGAGAACTTTAGATAATCTTGGGGTGAGGGAAATAACTCTTTTGGGCCAAAATGTTAATTCTTACGACTACAATGGAATAAGCTTTCCAGAGCTTTTATCTGGAGTGTGCCATGAGTGTAACAACATTCAATGGGTGAGATTTGAAAGTCCACATCCAAAAGATTTTTCAGATTCTCTTATTGATGTTATTGCCAACGAGCCAAAAGTTGCTAAGCATCTTCATATCCCAATGCAAAGCGGAAATACAAGAATTTTAGCTTTGATGAATAGACGTTATACAAGAGAAAAATACTTAGAACTCATTGAAAAGATAAAAGAAAGAGTTCCAAATGTTACGTTTTCTTTAGATATAATGGTTGGTTTCCCCAGTGAAACAGAAGAAGAATTTCAAGATACAATTTCTGCTGTGAAAGCTGTGGGATGTATTGAGGCTTTCATGTATTACTGGAACCCAAGAGAGGGAACACGTGCTGTTTCAATGGACGGACAGTTGTCTCTTGAAGAAAAACAAGTGCGACTTCAAACTCTTATTGATTGGCAACTTGACAATGCTGCAAAAATTAAGTCAAAAAGAGCAAATGGTATTCAAAAAGTTCTTGTTACACAAGTTTCTAGAGATGATAAAACTAAGATGCTTGGACGTAACGAGCATGGAGAAATGGTTGCGTTTAGTGTTTTAGAAGGGAAAGTTCCAGATAAAGATGTGAAACCTGGGGATATTGTTTTTGTTGATTTTAAGGCTCTTAACGGAAATACTTTTGTTGGAATTCAAGTAAATGAAAACTCTTGAACAATTCTCTTGAATATTTTTCTTTATATATAGTATTTTCTTTTTTGGATTTTTTGAGTTTTTTGCAAAAAACACTTTTAAGAGGTTTTTATAAACTACTCATATTAGGCTACTCATATTAGGGAAGAACTAAGCATGATTACAAAGAATGAAGGCATAAGAAATATTGCAATAATTGCGCACGTTGACCACGGTAAAACAACTTTAGTTGATGCACTTTTTAAGCAAAGTGGAATTGAATCTAAAGGTAATCAAGAAAGAATTATGGACAGTGGCGCAATTGAAAGAGAACGTGGAATTACAATAAATGCTAAAAACTGTGCAATAAGATGGAGAGGTGTCAAAATAAATATTATAGACACTCCGGGACATGCTGATTTTGGTGGTGAAGTAGAACGGGGACTCTCTATGGTAGATGGCGTAATTTTGCTTTGTGATGCTGCAGAAGGACCTCTTCCACAAACAAGATTTGTCTTGCAAAAAGCACTTGAAAAAAATCTAGCCGTAATTGTTGTCATAAATAAAATTGACAGACAAGATGCACGACCAAAAGAAGTTCTAAATGAAGTTTATGACCTTTTATTAGAACTTAAAAATGATGAAAGCATTCTAGATGTTCCAGTGTTTTACGCAAATGGAAGAGCCGGAATTTTGTCATCTAAGCTCAATGACCCTAATGCTAAAGATATTTATCCTCTTTTGGATGCTGTTGTAGATTACATGCCAGCTCCAGTATACGATAACGAAGAGCCTTTTCAAATGCTTGTGTCTGACCTCTCTTATGATGATTATCTTGGGCGTCTTGCTGTTGGAAAAATCATCAATGGCAGTGCTACAGTCAATGACTCTCTTGTATGTATAAATGAAAAAGGTGAGCATGTTCCACTTCGTGTTACACGTCTGCAGCTTTATGACGGGCCACGTTTCAAAGAGGCTTCAAAAGTTGAAGCAGGTGATATTGTTGTGCTTTCTGGAATTGAAAATGTATCTATTGGAGACACAATTTGTAATAAAGAGTATGTTAAGCCTTTAGATAGAATTAAAGTTGATGAGCCCACAGTCTCTATGCTTTTTAGCAAAAATATTTCACCTTTAGCTGGGAAAGATGGAAAACAGTTAACATCGGCTAAAATATGGGAGAGGCTTTGCAAAGAAGCGCTCAGAAACGTTTCAATTCAAGTAGAAAAAAATCAAGATGACTCTTTTACTGTCAAGGGGCGTGGCGAATTCCAAATGGCAATAATTGTTGAGCAAATGCGACGTGAAGGATTTGAGCTTTGTGTTGGCAGGCCAAGAATTATTTTCAAGACTAATTCTAAAGGTCAAAAGACAGAGCCAGTTGAATATCTTCTTATTGATTGTCCAGAGGAATACAGTGGAACAATAATGGAGAAACTTGCTCGTAGAAAAGCAACTATGAGCAATATCACATATCTTGAAAACTCAAGAGTAAAAATGGAATTTTCCATTCCTTCGAGGGGTCTAATTGGATATAGAGATGAGTTTTTGACCGATACTCGCGGTTATGGGATAATGAATAGTTCTCTAAAAGGTTATGAACCTTATAAGGGTGATTTCCCAGATAGAGCCACAGGTTCACTTGTTTGTGACCGTCTTGGCACAGCTGTAGCATATGGCATTTGGGAACTTGAGGATCGTGGCCGTTTCTTTATTGTTCCTGGAGATCCTGTTTATGAAGGTGAAGTTGTTGGGGAAAGAAATAGAGAAGGGGATCTTCTCTTGAATCCAACGAGAACCAAAAAACTTACAAACTTGAGAGCATCGGGCCATGATGAGGCTGTATCTCTTACTCCAGTTATGAAAATGACTCTTGAACATGCTATGCGTTTTATTAAAGATGATGAGCTTGTGGAAGTTACGCCGTCTGCTATAAGAATGTGTAAGAAAATACTAGATAGTCAAAAGCGCAAAATAATGGAAAATAGAGGATACATTCCAGAGTGCTTGCAATAATTTGCAAAGACAATTTTTAAAATTTGCGTAATTTTTCTTTTGTATTCAAAAGTACTATTCTTTCTCTTATTTGTTGTTATCAATACAAGTTATATTTGTTTTGTTATTGAAATGTTGTTGCAAGACACTGTTATGAGCTTGTTTTGAAACAGCATTGTGATAGGAGATTTAACTATGAATAAGAAAACAATTGCAATTGCATTAGTTTTAGTGTTGGTCGTAGGCTCTGTATTTGCAGGAAGTTCTGTTTTTAATAAAAAGAGCACACCTGATACAAAAGTTGGACTTCAATTAGGATATGGTGGAAGATCTATTACTGTTAATGTTAAAGGTGGTAGTTCTTCTACGAAAAGTAATTACAAAAATAATGGTTTTTATGCAGCAACTTCTTTTGAATTTGGAGTTGCTAAAAATCTTTCAGTTAAAGTAGAAGCTGGTCTTAACACAATGGGAAGCACTTCATATAAGACTTCTGTAGGCGGTGCTTCTTGGGGAAGTTCCTCAAAGAAAGATGACGCTCCAATTAACTTTACAGTCTTTGCTGGCCCAATGTATAACCTTGCTTTAAATAAAGAGCTTTCACTTAATCTTGGTGGTGGTTTAGATGTAATGATTGGAAAGCTTTCATCAAGTGAAGATGCAAAAGTTAAC
>CAVDLI010000081.1:0-6531 GCA_963609725.1 bacterium | reverse complement strand
GTTATATGAAGTATGAACTAAATCTTATAGAACAATACAAAGATGGTGTAGCTGAAGGTTTTTCTGAAGGATTGTCGCAAGGGCTATCACAAGGCATTTCTCAAGGGCAAGAGGAAACTACAAATCGTATTATCAAACAAATGAATGCAAAAAACCTCCCTCTAGTAATGATTTCAGAAATTACTTCTTTAAGTGAAAATGAAATAAAAACAATTTTGTCTCAGAAGTAAAGATTTTTATTTTCAAAAAAATAAGATGTAATTTGGACACAGCGCAAAACTTATAAGATAATAAGAAAATCATTCGTAAAGCACTATTTCACAAAACACCATCTATTGTAAATATCCCATTTTATGAGTATTCTAAAGGGTGGTGTGTAAAGGAACTTTTAAGCCTTTTTTCATACCCCAATTAAATCGAGGAGGATTTTTTCATGGCAAGAAAAATGAAATCCATGGACGGCAACAACGCAGCTGCACATGTAAGTTATGCATTCTCTGAAGTTGCTGCTATCTACCCAATCACTCCATCAAGCCCAATGGCAGACTTAGTAGACCAATGGAGTGCCAATGGATTGAAGAACATCTTTGGAACACAAGTAAAAGTTGTTGAAATGCAGTCTGAAGCAGGAGCAGCCGGTGCTGTTCATGGAGCTTTAGGATCTGGTGCAATCACAACAACTTATACAGCATCTCAAGGTCTTCTTTTAATGATTCCTAACATGTACAAGATTGCTGCAGAACAGCTCCCTTGTGTATTCCACGTTAGTGCTCGTACAGTTTCCACTCATGCTCTTAACATTTTTGGAGACCATAGTGATGTCATGGCATGCCGTCAAACCGGTTTTGCTATGCTTTGTGAAGGAAACGTTCAGGAAGTCATGGACTTAGCACCTGTTGCACATCTTTCTGCTCTTACAGGCAAAGTTCCGTTTATTAATTTCTTTGACGGTTTTAGAACAAGCCATGAAATCCAAAAAATCGCTGTTTGGGATTACGAAGACTTAAAAGACATGTGTGATATGGATGCAGTTAAAGCTTTCCGTGAACATGCACTTAACCCAGAACACCCTCACATGAGAGGAAGTCATGAAAACGGAGACATCTTCTTCCAGCACAGAGAAGCTTGTAACAAGTACTATGATGCACTTCCTAGCGTAGTTGAAAGTTACATGGACAAGATTAACGCCAAGTTGGGAACTGACTATAAGCTCTTTAACTATTATGGTGCTAAAGATGCAGACCGCGTAATCATTGCTATGGGTTCTATTTGTGATGTTGCAGAAGAGGTTATTGATTACCTTAATGCTCATGGAGAGAAAACTGGTCTTATTAAAGTAAGACTTTACAGACCATTTGCAGCTGATCGTCTTGTTGAAGCACTACCAAAGACAGCCAAGAGAGTTGCTGTTCTTGATAGAACAAAAGAGCCTGGTGCTCAAGGAGAACCACTTTACCTTGATGTTGTAACAGCTTTTGCAAACGCAGGGCTTAATGATGTTAAAGTCTCCGGTGGCCGTTATGGTCTTGGTTCAAAGGACACTCCACCTGCAAGCGTATTTGCAATTTACAAAGAACTTGCAAAAGAAAGTCCAAAACGTACTTTCACAATTGGAATTGTTGATGATGTCACAGGTCTTAGCCTTGAAGAAGACAAAGATTGTCCAAACACAGCAGCTCCTGGAACAATTGAATGCAAATTCTGGGGTCTTGGTGGAGACGGAACAGTTGGCGCAAACAAAAACTCAATTAAAATTATTGGCGATTACACCAATAAATACGTTCAAGCTTACTTCCAGTACGACTCAAAGAAGACTGGTGGCGTAACAATTAGCCACTTGCGCTTTGGGGACAACCCAATTAAATCACCTTATTACATCAACAAGGCCGATTTCGTAGCCTGCCACAATCCTAGCTACGTAACAAAAGGCTTTAAGATGGTCCAGGACGTCAAACCAAACGGCGTTTACATGATTAACTGCCAGTGGAATATGGACGAGCTTAACCATCACATGGATGCAGCTTCTAAACGTTATATTGCAAAGAATAATATTCAGCTTTATACAATTGATGCTATTGACCTTGCACAAAAGATTGGAATGGGAAAGAGAACAAACACAATTCTTCAGTCTGCATTCTTTACTCTTGCAAAAGTTATGCCTCAAGAAGAAGCAATTGCTCACATGAAAGAAAAAGCAACACAGTCTTACCTTAAGAAAGGTCAAGATGTTGTTGATATGAACCACAAGGCTATTGACCTTGGAGCAACAGCCTTTACAAAGGTTGAAATTCCTGCAGATTGGGCAACAGCAACAGACGAGAAGAAAGAATCCAAACTTGTAGGCAAGCCAGAACTTGTTAAAATGGTTCAGAGTATTCTTGAGCCGGTTGACAAAATGGACGGAGACAGCCTTCCAGTATCGGCCTTCATGGATCATGTTGATGGCCAGTTTGAGCTTGGAGCATCGGCATATGAAAAGCGTGGTGTTGCTGTCATGGTTCCAAGATGGACGTCTTCAAAGTGTATCCAGTGTAATAACTGTTCTTACGTATGTCCTCATGCAACAATTAGACCATATGCTTTGACAGAAGAAGAAGTGAAAAATCTTCCAGAATCAGCTCAAGTTATGGATATTAAAGCAGGAAAAGGCAAGGGTGTTTACAAATTCACAATTGCTATTTCTCCTCTTGATTGTATGGGTTGTGGCGTATGTGTTGGTGCTTGTCCTGTTGGTGCTCTTGAAATGGTTCCTCAGGAAGAAGAGCTTGGGCAGCAAGATGTCTTCAATTACTGCGTCTCTTCTGTTGCTCCTAAGAAAGAAATGGAAGATAACACAGTCAAGGGTAGCCAGTTCAGACAACCAATGCTTGAGTTCTCAGGATCCTGTGCAGGTTGTGCAGAAACTTCTTATGCTCGTCTTGTAACTCAGCTTTATGGCGACAGAATGTATATTTCTAATGCAACTGGTTGTTCTTCTATTTGGGGTGGTCCTGCTTCAACATCTCCTTATTGCACAGACAAAGAAGGTCATGGTCCAGCATGGTGTAACTCTCTATTTGAAGATAACGCAGAGCATGGTCTTGGTCTTTTCATTGGACAAGAAAAGATTCGTGAAGATTTGGCTGTCTTAATTAAGGGTCTTGTTGATTCTGATGCTCCTGCTAAGGCTCAAGCTCAGGCTTGGCTTGATACAAAGGACGATGGAGAAGCTAATAAGAAAGCTACAGCAGATCTTATTGCTGCTCTTGAATCTTGCGGGTGTGATACAGCTAAAGAAATCCTTGCTAAGAAAGAATATCTTTCTAAGAAATCTGTATGGATCTTTGGTGGTGATGGTTGGGCTTATGATATTGGATATGGTGGTCTTGACCATGTTATTGCATCAAAGAAAGATGTAAATATCTTTGTATTTGATACAGAAGTTTACTCCAATACTGGTGGACAGGCTTCTAAGGCTTCTAACCTTGGACAGGTTGCTCAATTTGCAGCAGCTGGAAAAGACGTTAAGAAAAAGAGTCTTTCAGAGATTGCTATGCAGTATGGTTATGTATACGTTGCTCAGGTTGCAATGGGTGCAAATCCAGCTCAAACAATTAAGGCTATTACAGAGGCTGAATCTTATCATGGTCCATCTCTTATTATTGGATATGCTCCATGTGAAATGCACTCTATAAAGGGTGGTATGGCAAATTGTCAAAAGGAAATGAAGAAGGCTGTTGATTGTGGTTATTGGAACCTCTTCCGCTATAACCCAACAGCAGAGAAGAAGTTTACTCTTGACTCTAAGGCTCCAGCCGGAGGATACCAAGACTTCCTCATGAACGAGGCTCGTTACAGCAGACTCACTCGTGAGTTCCCAGAACGTGCAACAGAACTCTTTGAAGCTAATGAAGAAGCAGCAAAAGAACGTTATGCTCACCTTCTTAAGCTCATTGATATGTACAACGACTAATTAACATTAATTGCTGTACTAAATAGTTCAAGATTTTCAAAGGTCACGGCCGTAAAAAGCTGTGGCCTTTTTTGATTTTGTGGAAGTTTGTGCAAAACCACTGTGCTTGCATTTTTTGCGTATATTTTAGGCCTCTCTCAAAAGGAATGCCGTAATGTTTTCATAAAGGCTTTTTCTATAGTATTATTTGTATTAGGAGCTGTTCTTTTAGATGAAAAGGAACTGTAGCAAACCAAAAGCCAACGGAGGAAAAGATGTCACCTACTTTAGCGACAATTATTAATTATCTTTGGTTTTTTTTCATTTATGCTTTTTTAGGATGGGCTGTTGAAGTTATTTTTGCAGCCTGTGTGAGAGGTGTTTTTGAAAACCGGGGTTTCTTTAATGGCCCCATTTGCCCAATATATGGATTTGGAGTTGTTATAGTTGTTTTTCTCTTGGAACCTCTTAAGGAGAACTTTTGGATATTGTTCATTGGCTCTGTTGTTCTTACATCTGTGCTTGAACTCATAACGGGGTTTTTAATGGAAAAGATATTTCATCACCGCTGGTGGGATTATTCTAGAATGCCTTTGAATATTGGCGGATATGTATGTCTTGCATTTTCTCTCATTTGGGGTCTTGCTTGTGTTCTTCTCATTGACTTTATTCACCCGTCTATTGCATTTTTTGTTCAACACTTGCCGTCTCTTGTGACATATATTGCACTTCCAATATTCTCAATTTCAATGATTGTAGATTTGATTGCAACTTCTGCAAGTGTATTCCATTTCAATAAAAAACTTGAAGAAATTGATAAAATTGCAGAACAGATTCATCAGGTTTCTGATGAAATTGGAAAGAAACTTTCAGACGGAGCTATCAAAGTTAAAGAGAGTGAGAGTGGCCAAAAACTTGTTGATTCAATTATGGACTCAAGAGCAGATGCTCAATCGAGGCTTGAGGTTCTTAAGATTAACATAAACGAAAAAGAGAAAGAACTTACAGGAATTCAAAAGCGTCTTATTAGAGTATTCCCAACAATGCATTCTACAAAACATGAGGAAGCTTTTGCAAAAATACGTGAAAAACTACTTTCTAAAAAAGAGGATAAATGAGGAGAGGTTTTTGCAAAAAGAACTCATTTTACAAAAATCTCAAATAATTTTTGTAAAAAGTCTGTAAAATTAGATATTATTGGCTTTTTCTAACTGCTTTTATTCCTCTAAAACAGTAATATTGTGCTATGGAAAACGAATTAGTGTACCAAGTAATTATGATTTTTGTGGGGTTGGTTTTAATATATCTTGCAATAAGCAAGAAAATGGAGCCAACATTGCTTTTACCAATGGGCTTTGGAGCTATTTTGGTAAATCTTCCAGGTTCTGTTATTGCAGATGATATTGGAATTCTTTCTTGGCTTTATAATTTTGGAATTGATAAGTTTGAAGTCTTTCCTTTGTTACTGTTCATTGGAATTGGTGCAATGATAGATTTTGGACCGTTAATCCAAAAACCATGGCTTATATTTGTAGGAGCTGCAGGGCAGGGCGGAATTTTTCTTACTATGATGTTAGCGTCCCTGTTCTTCCCTCTCAATGATGCTGCTTCTATTGGTATTATTGGTGCAGCTGATGGTCCTACTGCAATTTTAGTTTCACAAAGGCTTAATTCTCAATTTGTCGCACCAATTTTAATTGTTGCTTATTGTTATATGGCGCTTGTCCCAATTATTCAGCCGGCAGTTCTCAAAGCAACAACCACAAAACACGAGAGAGAAATTCAAATGAAGTACAAAGCCTCTGATGTTTCTCATTTCACGCGCATTGTCTTCCCAATTATAGTTACTATCATTTGTTCCCTTATGGCTCCTGATTCTGCTGCATTAGTTGGTATGCTTATGTTTGGAAACCTCATTAGAGAGTGTGGAGTTCTTGATTCTCTTTCTAGAGCTGCTCAAGATGTTCTTTCTCCTCTTATTTCTCTTTTGCTAGGTCTTGCAATTGCTCCAATGATGAAAGGCCCAGATCTATTGACAGTTCAAACCCTTATGATAATTGGTTTTGGTCTTTTAGCTTTTATTTTTGATACAGCTTGTGGCGTATTCTTTATTAAGATTGTTAATTTGTTTTTACCAAAAGATTCTAAAGTTAATCCTTTAATTGGAGGAGCAGGGATATCGGCCTTCCCAATGTCTGCAAGAGTTGTGCAAAAAGTTGGAAATGATGCAAATAAGCAAAACTTCCTTTTGCCTTTTGCTGTGGGTGCGAACGTTGCAGGTCAAATTGGAAGCGTTCTTGCCGGTGGCCTCATTCTTTCTATGTTCAAATAAGAGGAGAGTTGAAGTATGTCTGAAGTATATGTTCAAGAAGCTGTACGAATGGGGTTCCTTGCTTGGGGCTTATTAGCTGTTGCTATGGGTGGCATTTTTCTTGTGGTTTTAATTCTTAATAAGATTGGAAAGAAAAAATAAAAAGGTTTTGCAAAAACTTCAAAACCCTCAAAAACAATAATACAGACAAGTAATAGCATAATAGTGTTTTTCAAAAAAGCCACCGCAAAGTTTTCACTCTAGCGGTGGCTAATTTGTCAATCGAAAT
>CAVDLI010000080.1:0-6786 GCA_963609725.1 bacterium | reverse complement strand
AATGTTATTTTTACAGGTGCCATACGGGGTTCAGATGACAAGCCAAATGCCTGGAATAGAAATCTCCTTACTGGTATTTCTGATCATTTGCCAGTATATGTGTTATTTGGTGTAAGATAAGTTTTGGAGTTTGGAGAAAGAGAAGCTTTGGTGTAAGATAAGTTTTGGTGCAAGATAAGCTTTGGTGAAGAATGCGCTTTGGTGTAAGAGAAGAAAGCAAGAAGTTTGCAAAGTACGCTTGCAAAAAAAGCTTACAAGAAAAGTTCGTAATATAAGTTTGCAAAAAGCTTACAAGAAAAGTTCATGCTACAGTTTTGCAAAAACCTCTAATTCTAAAAGATGTAAAATATTTTGCCTTTCTTTTTGTTTTACTGGCTTGCTTATGCTGTTGTAAAACGCTTTTCTAACATATAAAATAAACGCAAATAAATGGAGGTCAAAATGCATACAACACCAATATATGAAGCTTACAAAGATTATCCCCACATAAAACTCATAGATTTTGGAGGATGGGATTTACCCGTAAATTTTGAAGCTGGAATTATTGCAGAACATAATGCAGTAAGAAATGAAGCTGGTATGTTTGACGTTTCTCATATGGGTGAATGCTTAGTAGAGGGCCCAGGTGCTAGAGCTTTCTTAGACAGTCTTGTGACAAATGATGTTTCTTCTCAACCTGTTGGACGTGCATTGTATGCAATTATGTGTTATGAAAATGGTACTTGTGTAGACGATTTAATTTTATATTGTCTCAAAGAAGATGTGTTTTTTGTTGTTATGAATGCATCTAATGTTGAAAAAGATTTAGCTTGGATAATATCCCATAAGCCACAAGATGGTGTAAAAATTACAGATTTAAGTGATAAAGTTGCACAAATTGCAATTCAAGGGCCAAAGGCTGTTGATTATGTTTCTAAACTTCTTCCAAGTGCAAAAGACCTTGGATTTTTTGGCATTGATTATACAAGTGGGATTTTTGGGAAAAAGTGCATAGTAGGGAGAACCGGGTATACTGGCGAAGACGGTTTTGAACTTTATTGTGATGCGCAAGACGGGCCTTTTTTCTGGAATAAGTTTATTGAAATGGGAGTTCTGCCTTGCGGACTTGGCTCTAGAGACACTTTGCGCTTAGAAGCTAAACTTCCCCTTTATGGTCATGAAATATCAAATACCATAACTCCACTTGAAGCAAATCTTGGAGTTTTTGTAAAACTTGATAAGAAGTCTAATTTCATTGGCAAAGAGGCTCTTATAGAGCAACAAGAAAATGGAATTCCAAGATCTCTTAGAGGTTTTGAAATGGTAGATGGAGGTGTTGCTAGAAACGGTTATCCTGTATTTCTTGGAGAGAAAGAAATTGGATATGTAACAAGTGGATGTAAAAGTCCAACACTTGATAAATTTGTTGGATTTGCTCTTATGGAAAGGAAAACAGGACTTAAATTTGGCGACAATATTGAGATTTTAATTCATAACAAACCCAAAAAAGCTGTCCTTGTGAAAACTCCATTTTACAAAAGAGGAAAGAGAAACGACGAGAAATAGTTTTTTATGAAGGCTAGATGGCACAAGCAAACATAAAACAATGTAATGTGACATAGCATATTTTGTGAATTTTTTATTAAATCACCATTTCCTATTGGTGATAACATTGGTATTTTGAATGTAAGCGAATTAAAAATAGTCTTTGGAGGTTTTTACAAAACTAAGATTTATGGAGACAGTTTTGAAAAACCTCTTACTAAGATAAAATTTTCGTTAACATTGTTTTCTAAGTGAGGAGTTCTGATGGATTTTACTGGCAAACTCAAGGAGACTTTGTACTCCGTCCTCCCCATTGTTGGTGTGGTTTTAATCTTGAATTTTACCATTGCCCCTCTTGGTGAAAGCCTAGTCCCTTTTTTGGTAGGCGCTGTGTTGCTTGTGCTTGGCCTTTCTTTATTTCTAGCTGGAACTGATATTGGAATGGTTCCAATTGGCGAGAAACTTGGATATGTGCTTGCTCACAAGAAAAATGCAACCCTCATGCTTGTAATAGGCTTTATAGTAGGCTTTTGCGTAACATTTGCAGAGCCCGATGTCAGCGTGCTAGCATCTCAAGTTCATAGCCTTAATCCTTCTATAAACCAGCAATTCTTAGTGTTTATGATAGCGTTGGGACTTGGAATATTTGTAGATATTGGTCTTATGCGAATATTAAGAAGATATCCACTAAAATGGGTTTTGATAGCTTTTTATCTTGTGGTTTTTGTTTTGGTTGCAATTGCAGGCCAATCAATGGCATCTATAGCATTTGACGCAAGTGGTGCAACAACAGGGCCTTTAGCCGTTCCTTTCTTGCTTGCATTAGGACTTGGAGTTTCTTCTGCAACAAAAGACGGACAAGACAGTAGTTTTGGCTTAACCGGAGTGGCTTCAATTGGCCCAATTCTTGCTGTTGCTGTAATGGCAATAGTTGCAGGAAAAGCCGGAGCACAAAGTGAAGAAATTGCACAAGAGGCTTCTCATACACTTAGCATTTGGGCTGTAATGTTAGAAAAAGTTAAAACAACAGCCATTGGTTTTGGCCCTCTTGCCGGAATAGTAATTATTTTGCAGTTTACACTTTTGCATTTTCCACATGTAAAATTCAGAAACATAATCTTTGGAGTTATTTATAGCTTTATTGGTATTGTAGTTTTCCTTACTGGTGTTGACTATGGATTTGTAAATGTTGGTAGGCAACTAGGACAAATGATATCTCAAAACTATAGTCCCGTTCTTACAATTTTACTTGCATTGGTATTTGGGGGCATTGTTGTATGTGCAGAGCCCGCTGTTTGGGTCCTCAAAAATCAAGTTGAAACAGTTACTGCAGGAAGAATAAAAGGCTCACTAGTTATGATGTTCTTGTGCATTGGTGTAGCCAGTGCTGTTGCTTTAGCTATGGTAAGAATTCTCTTTGAGATTAATTACTTATGGTTTGTATTCATTGGCGTTGGACTTGCTCTAGTACTTTCGTTGTTTTCTCCACCACTTTTTACAGGTATTGCTTTTGACTCTGGTGGTGTTGCAAGTGGTCCAATGAGTACTACATTCCTTCTTTCTTTTGCATTGGGTGTTTCAGGTTCAGCAGAGCTTGGATTTGGACTTGTTGGTCTTATTGCAATTTCTCCACTGATTGCAATTCAAATCTTAGGTATTATTTTCCGCGTAAAAGAACATAAAGCAAAGAAAAAAGCTATTCTTCTTGCACAGAGCAATGAGACTCAAGGACAAGAACAAGTGGTTTCAAGCGAAAGAACTCTAAAAGAAGAGTTTTCAAAACCTCAAGGGGAGGCAGTAGATGGTATTTCTAAAGAATAATCTTTTAGTCGCAATTGTAGACCGTGGTCATGCCGCACGTTTTTTCTCTATTGCCAAAAGAGAAGGAGCAAGCGGAGGAACTATTATTCCTGCAAAAGGGACAGCAAGTAATTCTATTTTGGCTGCCCTTGGACTTGGCGATAAATCCAAAGAAATTGTTTTGGTAGTTCTTGATAATGAAACTGCCTATCGTATTTTTGAGGCTGTCCGTAAAGAGGACAAAATCCAAGGTGTATTAGCCTTGCTTGCAAACGAAGAGGAGAATGATATGGATTGCAAATGGAAGATGATAACTGTCATAGTAAATACAGGTTATGCCGATGACATAATGGATGCAGCAAGAAAAGCTGGCGCAACTGGCGGAACTGTAACACATGCTAGAGGAACGGGAACAGCAAAAGATGCTCACTTTCTGGGAGTTACAATAGTTCCTGAAAAAGATATGATAATGATTTTGTCAGAGGCTCATAAAACACAGGCTATCATGGAAGCTATTTCCAATCTTGAGTGTCTAAGAGAACCAGGAATTGGCATTATGTACACAAATGATGTCAAAGACTTCAGAAATCTAAATTCAAAGAAAGACTAAATAAGTGGGTCTTGGAGGTTTCTCAATTTAATGAGGTTTTTGCAATTTGCAGAAACCTCTGTAATATGAGTTTATAGTGGTTGTTTGCAATGATTAGAATTTTAGAGAATAAAGAAAAAAATCTCATTAAACATCATCCTTGGGTCTTTTCAGGAGCCATTGATAGCACAACATTGCCCACAACAGCTGGCATTGAAAAAGTTTGTTCAAGTGATGGACGTTTTATAGCTTGGGGATGGTATGACAAAGACAGCCACATTCCTCTTAGACTTCTTTCTTGGAAAGAGCATGACGTGCCAAATGAAGAGTGGTGGGCTAGAAGTGTAAGAGAGTCAATCTTAAGGCGCAGGTCATTTTTTGAAGATAAATCTAGCAATACAAATGTTTTTAGAATAATTCACGGAGAAGCAGACATGCTTCCGGGCGTTGCTTGTGATGTCTATGGGCGCATTGTAAGAGTAATCATTAGTGCCCGTGTTGCTTGGGATATGAGGTCTGTTATAATCAGCACAATAGAGAACCTTTTGCATCCTCAAATGATTATTCTAAATACAGACTCTTCTTTTTGTGCTATTGAAAAGCTTCACGAGGTAACCGAGTATTACAAAGATGGAAAAAAATTTGTTCCAACAGAACGTTTTGATGAAATAAAAATACGAGAAGACGGCCTTTATTATGCACTTGTTCCCGGCAGCGGTCAAAAAAGTGGTTTTTATTGTGACCAAAGAGAAAACCGTATTAGATTAGAACAATATGTAAAAGATGCAGTTGTTTTTGATGGCTGTTGTTATACAGGAGGTTTTACTCTGCATGCACTACGGGGTGGTTGCAAACATGTTGACTCTTTTGATAGCTCTTCTGATGCAATTCATCTTCTTCTTTCTAATGTCAAACTTAACGAAAGCCTTGGCACTTTACCTGAAAACTCATTAGAAAAGGTTACAGCCACAAAGGCCGATATCTTTGAGACTCTACGTACAATACCCCAAAACGTTTATAATGTTATGATTTTAGACCCTCCAAAGCTAGCACAGACCATTAAAGTGCTCGAGAACGCAAAAAAAGCATACAAAGATTTGAATAGACTTGCTATGGAAAAAATTCGTAGTGGTGGTATTCTAATGACTTGTTCTTGTTCTGGTTCTCTTAAAAGAGAAGATTTCAGAACTGTTCTTGCATGGAGTGCTAAAGATGCAGGTGTAGAAGTGCAAATCTTAGAAACTCTTGGCCAAGGTATGGACCACCCAATTAGGCTGTCATTCCCTGAAAGCGAGTACCTTAAAGTCTACATCCTAAGAGTTATTAAGTAGCAAACATATAGAAGTTTTGCAAATTTGCAGAAAACTTCAAAAAATAAGCTAGAAGAAGGGTTGTACGATAGTATCGGCCTTAAGAGAAGTGTGTAATTAAGTGTCTTGCAACTTGAAAAAGTCCTTTATGTTGAATATTCTTTGCGTGTTAAAAGAATATTTGCCCAAGACCTTTGAGCCGTGGGTTTTTAGGAGAAAAAATATGACATTTGCAGAAAAAATGAAAGCAAAAGCTATTGCGGCAAAGAAGGCACTTGTTCTTCCAGAGGGCTTAGAGCCAAGAACTGTTAAAGCGGCAAGAAAAATTCTTGATGAGGGGATTGCTTCTTCTGTAACGCTTTTGGGAAATCCGGACGAGGTTAAGGCCAATGCCAAGAATTTGGGTGTTGATCTTTGCGGAATTGCTATTATTGACCCTGTTACAAGCGAAAAAAGGCAAGCGTATGCCAACGAATATTACGAATTGAGAAAGGCTAAGGGTATGTCGCCGGAGCAAGCTTATGACCTCATTGTTTCTCCTCTTAGATGGGGCGCAATGATGACTCGTTTACATGATGCTGATGCCATGGTCGCCGGAGCAGAAAGCACTACAGGAAATGTTCTTCTTGCATCTTTCCAAATTATTAAGTGTAAGCCGGGCATTAAGAGTGCATCTTCTTGTTTCGTTATGTCTACTGATAAAACCCAGTATGGTCTTAATGGGTCTTTCATTTTTGCTGACTGTGCTACAATTCCAAATCCTACAGCCGATCAACTTGCTGAGATTGCAGAAGCTTCTGCTCAGTCTTGCAGAACTTTCCTTGATGCTGAACCTGTTGTGGCTATGCTTTCTTATTCAACAAAGGGTAGTGCAAAGGGAGAGCTTGTAGACAAAGTTACTCAAGCAACAGAACTTGTAAAAGCTAAATGTCCAGATCTTAAAATTGATGGAGAACTTCAGCTCGACGCTGCAATTGTTGAGTCTGTTGCAGCTCAAAAGGCTCCTGGTTCTTCTGTTGCAGGTCATGCTAATGTTCTTGTATTCCCAGACCTTCAAGCTGGTAATATTGGTTACAAACTTGTCCAGCGCCTTGCTGGTGCTCAGGCATATGGCCCAATTCTTCAAGGTTTTGCAAGGCCTGTGTCTGATTTGTCTAGGGGTTGTAGTGTAGAGGATATTGTAGTTACAGCTTCTATCACTCTTGCCCAAGCTAATTGCTAGTTCTTTGCACAGTATTAATGTAGTAGCACGAGCACGGCCGTATAAAGCATACTGTCCGTGCTCTTTCTTTATCTATTATTTTTGGCTCAAGTATAAAAATATGGTATTGGCCAACTTTTAGGATTTTAATATATTCTGGACTTGTTCAATGGAGATTGCAACATATTGAGCAATTTTTTCATTAGAAAGACCATCAGAGTACATCTCTTTGACAATACGCCTTTTTTCGTTGGCTTCGCCTTGAGCTTCACCTTGAGAAAGACCTTGTGATAAACCTTGAGACAAGCCTTGTTCAAAACTTTCTTTTCTATTGTCATTTATTAGCATATCAAGTTTCATAA
>CAVDLI010000079.1:0-6897 GCA_963609725.1 bacterium | reverse complement strand
AAAATGCAACTTCACCTTGGACGGCTTTGTGTTGCATTTACTTTTTCAATTAACCTGATTTACAAAAATAATAAAAGCAGTCTTACAATAAATGCAGTCTTGCAAAAGCCTCTTTTGTCAGCTTTTTCATATTTCTTGACCAAATCATACCTATTGAATATTCTAAGTAGCGTTGATCCTTTAGCTCAGCTGGATAGAGCACTTCCCTCCTAAGGAAGGGGTCGGGCGTTCGAATCGCCCAAGGGTCATCTTTTGAAAGGTCTGCACGCTTGTTGATGAAGTAAAAATAAACAAAATTTGCAAAAACTTTGTAATTTTGTTTATTTTTTAAGCAAAAAAACAAAAAACGTGGTTTTTTTGTTTAGTTTTTAATTTTCAATCAAAAGAGATTTTTGCAAAAACCGTGCAAATTATTATTTAAGAAAAGAAATAGCTGTCTGTTTTGTCATTTCTTTGCAAGCATTCTCGTCCTTTTGGTATTCTTTTGCAATTCGTACATTAGAGTCGCCATGCTTGAGATAAAAACCATATCTTCCTTGGTAAAGTCCAAGAGGTTTGCCCTCGTAATCTCCAAAATCTACAAAAGGTTGGACTGCACGAGAGAAAGTCTTGGAAGAGTTTTTCTTAGTCTCTTTTGGCGTATTCAAGATGTCGCGAGCTTCTTGCTCTGTTATAGAGAAAAGAATATTAGCATCTTTTACGCTTCTAAAATCTCCATTGCATTTGATATATGGGCCATATTTGCCAATATCGCCAGTGATGGGAGCGCCCGTTTCAGAAATGCCAATAGAAATTGGAAGTGAGAAATATTTCATGACAATATCAGGAGATACTGAAAGATTGCCAATATATTGCTTTGGGACTTTGAAACGCTTTACTTCGTTTTTTTCTGATTTGTCGCCAAGTTGCCAATAATCTCCATAACGGCCTGTGCAATAAAGAATTGGAGTTCCGTCTTTTGCATTTCCAAGAAGTTGCGGCCCATTAGGTTTATCAGCTGAATTTAGATTTCCTGTTTCTCGTAGTTTTTGAATTAATTCATTTGTAACAGTTGCAGGAGTTAACTCTTTTGGCACAGAAACAAACTTGCCATTTACGTCTTTAACATAAGGGCCATAAGGGCCAAGATTAATGCTGTTTTCTTCTGAAAGCTGTGGCAAATAAATCTTTTTAACATCTTTTGAGCTTATTGAAAGAACACTGTCTTTGACTTGTTTTTCAAGTCCCTTATCTCCTTCATAGAAATTCTTCAAGAACTCAAGCTCATTAAGTTTTCCTTCTGCAATAAGGTCTAAGCCATCTTCCATATCACGAGTAAATCCATAATCTACACGGTCAGCGAAATAACCTTCCAAAAGTTGTACAACACCAAAGCCTACAAATGTTGGAACTAAATTCCCATTTTCACGCACGATATAATCTTTCTCAAAAAGTCGGTCTATAATTGATGCATAAGTGGAAGGTCGTCCAATTCCAAGTTTTTCAAGTGTTTGAACTAATGAAGCTTCTGTATAACGGTTAGGTTCTTTTGTTTCATGTTTTACTTCTTCAAGTTTTTGAGCATCAAGTTTTTGACCATTTGAAAGTTTAGGAAGTGGAGACTCCTTATCCTCTAAAGCAGCATTTGGATCGTCAGAGCCTTCTACATAAACTCTTAAAAATCCTGGATACTCAATTCTTACGCCTGTTGCTGTAAAGACAGCTTTACGGCCATCATCACAAGTAGCCGCAATTTGAACATTAGTGTTTTGCTTAAGAGCATTATTCATTTGAGAAGCAAGAGTTCTTTTCCAAATTAGTGTATACAAGTCAAGTTCTTTGCCGGAAAGACCTGTTTCATCTGGAGTTCTAAAATGCTCTCCAGAAGGTCTTATTGCTTCATGCGCCTCTTGCGCATTTGAACTTTTTGCACTGTATTGCTTGGGCTGTTCTGGTAAAAAACTGTCTCCATATAAACTTCTTACAGCATCTCTAGCAGCATTGAGTCCCTCTTGGCTTAGTGTTGGGCTGTCTGTTCTCATGTAAGTAATAAAACCGTTTTCATAAAGGCTTTGAGCAATTTTCATTGTATCTTTTGCAGATAAATGCAATTTTCTGTTTCCCTCTTGCTGCAATGTACTTGTAATAAACGGAGGATAAGGTTTTTGAGAGACTTGTTTTTCTCTTATTTCTATTACATTAAAGGAGCTTGCTTTTAAGCTCTCTACTAAAGATTGAGCTTCATCTTTTGTAAGCAATATTGTATTTGAAGAGCCACAATATTTACCGCTTTCACTGTCAAAATCTTTACCATCTGCAATTTTTTGACCATTAAGACGCTCTATTGTAGCGCAAAAACCTTCTCCAAAAGTGGCTTTGACGTCCCAGTATTCAGCTTTCTTAAATGAAAGTCTTGTTTTTTCACGGTCAACAATAAGTCTAAGTCCCGGAGATTGTACACGTCCTGCGCTTAAACTTTTATTTGAAAGTTTTTTCCATAGAACTGGAGAAATAGTATAACCATAAAGTCTATCAAGAATTCTGCGAGCCTCTTGAGCATGAACCAAGTCCATATCAATTTCTCTACCATTTTTGAACGCTTCAAGTATTGCTTTCTTAGTAATTTCATGGAACACCATACGTCTAGGATGAATAGATGGTTTCAAGACTTCAACTAAGTGCCAGCTTATACTCTCTCCTTCTCTATCTTCATCAGTTGCAAGAATAAGCTCTTTAGCATTTTTGAGTTCATTCTTAATTTGAGAAATTATTTTCTCTTTACTCTCATCTATGATGTACTTTGGCTTGTAACCATTTTTGACATCTATGCACAAATCGTTTTTGGGAAGAGTTCTAACATGCCCATTACTTGCAACAACTGTGCAATCGTCACCCAAAAAGTTTCTTATTGTTTTTGCTTTAGTTGGTGACTCAACTATAATTAGTTTCTTCTCCCCCATTGACAGGCTCCTTGTTCCATTCCATGCCACTAGTATGACTTTTACACTATTGAAGTGTTATTCAAAAACCTTTATGACACATTCTAAATTAAATGCAAATACCAAAGAGTGCTTAAGTGCAGTCTTTTATGCAAATGCAACTTCCTACATAAATGCAGTTCCTTATATATAAAGATGAGATGAAATGTTGTCAACAATAAAAATTATTCAAGAGATTTTTCCTTTGTTAATACAAAAACTTTTTTTCCTTCATCTCCTGGAGCCGGATTATAAAAAAGACCAAGGCTTGCAATACTGTCTCCGTCCATTGTAAATGCAAGTTCTTGCGCTCCAGTTTGGCTATTTATACGCAAAGTAAAATAATTTTCTGTGTTTACTGTAAAAATAAAAGCAATTGTTTCTATTTTACAAGAACCAGTAAGACCATCCATTTTTACATATTTGACTCTCCATTTAGTGGGTGAAACTGAAGTTGTATTGAATTTCTTAGCGTTTATTCTGTAATTATCACCCAAAGAGCTATCTTCATCCCATTTGTGCCATTGATACCCGTCTTCTGGCATGTACTCTACTGGAAAGATACGACGAAGAGTTGGAAGACTTGAAGCATCAAAAACTTCAAAAGAATACTGCCCGTCTTCAAGTTGAACTTCTTTTACTTGGAAAACAATTTGAGTACATTTACCACGATTATTTGTTTCTGTGGGATTATCCCAAATATATATCCCGTTCCAAGCTCCAGTTCCAAGAGAAGGAACCTCTACATCATTTGACACATCACTAAAAACAGGAAAAATTAAGATTAATATATAAATTAAAGAAAAAATAAAATGTTTAGCGCTAATGTTTTTCATACACCTTTTCATACACAATTCCACTTCTAGACAACGTTCTACGTAAATACACTCTTAAGAGGTTTTTGCAAAACTGCCTTCACATCTCATTTTGCAAAAACCTCTAAAATATCTACGTAAATGCAAACAACTTTTTACTTGCACATTCGACCTTTTAACTTCTCATATCACACTATGAGCGCACAATATAACAAAAGTACAGTAATAAAATCAATCATTGCCAAACGACTTTGCTAAGTTTATAGTGATTTACATGAATAAAAAACTTCTTAGAAATAATAAAACAAGCAGACGGAAATTCGTTGTTGCTTTCACAACTTTCACAATTTTAGTATCTTTTTTGCTTTCTTCTTGCCAAGTTACAAACCAGTTAACTTTTTCAAGTACAAATAAAATGAATGGCAAAGACAACATCAATTTAGAAGTAAGTGACTATTTTGTAAGCGTGATGGAAGATTTGTCAAATTGGGATGCAAGTAGCCAAAATGGTCAAGATGATGCAATTACTGATGTTGCAATGAATGATTTTGTACAAAATCTTAAAAATTCAAATACAACAAGTAGCGTTAATTTCAATAAAACAAATGAGAATTCTTATGTGGGAGATTTTTCTTTTGAAGATTTCAATACACTTGTAATAGACCTTTCAAATGGCAATAAAAACCAAAGTATAATCAAAACTACCAAAAACGGAAATAAAACCCATATTGAGATAAAAATAAGTTTAGAAAACTATGACGAACTAACACAAATTTTACCATTTTTGGCAAATCCAAATTTTGAAGTCTACGGCCCTTTATACAACCACGACCTCACAAAAAACGATTATTTAGAAATGATGGGTTTTATTCTTGGAGAAGAATGTCCAGATGAAATAGAAAATTCAACAATTACAATTCAAGTTATTGCGCCAAAAGCAGTTACACAACACAATGGCACTGCAAAAAATACCAAAACAATTGAATTTTCATTTCCTCTAATTGACTTTTTACTGCTTCACGAGCCAATTTATTTCTATTTAGAATACTAAACTTTGCAAACTGCTATTACATTAATCCAAATTTCACAAATCTCTTTTTGCAAACCCTCTTATAGGCTCTTTCGCGCAATTTTGTAATTATTGTCTGTAATTTGGATAACATACGGCACGTGATTGGCGCACAAAATCTCGTTTACTTGATTTACTAAACTCTCTATTTTTTCACAGCTTTCACGACGTACGCTTTCATGCCACACGGACTGGTAAATTTGCTCAAAACTAAAAGCGCAACTAGGATTAAGAAGAAGGATAAATAATAAACCGATACTCTTGTCTTCCAATTTTATGGTTTTATCCCCAAAAATCTTATCTCCAAAAACAATGGTATTGACATCAAGTTTGAACTCTACCCCATCTTTCTTTAGACTCAACCCAAAGTAATCAAGAGTTGACAGGCTGTCATTCCTAATTTGACAAATTAACTGTGCTAATGATTCAAACCTTTGCGTTGGGCGCAGTAATTTATAAACATCCAGTGTTACTTCTTTGCCATAAATATCATCATTAAAATCAAGAATATTAACCTCAATAGTGATTTTTTGAAGATTATCTACAGTGGGCCTTCTACCAATATTCACAGTTCCGGGACGTACAATGTCATCAACCTTAATCAAAGAACAATAAACGCCTTCTTGTAAAAAAGAAATATCACAAGATGTCTTTATATTGGCTGTTGGGATACTTAAAAAACGACCAAAGCCTTTCCCGTGAACTACAATACCCTTTATAGAGACAAGAAACTCATCATTAGGTAAAGATAAATTAGAAAAATCAGGCAAAGCGTTAAAAAAATCAAAATTACTGTCCATAGTACAAGAGCCTGTCATACATTGAACCTAAAGTGCATGATATCGCCATCTTGGACAATATATTCTTTACCTTCTATTCGAAGTTTTCCTGCTTCTTTTACTTTTGCTTCACTTTTGTACTTAAAAAGGTCTTCACAACTATAAACTTCAGCTTTAATGAAACCTCTTTCAAAATCAGTGTGAATTACTCCAGCTGCCTGTGGTGCTTTATAACCAGCACGGAATGTCCATGCTCTATCCTCGTCAGAGCCGGCTGTAAAGAAAGTTCTAAGACCTAATGTTTCATAAGCTGTGCGAATTAGAACATTCATGCCACTTTCTTCAAGCCCTAATGCTTCTAAAAATTCACTTCGTTCTTCAGAAGTATCCAATGCCGCAATCTCAGATTCTGCTTTGCCACATATGCACACTACTGGAGAATTCTCTTTAGCTGCAATTTCTTTGACAGTCTTAACATAGTCATTGTCTTGTCCAATGGCATCTTCGTCTATATTACACACAAAAATAACAGGCTTCATAGTTATCAAATGAAGATCATAAACTAAAGCTCTTTCTTCAGGATCTGTAATAATACTTCGTGCGCTTTGACCTTGGCTTAAACCGGCAAGAAGTTTTTCATAAATTGGAACTAATGCTGCAGCATCTTTTGCATCTTTAGAAATACGGGCAAGCTTACTTTGTTTTTGATAACGCTTGTCTACAGTTTCCCAGTCTGCAAGAGCAAGTTCTATGTTTATAGTTTCTATATCACCGGCCGGATCTATCTTGTTATTTACATGAATGATATCTGGATTATCAAAACAACGTACAACATGAGCAATTATTCCAACCTCTCTAATATTGGCTAAGAACTTATTTCCAAGGCCTTCACCCTTAGAAGCTCCTGCTACAAGACCTGCAATGTCTACAAACTCAGTAACAGCAGGAATAACTTTTGCTGTTGGTATAAGCTCAACAATTTTATCAAGACGTGAATCAGGAACATTCACTATTCCAACGTTTGGTTCAATTGTACAAAACGGATAATTTGCAGATTCTGCTGGTGCGCTTGTCAAAGCAGAAAAAATCGTGGATTTTCCAACATTTGGAAGTCCAACAATACCACAATTAAGTCCCATATTGTCCTCCGGCAAATGCATACTAACATTTTTTTTGACATTGCTCCACACTAGTTGAAAAAACAACTCAACACTTTATGAAAGGCCGATTGAAAAAGTAAATGCAACACAAAGCCGTCCAAAGCTTCTATTGTAAAC
>CAVDLI010000078.1:1739-6955 GCA_963609725.1 bacterium | reverse complement strand
AAGGCTTCTGAAGCTCCTGTTGAAGAGCCAAAAACTCTATAATTAAATAATTCAATAAGAATTGATGCTCCTTTTGAGAGGTTCTGCCAATCAAGGAGCATTTTTTGTATAAACTTGCTTGTATAAATTTTGTATGAGTGTTGCTTTACGTGCAAAAGGAAATCGTTATGAAAGTGATAAGAGGTTCAATAATTGGGTTTTGCTTTGGTGTTTCTAATACTGTAGATATTGCTACAAAGTGTTTGAACAAAGCAAAAGAGAGAAACTTGCCTTGCTACAGTATTGGAGCTCTTATTCACAATAAAGACGTAGTCGATGATTTTAGAGAAAAAGGTCTCTTTGTTATAAAATCTCCGCAAGATGTTCCCAATAACTCTTCCAATAAATTTTCTAATAAATGTTCTAATAAAGGGCTTGTTCTAATTAGAGCCCATGGAATTACAGACAAATTAAGAAGAGCCTTTAATGATGCAGAATTTGAACTTGTAGACTCTACTTGTCCAATTGTCTTAAAAGGCATTAATGCTCTTAGAGAAGCTGCAAAAACAAATAGAAAACTTGTTGTTTTGGGTTTTGAGAACCATGCAGAAACTATAGCTCTTTTAGGTGTTGAAGATGAAAGAGGTGAGAGTCTTAAAATTACGCTTTTAAGTTCTGTGAAAGACTCTGAGAACTTTATTCTCAAAGAAGATTCTAAGACTCCCATATATGTTGTAACTCAAACGACATTTCCACAAGATTTGTACAAAGAAGTAGTGTCAAGTTTAAGGTCTCATTTTAATGATGTTAGTCTTGGAAATGCACCTTGCCCTGCATGTCATAAAAGGATAGAGAATGCAGTTGAAACAGCTTCAAAATGTGATTGTGCAATTGTTGTAGGGTGTGTTGAAAGTGCAAATACAAAGAACTTGGCTCACGAGGTTCAAAAGATAGGAAAGACTGTTTTTTTAGTAGAAAATGCAAAAGCTTTGGATGATACAATGATTGAAAAGATTGCTAGTTTTGCTACCGTTGCACTTCTTTCTGGAGCGTCCACTCCAATGTGGGTCATTGATGAGGTTGAAAAAAGGCTAAAAGAGATCTAAAAACATGAGGGCTCTTCAGACACTCATGCAGTACTGTATAACGTTTTATATAACGCTTTATATAACGCTAAGGCAGAACTGCCTAACAGTTATTGAAAAACTCATGCCAATGGGTTTACAATTTGCAATGTTTGAATAAATGTTCCAAAAGCTGAATAAGCGTTGGAAGAGGAGTGATATATGGCTGAAAAGGTCTCTCAAGATGAAAAACTAAAAATGATTAGGCACTCAATGGCTCATGTCATGGCAGAGGCTGTTCTTGAGATGTTCCCTACTGCTCAAATTGCAATAGGGCCTTCCATAGAAAATGGTTTTTACTATGATTTTGAACTTCCAAGAAATCTGACTCCAGAAGATTTGGATACAATAACAGAGAAAATGAAAAACATCATTTCTCAAGGCAAAGAATTCAAACGCATTGAAGTCTCACGAGCACAAGCCGCCCAAATGTTCAAGGATCAAAAGTTTAAGCTTGAGCTTTTAGATGCAATTCCAGAAGGCGAGACAGTTACAGTTTATAACCAAGGCAATTTCACAGACCTTTGTCGTGGTCCTCATGTATCTTCAACAAAAGAGCTTAGAGCTGACTCGTTCAAACTTCTCAGTATTGCAGGTGCATATTGGAGAGGTGATGAGCACAATCAAATGCTTACCAGAATTTATGGTACAGCATTCTTAAACCCAAAAGATTTGAGATCTTATTTGCAATATTTGGAAGATGTTGAAAAACGTGACCATAGAAGGCTTGGGAAAGAGCTTGATCTCTTTAGTTTGCATGAAGAAGCAGGTCCTGGACTTGTTTACTGGCATCCAAGAGGGGCTCGCGTGAGACAGCTTATTGAAAATTTCTGGCGCGAAGAGCATTACAAGAATGGGTATGAGATGGTTTATACTCCACATGTGGGTAAGAGCTGGCTGTGGGAAACATCTGGACATCTTGGATTTTACAAAGATAGCATGTATCCGCCAATGGAAATGGATAAGGCCGATTATTATGTAAAACCAATGAATTGCCCATTCCACATTATGATTTATCAAAACAGCAAGAAGAGTTATAGAGATCTCCCTTGCCGTTGGGCAGAACTGGGAACAGTATATAGATACGAAAAAGCCGGTGCATTGCATGGCCTTATGCGTGTCAGAGGGTTTACACAAGATGATGCACATCTTTTTGTAACTCCAGATCAAATGGATGATGAAATAATGGAAGTACTTCGTTTCTCATTGTATATGCTCCATTCATTTGGGTTCCAGGATATTCATGCTTATATTTCTACTAAACCAGAGAAATCTGTTGGTGAGGTTGAAAAATGGGAAGCTGCAACTGCAGCACTTAAGAAAGCAGTTGAAAAAGAAGGCTTAGCTTATGACATTGATGAAGGCGGCGGTGCTTTCTATGGTCCAAAGATTGATTTGAAAATAAAAGACGCAATTGGAAGAGAGTGGCAACTTTCTACAGTTCAGTTTGACTTTAACTTGCCAGAACGTTTCAAACTCACTTTTGTAGACAAAGATGGCACAGAAAAACGTCCTTACATGATTCATAGAGCACTTCTTGGTTCTATTGAGCGTTTCTTTGGTGTTCTTCTAGAGCATTATGCTGGAGCATTCCCACCATGGCTTGCACCAGAGCAAATTAGAATTGTTCCAGTTGGTGAAAAGTTCTTCTCTTATGCTAAAACGCTTGAAAATACTTTTAAGGCAGCTGGGCTTAGAGCAACAAGTGACCTTTCAGATGAAAGAATGAACAACAAGATAAGACTTTCTGCCAATATGAAGATTCCATATACAGTTATAGTTGGAGAGAAAGAAGAATCTGGAAATCTTGTTTCTGTGCGTTATCGTGGGGGAAAACAAGTCAACGGGCTTGAAGTTCAATCATTCATTGATGAAGTCAACAAAATGGTTGCAGATAAAGCTCAACTCTAACAGTTTTAAGGCTAAGACTTTATGACACAAAAAGAACGTAAAGCATTTGATGCTCTTGAGTCTCTAGACAGACAAGATATGCTTATAGGACATATAAGCGCTGTTTTGGGATATGATTTTGAAACTGTTATGAGTAAAAAAGGAGGAGAGGAACGAGCCAAACAACTTGCGTTCCTCTCGTCTTTAGACCATGACATTGCATCAGGCTCTAAGATGAAAGAGCTTTTAGAAGAATTATCTTCTCTTGATGAGAGTGCCACTGATGAGCAAAAAGCTCTTATTCGTGTGCGAAAAAAAGAGTATGAAAGAGCATCTTCTCTTCCCCAAAGGCTTGTTGAAGAGCTAAGCCAAGCTTCAAATAATTGTCAAAATCAATGGTTTGACTCTAGAAAGACAGGTGATTTTAAGGCTTTTGAACCATATTTAGAAAAACTTGTCTCTTTAGTCAAAGAAGAAGCGTCTCTTACATCTAAAGGAAGAAGTTTGTATGACACTCTTTTAGATAAATATGATATGGGATTTAATTCTTCTCAAATAGAAAATCTCTTCAATGGCATGGAAAAGACAATAAAAGATGTCATAAAAGAAGTTAAGAATTCTTCTAATGGAGCTGATGAAAAACAACTAGAAAAAGAAAGCGCATTTCTTTACGAGCCTTATGATGTAGAAAAACAAAAAGCTTTTTCAAAAAAAGTTTTAGAAGACATGGGTTTTGATTTTGAGAGGGGCTCTATTGGTGAAGTTGCACATCCTTTTACATCTACAGTTGGTTGTGATGACATTAGAATTACTACAAGATATGAAGACCCAAATGTAACATCTCAACTTCTTACCATAGTTCATGAGGGTGGACATGCTATATATGAGATGGGTGCAAATAGTGATTGGATAAAAGGCACTATTTTGGGTCAAGGCGTTAATATGGCTTTTCATGAAAGCCAAAGCCGTTTGTGGGAAAATCTTGTTGCACGCAGTCCTCAATTTTGGGAGCATTATTTTCCAATTTTTTGTGATTTTTTCCCGTCTCAAACCAAAGGTGTTAAATTTGAAACATTCATTAGAGCTGTAAACAATATTAAAATTGATGACATAAGATGTAATGCTGACGAAGTTACTTACGGTCTTCATATAATTCTTAGATTTAGACTTGAAAAAGAACTATTTGACGGCAATCTAAGTGTTAAAGACTTGCCAAGTGCTTGGGATGAGATGTCTTTTAATCTTCTTGGCAAGAGCCCTGACAGCATTCAAACAGGTGTTCTTCAAGATGTTCATTGGCCGGGTGGAATGTTTGGATATTTTCCTGCATATGCTTTAGGCAATCTCATAAATGCACATTTGTGGTACTTTATGCAAAAGGATTTTGATGTAAATGCTGCTATGAAGAGCGGAAATCTTGGTGAAATAAAAGATTATCTTACACAAAAATATTATAAACATGGTGCTGTTTATCCTGCAAATGAACTCATTGTACGTGGAACAGGTAAAGAGCTTGACGCTTCTTATTTTGACAAGTACTTACGAGATAAGTACAAGGCTCTTTTTTGTTAAAAAGAGTGCCTGATGACAAAAGATTTTGCAAAATCTTTTGTAAAGAGTTTTGAGGTGTATTATGAATCTTCCAAATAAACTTACAGTGACAAGGCTAGTGATAGCTCCTTTCTTCTTTTTATTTTTCTTTGTTCCAAATGTTTTTCCATCTTTTTCTCCTGTTTTGTACAGTGTGGTTTTAGTTCTCATGTATGGCATTATGGAACTTACAGACTTGCTTGATGGCCAAATTGCACGTAAGCGAAATTTAGTATCGGACTTGGGAAAAGTTATGGACCCGTTTGCCGATGTCATAAGTCATCTCACATTTTTTACTTGTTTTCTAGTTTGCCAAATTATGCCAGTATGGGCGTTCATCCTTATTTTGTGGAGAGAGTTTTCTCAATCATTTACACGTATGCTCATGATGGGTACTGGAAAAGCTATGGCTGCAAACATTTTTGGGAAAGCTAAAACTTGTCTTTATGCACTGTGTAGTGTTCTTGGTATTGCGTTACGAGTGTGCACAATTTTGGCAATAGATGACACTTCTTTGGCAACTTTTAGTCTTGTGATGACAATTCTTTTTGCGCTGGCTGCATTTGCTTCTGTTATGTCTTATATTATATATGTAAGAGCAATTATCAAAAGTGGTGCGCTCAAGGGCATGAC
>CAVDLI010000078.1:0-1660 GCA_963609725.1 bacterium | reverse complement strand
TAAGCCTTTCGTATATGCGTACTGGAACTATTTGCTTGACAGTTTTCCAGTCTTTGCAAAATATAGCCTCTCTTGCCATTGCCGATGAAATATATTTATCTCTAAAGCGCTTTCTTTCTGCAACTTTTAAGTTTATATTGCAAATTTTACATTGTGCTCTAAGTTCGTTAAGGTGCATTTCTTCCAATTCATCACGAGGCTCATCGCCAACATAAAATGTTTTTATTCCAAGTTCTGGTAATATGACTTGGCATAAAAGTTTTGCATTAAGTATTGCATAAGAATGAGACTTGCTTTTTTCTTTTATGCTCCATTGAGATGGAAAATCGTCTCTACTTATGATATATGGGCCTCCCGGTAGCACTAATACGTTGTGAAAGTCTCTTGCACAATCTTCAACATCTTTAAGTCGTACTTCAAAAGGAATTTCAAGGCCTGTATTTTCATGATTGCCTTTACTGCCAGATGATGTTTTGCCTTGTATGACAAATACAACAACACTTCTATTGCGTTTAGATGCTAATTCCATTAAGTATTTATGGCCCAAAGTACATGGGTTTGCGTTAAAAATAAGGCAAGAAGTTCCTTCTGGGGTTTCAAAAGTACTTTCAATCTTGGCTCTTACATCTTCAATCCAGTGGTCAAGGGTATCGGTCTTACTATTTATTGACATGATATAGTGTAGAGTTTCGTCGTCAAGTTTCATAAATTCCATAATTTGAGAATATCATGATGTGCAATTGTGTGAAAGTGTCATGCAAAATTGGGCTAGATAGTTCTGACCTCAAAGACAGCTTGCAAGACTAGACCGCTTGTCTAGACCGGTCATTGGTATTTAGTTTGCATGGGTAGTTGGATTATATGGCTGTTGCTTTTCAATGCGTCATACATTTTCATTGCGCTTTGTGATAGTTTGGGATAAATTTATGTTAGTTTTGCGCCAATTTGTCAAAAGTAGTCATTTTGCAAGAGACTGCATGTAAATTTGGTGCGGGGAGGATTTTATGGACAGTATTTTTGAGAAATGTAAGCGTGAGAATAAAGTTTTAGTGTTTGGCCATAGAGGGTATAGCGAGCTTTTTCCAGAGAACACAATGATTTCTTTTGAAAATAGTGCAAAGTATGACTGTGTAGACGGTGTTGAACTTGATGTTCATCTTTGCAAAACAGGAGAAGTTGTTGTTGCACATGATTTTTCTCTAAAGAGAACAGCAGGCCTTGATGGCGAGATTGAGGATTATACGTGGGATGAGCTTAAGAAAATTGACGTTGGTTCTTTCAAGGATCCCAAGTTTAGCTCATGTCGTATACCTCTACTTGAAGAACTTCTTTCTACTTACAAGGACCGCTTTATATACGATATAGAGCTCAAAGTTAAGGCTTGGAAAGTAAATCCGCAACTGTGCAAGAAGACTTTTGACGTAATTAAGCGCTGCAAAGTTGAAGATAGCGTTATGGTATCTTCTTTTAATCCTTTTGCTTTGCGCCGTTTTGGCTCTGTTTGCAAACACAACATCCCTCGTGCCGATATTTTCTCTCACGCAAACGATGTTCCAAAAGCTCTTTGGGATGGTGCTGGCCACCTTGTAAGCCACAGTTCATTCCTTAAACCAAAATACATTCAGGTCGATGCTGAATATCTAGACAATTCATACAATCT
>CAVDLI010000077.1:0-7029 GCA_963609725.1 bacterium | reverse complement strand
TTTTATCTCGCAAATCCAAAACCAAGGGCCACAAAGCTCATTTTGCAAAAACCTCAGTAAATTATTTTTTATCTAACCCAATGAGGTAGATCTCAAAGCTATCGGTCCTGCAGGCTTTGGGTTTAAGGGTCTTTGCTTTTGTGAACATGGTGCGCATTTGTTGTAGGATTTGCTGTTGCCCGCCCCCTTGGAAGATTTTAATAACCAAGTTGCCATGTGTTTTGAGCTGTTCTTGTGCAAGAAGGACAACTTGTTCTGCCAAATATTCGCTCCTAGTTGTGTCTACTGTTCGGTTTCCAGTTGTCATGGGGGCTGCGTCGCTAATTATTGCATCAAAAGGCCCGTGGCTTGTAAGTTTTTCTCTAATTTCTTTAGAAAATGCATCTCCCACATACGCTGTTACAGTAGGGGGGACGGGGTTTAGATTTAGAGGGTTCAGGTCTACGCTTACAATTGAGCCTTTACCTTTAAGTAGCATTCTGTGAGTATACAGTGTCCAGCTTCCTGGAGCAGCTCCCACGTCAAGCACTGTGTCTCCGCTTTTGATTATATTGTTTGCTTTTTGAATTTCTTCTAGCTTGTAGACGCTACGTGCAGGATATCCCTCTTTGTGGGCTCTTTGCGTGTATGAGTCAGCTGTATCTCTTCTACTTGTTGCCATGCTTCTTTTATACTCCAAGCCCTTTGTGTTTTTCAATGGGAAATGAAAAACTGAGAAGAATAAGAATTTAAGTATGAGCGTATAAGTTTGTGCTGAATGTGGAAGAAAGTATTATGACAATAGGTTTCGTTTGTATTCAAAAAAAGTCACTCTAGGGAAAATTGCCTCTTTCTTGTGTCCTGTAGTTCTAGAACGGCCGAAAAATAGACCATTTTGCCTTAGTCTTTAGCAAAAAGGTCGAAAAATAGACCAAAATACCAATTTCCAAGTAAAAATGGTCTATTTTTATGCCAAAAACTCCAATCTCGCCCCAGCAACACCAACCTCACCGTCTTTATGCCAGAGCCGTTAACTTCATCATTTTTATGCATGAGCCTTAGAAGGCAAAAAAGAGGCCCTGGCAGGTGTGGTTGAATGGGAGAGAAAACCTGCCTGAGCCTTGAAACCTCAAGTTTGGTAATGTGGTTGAAAAGATGAAAAACCAGCAAAACCAAACGAACATCCAGCTTCTTTGCATATTATTCACAAAAAAATTCAAAAGTAAAATAAAAAATGCCATATTTTGTAAATAATATTCAAAAAATGTTATAAGAATTACATATTGGACAAGAGAGCATCTTTCATAATTTTTGAAGAAAAGGTTTCTTTAAGGAGTCTTTAATGAGTCTTTAAGGTTCCTTTAATGTTTCTTTAATGTTCATCTAGTGTTCCTTTGTTGACTTTAATAGATGTAAACTCTATTTTTACATTATGTTAAAAGACAGTTTCCTAAATAAAAAATTCAAATATACATATTCAAATGCTTCAATGTATCTAGTACTTGTCAATGTATTGATTTACATGGCAATAAATTATGCAAATATCCGAATAAACGGACTTCCTTTGATTTACTGGATGGCTCTTATTCCGGGGTGTGTAAACATGGGCTGGGTATGGCAGTTTGTAACATATATGTTTGTGCATTCAAGTTTTTCACACTTACTGTTTAATATGTTGGCACTCATAATGTTTGGACAGCTTGTTGAAAGAGCCGTGGGAACAAGAGAATTTTTGTTATTCTATTTTGTCTGCGGAATACTTGGTGGAGTTATAAGCTATCTTTTTTATATGCTCCAAGGGACACTTGCAGCTGTGATTGTTGGGGCATCGGGCTCAATTTATGCGCTACTTTTTCTTTCTGCAGTGCTGTTTCCTCAAGCGCGCGTATTGTTTTTCTTCATTATTCCAATGCGCATGCCAATTGCTGTTATGCTCTTTATTGCCATTGAAATTTTTGACCAAGTAATGGGCTTGCAAGGGGGAGTTGCACACTTAATTCATCTTTCAAGTATAGCTGTTGCATGGATTTACTGCCTTGTGCGCTTTAGACTTAACCCAATTAAAGTCTGGAAAGAAAACCTCTAAAGGCTTGCAAATTTCTCTTTTTTTAGGCCGATTTCCTTGTATTGAAATTTTTTATGTTATAATTGATTTATGCTGTATAATGACTTACGAAGCTATATAAGTTTTGAAAGTTTCTTAAAGGAAAAGAAAAAGAGGAGTTTTTTATGACAAAGAAAATTTTGGCAATTCTTGTTGTCTTGTTTATTTGTGTTTCTGTTTTTGCTGAAATGACAGATGTAAGCTCAGTTCCAACAGAAAAATCAAATTGGAGTGTTTATGGAGGCACTTCTTATTTTTTTTCTCATCTTGGTGTTTCTTATGATATTGGCCGTTTGCAACTTAGTGGAACTTTTTATAGTGGTTTCCCAAATATTGCTATCATTACATATTCCAAAGATATAAAGGAATACAATAATATGGAAGAAGAAGCAAAAAAAGAAGCCACAAAACCAAAATTTACAGATTATATTGCAACTGCTTTTAAGTTGGCATACATGGGCAATTTTTCTGTGTTGTTTGATGTAACAAGAGGCAATAAAGTTGATTTTTTTGTTGGTGGCGCAATTTCTGGCGCATATTCAAATTTAGGCAAAGCCTTAAAAGCTGACAATGATGCTAAAATTGGAGTTGTTGCTTTAGATGCTGTAGCTAAAATTAAGTTTAATTTTGCTAAACACAGTGGTATTTATATTGCAACAGAACTTCCTTTAGGAGGAGTCTTATTCTCTCCAGATTCAGAAAATGAAGGAAAAACGGCAGTTAATTTCTTTACTGTTGGAGGACTAGATGAGTACTTTACAGTTTTACTAATGTTCTTGGCATATACTACAAGAGTTGGCTACGTTTACAGTTTCTAACAAGCAAAATACAGAGGGTCTTGCAAAATTTGCAAAAACCTCTACACATTGAGTTTTAAGAGAGGTTTGGAATTGCAAACCTCTCTTTGTTTTTAATTCCAATCAGAGTAACCAAATTCTTTTTTGAGGTCTGCAAACTGTTTTTTGATTACTTCATAAATGATTGAGAGTTTTTCATCATGATGGACAAAAGAGCTTTTCATTGCATTTACGCTAATTCTTTCTAAATCCTTAAGAGTAAGACCAAAATTATCGCAAGCAATTTCCATTTCTTTTGTCATTGAAGTATTGCTCATAAGACGGTTGTCTGTGCAAAGGAAGACTCTAAAGTGGTTACGGAAAAATACAATGAAAGGGTGTGTTCCAAAACTTTGAGCAGCACCTGTTCCAATATTACTGGAAAGACACATTTCAAGTGGAATACGCTTGTCTTGAATAAAGTGTGCTAAATCTCCCATTTCTTCAATTCTAAGACCATCAAGGCTCATGTCGTCTATAAGATGTGTACCATGTCCAATTCTGTGCGCACCACATACTTGAATTGCTTGCCAAATGGACTCAAGTCCAAACGCTTCTCCTGCATGGATTGTAATATTGAAATTCTTGTTGCGAATATACTGGAAAGCTTCAATGTGTTTTTTTGGAGGGAACCCGCTTTCGTCTCCAGCAAGGTCAAACCCAACGACACCTCTGTCTCTGTAAGCTGTAGCAAGTTTTGCAACTTCTAGACTTACATTTGGGCTTTGATTTCTCATTGCACAAAGAATAACTCCATAATGGATGCCGGTTTCTTTTTTTCCTTGCTCCATGCCGTCCAAGACAGCTTGAACGACTTCTGCCATTGAGAGGCCCTTTGTTGTATGAAGAATTGGAGCAAATCTAATTTCTCCATAAACAATATTTTCTTTTTTCCAGTCCAATACAGCTTCATAAGCGGTACGAACTAAATCTTCATAAGTTTGCATCACAGCTGTTGTAACAGCAAAAGTTTCTAAATACAGTGAAAGGCTTTTTAGCTTACAACCTTGTTCAAACCAGTCTTTGAGCTCGCTAGGGTCGTAACTTGGAATGGAGATATCATGTTTTTTTGCAAGTTCAATGACAGTTTCAGGTCTGAGTCCTCCATCTAAGTGGTCATGAAGTTCAACTTTTGGAATTTTTTTGATAATGTCATGCGGTATCATGCTGTTTCTCCTTTTTTCAAAAGCCTTTGGATTGATTATAATGTAAAGAGTAAAAAAGACAAAGCATAAAAATGTTTACACGTTTGGGATTTTTTGAAATAATTTGTTGTGCTAAGGAAAATTAAAACTGCACTTGAGGAAATAGCTAAAATATAAAAGCTAGTGCTTTTGTGAAATGTTTTGTAAAAGTTCCTTGATAGTGAAAGATAAGAAGGTGGGAAATGACAAATAAGCAAAAAACGTTGAACAAGAAACTTCTTGCTGCAGCTGTGTCTGCAACAAAAGCTAAGGAGATTCATGAACTTGTTAAGATGGGTGCTGATGTCAACTGTGTAAACGATTGGGGTATGAGTCCTCTAATGCTTGCTTCTCAATACAACACTCATGTGGTCGTACTAAAAGCATTGCTTCATGATGGTGCAAACATTCACGCTGTAGAGCCAAAGTATAGGTCAAATGCGTTGCATCTTGCTGCTAACAAGTGTTCAAATCCAAAAATTATAGAAGCTCTTATTGATGCAGGGGCTGATATCAATGCAAGAAATTATCTTGGAGAAACACCTCTTATTATGGCAGTTCAAGCAAACGATAATACTAGGATTTTTTCAGAATTACTTTCGTGTGGTGCAGATATAAACATTTGCGACTGGCAAGGGCATAATGTTATGGAATATGCACGACGTGAAAAACGCGCATACATAATCACTATTCTTAAACAACTTGGGCTTTAATTCAGCCCAAGTTGTATTTTAGTAATTTAGAAGTTTTTGCAAAAGTCTCTTTATTTTGAAATCTTTGCAATGAGGTCTTTGACTTCTGTTACAAGGTTATCAAGATCAAAAGAAAGTGTTTCATCTTGAGACGCTCTTAATTTGACTTCACATTTACCTTCTTTGAAACTTCTGTTGCCAAGAGTAATTCTAATTGGAATGCCAATTAAGTCAGCATCTGCAAATTTTACACCGGCTGTTTCTTTTCTGTCGTCATAAAGTACTTCTATACCTGCATTTTGAAGCTCTTGGTAGATTTTCTCAGAGGTATCGGTCTCCTTGATTAGGCTAATGAAGTGGACTTGGTACGGGGCGACTGCAATTGGGAGTTTAAGCCCTCTCTCGTCGTTGTATTCTTCACAAAGACAAGCAAGTAGGCGGCCAATTCCAATGCCGTAGCTTCCCATGATGACGGGTTTGCGTGCGCCGGTTTCGTCTTGGTAGTAACAATTCATGGCTTCTGAGTAACGGGTTCCAAGCTGGAAAATGTTGCCAACTTCAATGCCTTTGGAAGAGTTGAGAGGTTTGCCACAAACTGGGCATTTATAGTCTTGTGCTGCGCTTGCAATGTCTGCAACAATGCCTGTGTAATCTGTTCCAAAGTTTGTATTTAAGTAGTGGTATCCCTCTTTGTTTGCTCCGGCTACTAGATTATTTGATTTTGCAACAGAGTCATCAATTATGACAATTGTTCCTTCTTTTGCTCCAATTGGAGATCCAAAACCTGGGACCATGCCGGCATCTCTAATTTCGTCTTCGTGTGCAGGTCTTAGAGAGTTTGCTTTTGCTGCATTTTGAAGTTTGTTTTCTTCAATTTCCATGTCTCCACGAATAATGCCTACTATTAGTTTGTCTTTTTCTTCTCCGTTTGTATCGTCAATGAAAGAACCAACCATAAAGAGAGCTTTTGCTGTTTGTGTTTTTGGAATATTGAGAAAAGCACAGAGTTCTTCAATTGTTTTTGCGTGCGGTGTTGCAATAAGTTCTTTTGCTTTTGGCTCTTGTGGATAATAGTCTTTTTGGAATGTTGCAACTTGGCGGTTTGCTGTGTAATGACAGTGTGGGCAGGTTATAATTGTGTCTTCTCCAATTGGAGAAAGATACATGTATTCGTGAGAGACTTTTCCTCCCATCATTCCGCTATCACTTCCTACCGCAATTACAGGAAGTCCACATCTTTTGTATATTCTAAAGTAAGCGTCATAATGAGCTTTGTACACTTTTTCAAGACCTTCTTGGTCTTTGTCAAAACTGTAGCTGTCTTTCATTGTGAATTCTCTTACTCTTATGAGTCCGGCTCTTGGACGTGGGTCATCTCTCCATTTTGTTTGAAGTTGATAAACTAAAAGAGGAAGTCTTTTGTAAGAGTCTATTACATTTCTTCCAAGGTCTGTTGCACATTCTTCGTGTGTCATTGCCAGACACATGTCACGGTCGTTGCGGTCCTTAAAACGGCTCATTTCTCTGTCTATGCTGTAAAAACGTCCTGTTTCTTTCCAAAGGTCTCCGGGGTTGACTACTGGCATGAGTATTTCTTGTGCTCCAAGTGCGTTCATTTCTTCTCTTACTATTGCAGATATTTTTTGGATTGATCTAAATCCAAGAGGCATTAGAGAGAAAATTCCTGCTGCAAGCTGGTCTATGTAACCGGCTCTCAATAAATACTCATAACCTTTGCAGTCTGCTCCGTTTGGAGCTTCTCTGAGTGTTTTGGAAAAAAGTCCGCTCATTCTCATAATATATTCTCCTTGTGGCTGTTATGGTTCTAATAATTTCTCAATAGTTTCCTAGTAGTTGTCTTAAATCTCAATACATCTTAGAGGTTTTTGCAAAAACTCCTTAATACTCTAGATGTGAAAATAAGAGCAAAACTAAGAATAAAACCAAATATTAGCCAACAAAATTTAGCGCTTTATTTTATGCCAATTCTATCAAAATGAGCCCTTCAATACAATGATTGAGGGCTCATATGTGCAAACGCATAAAGGATGTTTTGCCAAAAGCTGCATAGATAATGGGTTTGGCAAAAGTTGTTTAGAATGGGCTGTATGTTACGCCCAAAATAAGCTGGAAGTCTGAAGCATTTTGTCCTTTAACGTTAAAGATGTTGTTCATATTCACAAAATCAAGTGCTGCGCTGACAGAAAGATTGTCTAAAATGTCATACTTTGCAC
>CAVDLI010000076.1:0-7231 GCA_963609725.1 bacterium | reverse complement strand
CTTCTGCACTAGTACAAGAACAAAGGAATAAAAATGAAAATAAAAAAATAAAAAGGGAGAAAGCCAAAAAAGAACGTCTTTTCATACAATCCCCCTTTATAACAAATAAAAAAGGTCCTTCATAAGCCGAGTTCTGTTTATGCAATCATCTATCTTGCACTGTTGTTACCAACAGCATCTAGCGGTCTACCCGTAGGTTTTGAGCGGACAACTCACCTACTTCTTGACCTTGCTCCTGACGAGGTTTACCATGCGAAACTCATTACTGCGCTTCCGGTGAGCTCTTACCTCACCATTTCACCCTTACCCATCAAGGATGGGCGGTTTACTTTCTGTTGCACTCTCTGTGGCCTTTCGACCCCCGGGTGTTACCCGGCATCATGTCCTATGGAGCCCGGACTTTCCTCTGCAATACCGTATATACAGCTGTGCATACAACAAGTATTGCAGCGATTGCTTGAAGAACCTATAAATTTCAAAAATCAAAGTGAATCAAGGTTGCTGAATTCATCATCAGAGATGAAATCTCTGCCACTTTCTTCGTTATTATCATCATAATTGTCATCTGAATCATCAGAAGTCTCAAATAGAGCATCAAGATGATCACTGTCTTCGCTTTCTTCATAATAAAGAACTCTACTACAGTAAGGACAGAACTTTATATCATCTTCTCTTCTAACATCATTAACAAATTGAGCAGGAAGTGTCATATGGCAACCTTCACATACAATTGAGTGAACAGGAACAATTCCAACACCGCCCTTGTTTCTAATAATGCGTTCAAATTTGAAAACAAGGTTTGGGTCCAAATCTTTTGCAAGCGCATCTTTTTTAGCAATGATATCGTCTAAAACAGCTTGATTTTCAGCAATAAGAGCATCTTTGACTGCTGTTTCTTCCTCAACTTCCTTAGTTTGTTGAAGCATGATTTCTTCTTGAACAGAAAGTTTCATATTAAGCTCATCAAAGAACTTCTCTTTTGCAATTAAACTTTTTCTTAAAGTCTGTTCAGAGTTCTTTGCTTCTTCTATTTCCTTTTGAAGGGTTTCAAACTCTCTAGCCTGAGTAATAGTCTCCATCATTTTCTCACAGGATTCTCTCTTATCACCTGCTTCATCCAATCTGATGCGAAGATTTTTGAGTTCTTCTTTGACTTTCTCGCTCTTATCATGAAGTTCAAGATATGTAATCTTTGTCTTTTGCAAAACAGCTTCTTTGTCGGCCAAAGCCTTAGGAATTTCTTTAATCTTGTCTTCAATTTCAAACATCTTAGCCAAAACATCTTGTAGTTGACTGAGTGTGTTGTAGATTTCCTTCATTCACCATACTCCCTTATATAAAATCAAACATAATCTTTAAGTTTTTTAGCACGCTTTGGATGTCTAAGTCTTCTTAGTGCCTTTGCTTCGATTTGTCTAATTCTTTCTCTTGTTACTTCAAAATACAACCCAACTTCTTCCAGTGTCAATGAGTATCCATCCTCAAGTCCAAAACGCATCTTGAGAACTTCTTGCTCTCTTGGTGGAAGAGTTGCAAGGACTTCCTGCAATTGCTCTTGAAGCAATGCAAATGAAGTTTGGGTTGCAGGATTTTCAACTTCCTTATCTTCAATGAAATCAGAAAGAAGTGAATCTTCTTCTTCTCCAACTGGAGTTTCAAGACTAATTGGTTCTCTTGCAACATTTTTGACAGTTTTAACTTTGCTCTCTGGCCAACCTAGCTTTTCTGCAATTTCTTCATCAGTAGGCTCTCTTCCCAAAGTTTGCATGAGCATTCTAGATTCTCTGACCACTTTGTTGATTTGTTCAATCATGTGAACAGGTACTCTAATTGTTCTTGCCTGGTCACTAATACTTCTTGTAATAGCTTGTCTTATCCACCATGTTGCATAAGTAGAGAATTTATATCCTTTACGATATTCAAATTTCTCAACAGCTTTTATGAGACCAATATTTCCTTCTTGTATAAGATCAAAAAAGTGAAGTCCTCTATTGGTATACTTTTTGGCAATAGAAACAACAAGTCTAAGGTTTGCTTGTATTAGTCTATCCTTAGCTGTTTTAAGCATTTTCATGCCACGTTTAATTTCCTGTGCCTGAGCCAAAATCACTTCACAACTATCTTCAAATTCAAACTCAATCTTTCTAAGACTCCTAACTGTAGTTTGATATTGAGTTATAAACTCTTTAATATCATCAATTTGCATTTGGAGTCTTTCTTCAACTAAGTCTCTCTTGCTTGTTGTCACAAGATCTCTAGAAAGTTGTCTGACATCTTTATCGTTTGAAACCTGAAGTTTTTGCTCAAGAACAGTTCTATTATTCTTAAGCTCAATTATATCATGTTCAGCTGTAGTAAATTTATCAGTGAACATAGTAATTTCTTCAGGCTGCAAATCTATTTGAGAAAGTTTTTTCAAAAGTTGATTTTTTTTCTTAACCAACTCATCGTTCTTAAGAACCTCTTCACCAGAAGCAAGCTTATTTTGTTTAAGCTCAACATAGTTACGAAGAGAACTTTGGAACTCTTTTAGAGTATCTTTGTAGAAAGTAGAATATCTTTTTTGCTCTGCTATGAGCTCTTTTTGATCTTTTGCACTATAATCTTCTGAGTCTTCATATCTTGTATTAAGTTTTTCAAGAATAGTAGCAAAACAAGTAATCATTATTCCAGATTTCTGGATAACACCCTTGATTATTAGAGCTCCCTCTTCCATTTGTTTTGAAAGCTCAACTTCTTCCTCAGCTGTAAGAAGAGTTTCTTTTCCAATTTCACGAAGATAAAGTCTAATTGGGTCATCAGAACTTGTTTCCCCCTTATCTGTTCCAAGTATTGTTGGTCTATGAACAACATGCTCAACATCATCATCAATGTTGGCCATTGCATCTATTGGACCTGCGCTATCACTGAAATTTTCAAGAATAAAGCTCTTTGTATATGAGTCTTTTTCGTCTATTCTGTCGTCTTCTTCATCTTCAAGATCGTCATCATCGGACTCGTCATCTGATTCAGAATCATCATCATCTTCTTCTAAAGAGTCTAAGTCTTCGACAGAAAGGATGGAATCATCTACGTCATCACCAAGCAACTCGTCGTCTTCTTCATCCTCTTCAATTTCTTCCATTTCATCTGATGGCGGTTCTTCCATGAAATCTGAAGAATCAACGTCACTTTCAGATATAATTAAGTTCTTTTTTTCAAGTTGATGCTTAAAGTATTCAATATCCTCATCCGCATCTACATGTTCAGATAACAAATAATCTTTCAAATCCGATACTGTAAACTTGTTTTCATTTTGAGCTGAGAAAATCAGTTTTTGTAAAATTTCCTGTTTGTTTTCCTCTGTCATCTTTATTCCTTGTTATCCATTTCTTGTTTAAGCTTCTCAATATCTCTATCCAAAGAAGCCTTCATGGCAAGATATTCTGCCACATCTTCTGCCTTAAGTCCTTCCAACTCTCCACTGCTTAAAAGTCTAAGCACTCTACTTCTTTTTTCTTCAAGATGTCTCAACTGAATTTGATATATTGCATCTTCAAGAACTTTTTCTGCATTTTGGCGGTCATACATTGGACTGGCAAATGCGTTCACTGTCAAATCTTTCAAATCTTGTTCTGCAATCATTTGAAGAACCATTTCATTTGTTTTGAGATTTTGTCTAGAGGCATCTTCTAAAACTGTATAAAGTTTTCTTGCTGAAGGATCCACTATATCTGATACCTTAACATGTGTTCTGAATGTCTCAAACAAATCTCTATTCTTCATTAATATAAGCATTGCATTGAGCTCTGTAGAAGCTTTGAACGGGTTATACATAATTTTAGATGCCATGTTATTTTCAACTATCTCTGGCTGCGTCCCACGTTGCTTCATGTAGTCATTCAATACTCTTTCTTCTGGTATTCGAAGAACATCTGAAAGATATTTTATATACCCTTGACGTTCGATATCTGAGCTCGTAGCGTCAAGATAAGGCCTAACCTCCTTGAAAACAGATGATTTGCCTTTAGGCTGCCGTATATCATACATTTTTAAGGCCGATGATACAAGATAAGAAAAGCCTGTAACAGCATTTACAGCACTTTTTGCAAGTGCTTCTTCTCCTTTTTCTTCAAGCATCTGAGAGGCATCTTTTGCACCTTCTAACCTTATAACAAAGTTGGCAAGATCCAGTTTTTGGCATATTAGCAAAGCTTTTGATGTAGCATTTTGCCCTGCAGAATCTGAATCAAACAAAATATTTACTTTATCACAATACCTTTTAATAAGTTTTGCCTGCTCTTCAGTAAACGCTGTTCCCAAAGGTGCTACTGCATACTCTATACCGGCCTGGTGTAAAGAAATCACATCAAAATTACCCTCACAAAGAAGAACTTCCTTCTTTTCTTTAATAACCGGCAAACTTTCATAAAAACCAAAAAGAACATTTCTTTTACTGTAAATAATTGTCTCCGGTGTATTAATATATTTTGCTCTGCTCTCACCTGAAAGGTCTCTTGCACCAAAAGCTACACAGTTTCCTTGCCAAGTTCGTATAGGAAACATAATACGATTACGAAATAAAGGCAAATTTTCATAATTTTTACTAAAAAGGCCACTTTCTTTTAAGACTTCATCTGAAAAATTATTCTTCTTAAGAAAAGAATATAACCACTTTGCATCATCTGGAGCATAACCTAGCTGAAACTTTTCAATCGTTTGAGATGATACTTTTCGTTTCTCTAAATAATCACGAGCCCCTTGAGCCTGTGCATGATTTAACAATATTGAGTGATAAGTCTTATAAAGCCTGTTATACAACTCCTCAATAGCCTTTTGCTTATTATATTGTTTTTTTTCTGCCTCTGATTCTTCTTTTAGCTCAACTCCAGCTTTTTTTGCAAGTATTTCAACAGCCTCAGAAAAACTAACATGCTCAATTTCCATTATAAAATCAAATATTGTTCCGCCCTTACCACAGCCAAAGCATTTGAAAAAACCTCCACTATCTAAAACAGTAAAAGAAGGAGTTTTTTCATTATGAAAAGGACACAACCCCCAATGTCTATCACCTTTTCGTGTTAATTTGACATATTGTGACACAACTTCACTTACAGAGAGTCTGTTTTTTATGGTTTCAATTATTGCTTCTGAATACTTTGCCATTAAAAACCACTTAGCTTAAAGAACCATAATTGGCCTATTTTCTAACCTAAATTGAAGACGTTCTTCAATTTCCTTTTTAGTATACAACTTTCCTTTCCCAATTCCGGGACAAGCTTTAGCTTCTTCTTTCCAAGTCTCTTCACTTTCAAGTATATGAGCCCAAAACGGATATGTCATGCATTGTCTTGGTCGTGCTTTATAAATTAAACAACCTTTTTCAGAAAGAAAAACACAATCATAGTTTTCTTTTTCTTTTAAGCTTAACATCTTAAAAGCACCCATATTAACATAACGGCAGTAAGTTTCAATGAATTTTTGTCTATCAAGACCAAGATTAGCTGACATTCTGTCAACATCATCTTCTCCTAGAAGAACATAACCTGGCTCACTACTACAACAGTAGTTACAACATTGGCATTCAAAACAAAGTCCTTTTTCGTAGAAGCAGCTACTCATTACAGTCCCTGAAAAACTTAAAAACGTCTATAAACAATCAAGGTCTTCTCCAAAAGAAGAAGACCTTAAAACTTGGAGAGAGAAGGATTCGGACCTTCGAAGGCGTAGCCAACAGATTTACAGTCTGCCCCCTTTGACCGCTCGGGAACCTCTCCATAAAAACCTCCCGCAATTGGGAGGTCCTTTAAGCCACCTGTCGGATTCGAACTGACGACCCCGAGATTACAAGTCACGTGCTCTGGCCAACTGAGCTAAGGTGGCATCTGTCTAACGACAGAAGCCACTGTACAAAAGATTATTGACTTTTTCAAGTACTTAAAAGATTTTTTTTGAACTTTTAAGTAGATAAGGCGTTAAAAGTAGCCTTAAATCAATATCTTCCAAAGTCTCCAGACCTGCCCTGTGTAATATCAGAGCCAAATTCATAATCTTTGCCAGGGAGAATTGCATTGAGCAAAATTCCAACAATAGATGCAATTGCAAGAGATGTAAGAGTTATGTGAGCATCTCCAAAACTAAATGTAACACCATCAGTGAAACCCAGTCCGCATACTAGAATAACAGCTCCAATGATTAAGTTTCTTGATTGTGTAAAATCAACTCTGTTCTCAACAACGTTTCTAATTCCAATTGCTGATATCATTCCATAAAGTATGAATGAGACACCACCAATTATTGCAGCTGGCATTGAATTTACAAGTGCAGCAAATGCTGGTGAGAATGAAAGCACTATTGCATAAATTGCAGCTAAACGAATTACTCTTGGATCATAAACTCTAGAAAGAACTAGAACTCCAGTGTTCTCTCCGTATGTAGTATTTGCAGGACCGCCAAAGACTGCTGCAAAAGATGTTGCAAGACCATCACCAATGAGGGTTCTGTGCAAACCTGGGTCTTCAATGTAATTTTCTCCAACTGTTGCTGATATTGCTGAGATATCGCCAATGTGCTCCATCATGGATGCAACAGAAATTGGAGCCATAACCAAAATTGTTGTAATATCAAATTTACATACGCTACCACTAAAATTTGTGAAGAAAGGCTGTAATCCAATCAACTTAGCTTGTGAAAGAGCTGTAAAGTCTATTAGAGGTGCACCTGTTGCTGTAGTTGCTCCAAAAGCGTTTGCAATTACTGCAATTACATATGAGCCAACAACTCCAAGAAGAATTGGTATTATCTTTATCATTCCCTTACCCCAAATATTTGCTACAACTACAATAGCCATTGCAACTACAGCAAGTGGCCAGCAAGTAGAAGCATTTGATACTGCAGATGGTGCAAGATTAAGACCAATAAGAATAATGATTGGCCCGGTTACGATTGGAGGTAAAAATCTCATGACCTTTTTAACACCCACAGCTTTTATTACAAGGGCAAGTATTACATACATTAAACCGGCAACTACAATTCCACCACCTGCATACTGGAGTTTCTCTGCTCCACTCATTGTTGCATACTTTCCTGCAGATAATGCTGCAATAGCTGCATAACCACCAAGGAATGCAAAAGAAGAACCAAGGAATGCTGGCACTTTCATCTTTGTAATAACATGAAACATAAGAGTTCCAATTCCCGCCATAAGAAGCGTTGTTTGAATTGAAAGTGGTAAGCCGTACCCGTTTACAAG
>CAVDLI010000075.1:0-7321 GCA_963609725.1 bacterium | reverse complement strand
AAAAGTTGAGATTTCTTTCGTGCTCAACTAAAGGAGAGAGCATTTTTATAAAAAATTGAGTAAAAGGATTAAGTAAAAAGATTAAGGTTTTTCAAAAACCTTGTTCAATTCAAATTTAGAGAGGTTTTTGCAAAATGAGCTTTGTGGCCCTTGGTTTTGGATTTGCGAGATAAAAAGCATTTTCTGAAAACTGAAATAATACTTTGTGTATTATGAAGTTAGAAGAAATGCTCTTTTAGCCGAAAAGGCAAAGCCAAGATTCATGAAGACAGTTTTGCAAAAACCTCTAGAATGTCAATTCATCTATTGATGGAATTAGTTTTATAAGCTGCTCTTTGTAGAAAGAGATAAGAGTGTCACGGTTTGGAGCATTACGGCGAATAGTACGGCGTAAGAGGCGCATATATCCAATAATTTTTGCTTTATTTTCAACTTCATTAAGGCGCTTGGTATCGTCTGTTCCAAGATACATTGCAAGAGCTTTATGCCAAAAGACCCCTGCAACTTCATGAGGAAATCCAAGGAAGTTTTGACACACTTCGTGGTCAAGTTCAGAAAATCCTACAAATGCATTGAACATGGACCCTAGTTCAAAAATTGGATGGCCCATACACAAAGTATCCATGTCAATAAGTAGTGCCTCGCCATTTCTAACCATTACGTTATTTGTATGATAATCACCATGTAGCATTGTGCTTTGATCTGGAATATTCTCAACCATATTATAAAGTTTATTTCCAAGTTCTTCTGGCAAATGATTTTTGTCAAAAGATGCCCAATCAAGTGCAACTTGTTTCATGCTTGGCATATCACCTGGTTTTACATTTGTACTATGGATTTGTTTTAGCATATCTACAAAATATTTGAGAGGTAAATCCAAATGTTCCGGGTCTTTTCTAATCATCTTAGAAAGGGAAGTAGCTTCAAGGAGCTCCATAACAGTGCCATAGTTTTCTCCAACACGCACAACGTCATAAGGGATTGCTGTGTTAATACCTAGCACAAGTGCCTTACGAGCTAATTCACGTTCTCTTTGAATTTCAGGTAGAGCATCAGAGTTAAAATAAACTTTAACAATAGTTTCTGCATCATAACGATAAACAGCACCATTTGCGCCTTTACCAATTATTTCACATCCTTCTACGGAAAGCTGGCGGTAAGCTTTTTTTACTTTAATCATTTCAGTAAATCCTGTCATATCTAGGATGTCATATATTTCTGAAGAAACATTTATGATAGATAATTGAGGATCTTCTTTTCTTAATTTTAAAAGAACTCTCAGTCCTGCACTAGAAATGTATTGAAGATTTTTTGCATCAATTACTGTGGTTGTGCATGGAGCGTCCTTGCGAATTGTTATCATTTGTTTTTCAACATTTGGTGCATTGGAAGCATCTACACGCCCACTTAGATAAATAGTTAGCACGTTATCCTTAACATTGGATGTTACTTGTTCACTCATTTCAATATCTCCGCAAATATTGTTTGTATTAGCCAGTTATATTCTTTCCAAGCTAAAGTATCAGCAAGTTCGTTTGTATAATTAGCAATAGAATTGTAATACCATGCTTGTTGGATTGGGTCTTTTTGATTGAAGTCCTGCCACAAATTGTGTCCTTCTTTTTGCCAATAAGAATAGACAGAACGCAAATTTGCAAGTTTATCACCTAAATAAAGAATTTTTACATCTAAATCTCTTGTTTCTTTTAGAATTTGCAAGGATTCTTCTTTTCTGATTTTCCAAGTGCTACTGCTGGGTTTATCTCTTCTTTTGTCTTCTGTTTCTGAAGCAACAAGTTCTGCAACCCTTGGGCCAAATTGTTCTTCTATTTCCTGGATTGTAATCCCCGCATCTTCTACAACATCATGAAGTGCCGCAGCTGCAATTGTTTCCTCACTGTTTGTTAAAGAGCCAACAATTGCAGCAACTTCTACTGGATGAAGAATATAAGGTGAGGGGGAATGCTTACGATGCATTCCGTCATGGGCTTTTGTGGCAAAAATGATTGCTTTACTTACTAACTGCATTATTCAATCTTCAAGATATCAGAAAATCCTGTCATTTGGAAAACTTCCATAACGGTTTCGTTAACGCCAGTGAGTTTTAGAGTTCCAACGTTATTCATTTTCTTTTGAATTGCCAAAAGTACACGAAGTCCTGCAGATGATACATATTCTACATTATGCATATCTATTACTAGATTTTTCACACTATCGCTTATGGTGTTGATTACAGCCTCAAAACTTGGAGCTGTTGTTGTGTCTAAGCGACCTTCTAACGAAATAACCAGTTCGTCTCCAACTTGTTTTTGATTGATTTGCATTATTTGCCTCCATCTTCTCAAATGATCTTTTTCATTGTAAGTATGTTTTCGCCATTTTCATAGCTATATGTTACATTATCCATTGTTTTTCGTGTAATGAAAATTCCAAGACCTCCAATACCTCTTTCGTCAGCTGACAGTGTGATATCTGGATCTTTTTGTTTCAAAGGATCAAAAGGAATACCCTTATCTCTAAATTCAAAAGTAGCAGTTCTGCTTTCTGGGTCAAACTCAAAACTTGCAATAGCGTCTCCTTTTCCTTCAGGGTATGCATAACTTGCAATATTTACAAAAACTTCTTCAATAACAACGCTAATTGCTATTTGTGTTTTAAGAGGGCAAGACAACTGCTCTAAAGCATTTTCAAAAAAACCTTGCACCTCTGAAAGTGCGTTGACATCAGCAGGGAAGGATTTTTCTTCTTTCATAGTTGTTCCTCCTAAATAGTCAAACATTAACATTGTAATATCATCAAATTGTGGTGCATCTCCAACGAAAAGGTCTATATCTTCTTTTAGATTATGCAAAAAATCTTTTGCGACAAGCTTCAAATGAGAATTTGCAAATGCTTGTAAACGGGCTTCTCCATATAACTGTTTTTGACTATTTGTTGCTTCTGTTACGCCATCGGTATATAAAAAAATGCGGTCGCCGGCGTGTAATTTGTATTCATTAAGATGGTAGCGTACACCTCCCATTCCAGCCAATACAAATCCAGATTTCATTCGCAGGTATTCAAATGTGCCATTTTTGTGCTTTATCAATGGCGGATTATGTCCTGCGTTGGCAAATTGGAGCTCTCCTGTTCTCAAGTCTGCAATTCCCATGCATGCTGTAACAAACATTCCAGCTTCATTGCCTTCACAGAGTTTCTCATTTGCTTCACGTAAGATTTCATTTACAGAAAGTCCTTGTTCTGCCAAATCTTTAAGAATAGTTTTTGCTCTCATCATAAAGAGTGCAGCGGGAATGCCTTTGCCTGAAACGTCTGCAATTAAGAAAGCTATAGTGTAATCATTCAAAAGATAAAAATCGTAGAAGTCGCCACCTACCTCTTTTGCTGTGAACATTTGAGCATAAATATCAAAATGATTTTGATTTGGATATGGCGGGAAAGTAGATGGCAGTGCTGAATACTGGATTTCTTTTGCATATTCAAGTTCTTGGTCAATCCTAGCTGCAGCATCTGCAATATATTTTTTTAGAGTGCTTACAGTTGAATTTATATCGTCAGAAAGGGATGAGAATTCTTCATTAGTTCTTACATCTACTTTAACATTCAAATTGCCATTTGTAATTTGAGCAAGACTATTGTTAATTTCATGTAAGTTTTTGATAATTACTTTTTTAATAAGGAAATATATAAGAATAAACAGAATTGCAAAAATAATGATTTCCATTATAACACTTACATAGATTGAAAGATTTCTCATGTAGTGTGCTTCTGTCTCAGGAATGGCTCCAATAATGCAGTATCCTTCTGTAAACAAATATGAATAAAGGTATTTTTGACCATCAATTATTGTTTCATATTTGGTTTTTTCCTGCATGGTTGATGTGTCAATTTGAATGCCAAGCTCTGATACATTCATGCCGTCATGCTCATATCCATCAGCAACAACTAGCCAGTTTTCATCGCAAATCAAGATGAACCCATTTGTGCCAATATGCCTGTTTTTAGTAGCATTGAAGATTACATCATCTATATCTTCTTTGTATTGCTTATAAAAATATCCAACTTGCAAAGCTGTGCCGTCTGGAAGAAGAACACCTGCATATTTTCCATTCATTCGCGAGTCATAAGATAAAGGCTGATATTCTTGTACATACTCAGTTGTGCCTTCAAACAAGCACATGAATTCTTCTGATTGTTTGCCACTGTGCATATCAAAACCAATGAAAGCAGGATAGCTAGATTTTGTAATAATTCCATCCTTTCCAAATATTGTAATGCCAGCTACATTGTAGAAATCTGCAAGCTCAATAAGAGACTCTGTATCCCAGTCATCTGATGAAAGGTACTTTTTCTTTACCATTCTTGTAGCTTCCAGTAAGTGTTCACTTGAAGTGTCTTTAATATCTTGAGATACATCTGACAACGTTTGATTGATTACTCCAATAATTTGTGTTTCTGTTACATTGCTCTGTAGTTTGTAAGTAAATATGCTTGTTAACAAATATGCACTCACAATGCAAATGAGTAACCAGCGTTGGAAAGTTTGAGATATGTTGTGTTTTTTTTGATTTGAAAGTCTATCTTTACTAAGAATTGAGACAACAATTAATGCAATTCCTATTGCTAAAGCATTGCCCAAAACCATTGGCACTGTGCATTTATTTACATATGAGAAGGCTGTTGAGGCATCGTTAAGGTTAAAAAGGAATATTAACAACATATGAATGTCTTCACATATACAAGCAATTGCTGTGCCGTAAGCCCAAGTTGGTTTTTTGTCATCAAACATTAAAGTTCGTAAGAGTGCTGCAATACAACCAACAAGAAAAATAGATACAGAGCTGGCAAGTCTAGTGAAATCGCCTAACCCAAAAAAGTATCTAAAAAGTCCTCCAAAAAGACCTGCAATTACACCAGATGGCGCTCCAAATACAAGACCTGCGCAAAGCGGTGCTGCATCTGCAACATTCACAATTATATCTTCGTAAACAATGCCATGAAGGCTAGAAAAAATTGCAAGTGCTCCAAATAAGATTCCAATGATGAATTCTTTTAGTAGATATGGGAGTTTTTGTGCCGGTGTATGTTTTTCTGTAAGGTACAAAAGAATTACTAGTGTTGCACACGACAAAATAGGACCAATTAGGCTCATACCTCTTAACTATTCTCCAACAATTAAACATTTCTCCACAAATCAAACATTGAGAGAAATCAAAGTTCCAATTGTGCCAAATTATATTCAAAACAAGTAAAAAACTCTAGTATAAAGGCCCTAAAGCCTAACATAAAGAATGGTATTAAAAATGGTCATTAAATAAGTTCTTGCCACACTACCATCATTTACAAGCTCATTTTGCAAAAAACTCTAAAGAATTTTCATAACGATTATCATTTAATTGCATATCTCCAAATAATGACATTCTCTATATTCTTGTGATACTCTCACTTCAAAGACCAAAAAGTCATCCGACCCAACAATTTGACGTAACAATTTGACTTAACAATTTGATGCAACAATCTAATGCGTAGCCCAAATAAAAATGCGCCACTGTGGGCGGAAAAATAACTACAAAGGGGTATAGTTATGTTTTTCCAAATTTATGGTGAAACCTCAATGTACCAGCTTCTAGGATTTTTGCTGGTATTTACTGGACTTGTGCTCGCAAATGAGTTTGCACGCAGAACTAAACTTGGTGGTTTTACATGCTTTATTGCTCTTCCGGCTGCATTGACAGTTTACTTTATTGCAATTGCTATTGGTGCAAGCAAAGGTGCAGAATGGGCTCTTAACAACCAGACATACACAAATATGAATAGCTGGTTCCACTACGCTAAACTGTATGCTGCTACCACTGGATGTATTGGCTTTATGATGCTCAAATATAAATGGAGCATTGGCAAGACAGATTGGTTCAAGGCATTCCCATTTGTCATTGTTGCAATTAACATCCTTATTGCTGTTGCAAGCGATTTTGAATCTGGAATTAAGGGCGCTATTGCACTTAAAGAATTTGGAGACCGATGGTGGCTGTCATCTGAAAATGTGTGGCTTTATGGTGGCTGGTGGAACTGGCTCAATGGTATTGCAGGACTTGTCAATATATTCTGTATGACTGCATGGTGGGGAATTTATTCTTCAAAAGATCAAAAAGATATGCTTTGGCCTGATATGACTTGGTGCTACATCCTTGCTTATGATCTTTGGAACTTTGAGTATACTTACAACTGTTTGCCAACTCATGCATGGTACTGTGGCTTGGCACTTTTACTTGCTCCAACTTTTGCAAACCACTTCTGGAACAAGGGCGGTTGGATACAGAACCGTGCTAACACTTTAGCTTTGTGGTGTATGTTTGCACAAGTGTTCCCGCTCTTCCAGGATGACAGCGTATTCACAGTCCTTCCTTCACTTTATAAAGACGGCTTTATGGATGCAGCTGTTCGCCCAACTAGTGCAGACCCAACAATGCAAGGCGTTATTGCTGTCATTGCTCTAGTAGCAAATGTGCTTATTCTTGCTTGTATTATCAAGCGTGCTAAGGTACAGAAGAAAAATCCTTACAAACAGGAAATCTTCACAGATCAGCGCGATTTCCAAGAGGCAATGAGTAGAGCTTAAATTTTACAAATTGTTGTAAAACATCTTTATGTAACAAAAATCCCCATGAGGAGAGAACTTCCCACGGGGATTTTTTTGTAATGAAACATTATGAGTTTTTACAAAGGTTTTTTCAAAAACCTCTACATCAAGAACTTTTTACAAGGATTTTACTTTTCATTGCTTTTGTTTTTACATTTCCAGTTTATCGTGTGGCCGTAAACAGGAGATGTAAAGATGAAAAAAACAATTACAATTCTAATGATGATTGTAACAATGACAATGGTTTTTGCTATGGCAAATAGCGAAAAAAACAGTGCAAGCTCCGTTTCTACAGATGGCTCAACATCTATGGAAAAGGTAATTGGCGCGCTTGGAGAATCTTTTGTACAGCAACATAAGGAAATTTCTTTTACATATAACCCAACAGGATCGGGCTCTGGAATAAAAGCTGTTTTGGAAGGGCGTTGTGATATTGGGCTTTCAAGTAGAGCTCTCAAAGAAGAAGAAAAAGAACAAGGACTTGTAGAAACAGTTCTTGCATATGATGGTATAGCATTGATTGTTAACCCCAAAAATCCAGTAGAAGAGTTGGATGAAGAAACAATCGCCAAGATTTATAAAGGCGAAATCACCAATTGGAAAGAAGTGGGTGGCGACGATGCTCAGGTAGTTCTCATTGGGCGTGAAGCTGGCAGTGGTACAAGGGATGGATTTGAAACA
>CAVDLI010000074.1:0-7565 GCA_963609725.1 bacterium | reverse complement strand
AAGGTGAAGCTAGAGGTTTGACTAAAGGCCTTTCTCAAGGTAAGGCAGAGGGTTTAGCTCAAGGCTTGTCTCAAGGTCAAGCAGAGGAAAAACGACGTATTGTCAAAGGTTTCAAAGCTCTTGGCCTTTCTGATAAAGACATAGCTAAAGGAGCTTCAATCTCCATTGAACAAGTTCAAAATATATTGAAATCTTAAAAGTTGACCAATCCTTCTTTTTTTGTACTAGGAACTACAATCCCCCGTGCAACAGGACATAAAAAAGCCACGATGCACAAAATTGCAAAGTGGCTTTTGCGAAACAAAATAAGGATGTTTCGTTACTTGGATTCCTTAACACCATAACGCTTGTTGAAACGCTCAACACGACCTGTTGAGTCAACGAGCTTCTGGGTTCCTGTAAAGAATGGGTGACAAGCAGAGCAAATTTCAACCTGTAAATTCTTAGCTGTTGTCTTCGTCTTAATGACATTTCCACATGAGCACTTGATTTCAGCAAGCTCATATTTTGGGTGAATTCCCTTCTTCATAGTTCCGTCCTCCGTCTTTTAGTTTGCTGGCGAACACCTAAGATTAGAAACTAAAACACAAGTCTTAAATCTCTTTGCTTGGGGCTTTTGTACAGCAAACAACTGGATTAAACAAGCCGTCTCCGTTTTAGAAAGCAGGAACGCTTCCTGTATTCATAGAACGCAAGAACGCCTCATTGTTCTTTGTTTTTCGCATTTTGTCAATTAGGAACTCAGTCATCTCCAAATCCTCAAGCCCATTGATAGCATTCCTGAGAATCCATATACGAGCAGCCTCATCTTTATCCAAAAGCAAATCTTCACGACGCGTACCACTCTTCTTAATATTAATTGCAGGATACAATCTACGGTCAGCCATTCTGCGGTCAAGCACAATTTCACTATTACCGGTGCCCTTGAATTCTTCAAAAATAACTTCGTCCATTCTAGAACCCGTCTCAATTAAGGCCGATGCTATTATAGTAAGCGACCCACCGTTTTCAATATTTCTTGCTGCACCAAAAAACCTCTTTGGTTTATGAAGAGCATTAGAATCTACACCACCAGAGAGTATTTTACCACTTGCAGGGACAGTCTGGTTGTAAGCACGGGCAAGCCTTGTTATAGAGTCCAAAAGAATAACAACATCATGCTTATGTTCTACAAGGCGTTTAGCTTTTTCAATAACCATCTCAGCAACAGTTACATGCCTTGTAGCTTGTTCATCAAAAGTTGAAGCTATAACTTCACCCTTTACATTGCGCCTCATGTCAGTAACTTCTTCAGGTCTTTCATCAACTAGAAGAACCATAAGTTTTATTTCTGGATGGTTTGTAGTAATTGCATTTGCTATTTGCTGAAGCAAAATAGTCTTACCTGTTCTTGGAGGAGCTGTAATAAGTGCTCTTTGGCCCTTACCAATAGGACAAAACAAATTGATTATGCGCATAGACACATCGTTGTCTGTCCGTTCTGTCTCAAGATTAATTCGACTATCAGGATAAAGAGGAATAAGGTTATCAAAACTTATTCTTGTCTTTGCAACAATTGGAGCATCTCCATTTACATTTGCAATTCTACTTAAAGCAAAAAATCTTTCATTTTCTTTAGGATTACGAATTTGACCTTCAATAGTATCGCCTGTCTTTAAGTTCAAGAATTTAATAATTGAAGGAGAAACATAAACATCTTCAGGCCCGGGGAGATAGCTATTAAGAGGAGATCTCAAGAAACCATATCCATCACTTAAAATCTCAAGCGTTCCAATAGTATAAACAACACCACCTTTTTGGCTGAATGTACGAATAATTTCTACAATAATTTCTTGTTTTTTAAACTCTGCATAATCATCAATAGAAGAGCCTGTCATCTCTGCAAGGCGTTCTTTTAACTCACTCATTGATACTTGAGAGAGCTCGCTTACAAGCATTCTGTGTTCAAGATGTTCTTGATACTCAGCCTCTGGGATAGATATCTCATCCATTGTAAGGTTTTTCTTTTGACTATTACGCTGTTCGTTTTTTGAATTTTGGTACTTTTGATTTTGGTCGTACCCATGCTTGCCTTTTTGATTGCGAGCCTGATTTTGTTTATTCTTGTTAAATTTATGGTTTTGGCTCTCTTCTTCTTTCTGCAAAGTTTTATGCTCGTCATCACTTTGCTTGTTAGCATCACTAGAAGAACTACTAGCGTTTTCTAAGTTGTTTGAACTTTCCTCATTACTAGTTTTTTCTTCTACAACAACACTTGCAACCTCAGATGCAACTTCTGCTGCAATCTCTGTAGCTACTTCTGTTGCAACAACTTTAGCTGTCTCTTCTACTTGAGAAGTCTCTTCCTTATCATGTTTAGAAGTCTTAGATTTTTTTGTCTTCTTTTTACTTGAATTAGCTTCTTTGGAGTTTTTTTCTTCTTCACTGCTTGCATTATTTGAAATGCCATTTAAAACTTCATTTTCATCTTTTGCAGTAGCTACTTTCTTTGACACTTTACTTGTTTTTTTTGCTGTAGTAGCTGGCTTAGCAGGACGTTTTGTTTTTTCTTTTCCTATTTCTTTAGTTTCTTTAATTTCTTTAATTTCTTTAACACTTTCGTCAAAAAGAGAAGGTTCTTTTACATCTTCGTTTTTCACGTTATTTCCACCATCACCAATGACCTTGTCAAGCAAAGCAGTAGAATTGTTGTCATCAATAATGGCTTTTGGTTCTTTTCTAACAAGAGGTTTTCTTTTGAGAATAACCTTTTTTACAGGTTTAACGGTCTCTGAGGTTTCCTTCAAAGCATTGTTTTCATTATCCATGTACTAGATTCTCCAACGAATATACAGCATATAGAGATGTTTCAAGAATTCATTTTGTAAAACAATCTTTCAAATGAAAAATAACTATAGCCAAGATTTTCGTTTCAAAAATTAAAATAAGAATAAAAAGGATTTAGTCCAAACGGACCTTACAAGTCAAATATATACCCATGAAGAAACCATGTCAACAACAGAGCCACCTTGTGCATATTCTAGTGCAAGAAGCATCATTGCAACACTTAATTTCCTACGAATATAATCCCTTGAATTTGGTGAAATGTTAATTCTAACAGCAACAGGCTCTCTAAATGAAGAAGAAAGCCCAATATATGCTGTTCCAACTGGTTTTCCTTTCTCTTCTCCTCCGGGACCTGCAATACCAGTAACAGACACAGCAATATCAGAGCCTAAAACTTTTCTTATTCCATTTGCCATTTGACAAGCACATTGAGAGCTAACTGGACCAATGTGTTCATCTTTCAAAATACTTTCATCAACACCCAAAATAGCTGTCTTTGCACTATTTGCATAAGTTGCAGCACCACCTAAGAACCACTTGGAACTGCCGGCTTTATCAGTTAAGAGCTTTGAAACAAATCCCGCAGTACAACTTTCTGCTGTGCTAATTGTAAGATTATTTTTTTCAAGATATTCAACAAGTTTGTCTACAGCTTCAAGATTGCCTTTTTCAAGCAATCCTTTTCCAAGAAGAGAGGATAATTTATTCTCAAACTCTTCCTTTTTTTCCTTATTTGAGCCATCTACATAAAGACTTATCTTAAAAGGTTGAAAACGCGTTCCCCATGTAACTCCATCTACTTGACAGCTTTCACATACATCTTCCAACTTTGCTTCAGGTGTCATGTACACAGAAAACTCGTCTCTTTCACTTCCATTTAGACCTCTTTTTTCTGCTAAAAAAGGCCTTATATATGTGTAAAACATATATTGCATTTCAGAAGGAGGCCCTGGCATAGCAATAACTGTAACTTCTTTTGATATCTTTTTTTCTGAAGTCTCTTCTTTATCAAAACTATTTTGAGCAAAAGCATTAAAAGAACCTCTGAACCCCGGAGCTGTACCTTTTGGATTTGGAATTTCTTCAAAACCTTGAGGGATAAAAGCTTGTCTTTCGTTTGCGCCCCAAATACGCTCTCCTAAACACGAATAAACTTCATTCCATGCTGTTTCATTTTTTACAAGCGCAACGCCGGCTAAGTGGGCAATTGCCTGGCGCGTCATATCATCACAAGTGGGACCCAAGCCTCCTGTTACAATGATAATATTGCTATCAACAGATGCTTTCTTTAAGTCATCAAGAACTGAAACATCGTCTGGAACAATGCACGCACGGCGTATGCAATATCCAAGATTTGTAAGCTCTCGTGTTAACAGTGGAATATGACAATCCTGAATAATACCCCTTGTTATTTCAGTTCCAACAATGAAAATTGAGACATTATAAGATGTTATGACTGTAGTATTAGAATAAATCATTGCTGTTTTTCTTCTTAGTTATAGCTGTTATTGCTTTTTACAGAAATATCGGCCTTTCCTCAATTATTAGATTTTGCATGGTGTTTAGATTTCTTTGCAAAATGGCCACCTACCATAAGAACAGCGCCTAATGCAAGAATTATATATGAAGCATAAGTGCAAATTTGGGCAGAAATGTCGACAGTTTTAGAATATAGAGAGTATCCGTAAGTATTGCTACTATAAACGGGGACTTCCCATATTTTCCAGCCCATCTTAAAAGGTTCCATTTCACCTTGAATTGTGCCGTCTGGCGTGATTAAGCAAGTAATTCCGCTATTTGTACCTCTAATTGTGGTGCGTCTATTTTCCACAGAACGGAACACAGCCATTGCCATATGCTGTCTTTCAGCTGCAACAGAACCAGACCAAGAGTCGTTTGTCATGTTAACAATCAAATCAGCTCCCGCTGTAACAAAATTAGCACAAATATTGCCAAAAACATCTTCAAAACAAATTGGAGTTGAGAATTTAATACCGTTGGAGGTCTCAAAAACAACCGATTCATCACCTTTTTCCCACCAATGATAATCATTTGCTTTAAGAAGATTATAAAGCCAAGGCATTTGTTTTTCATATGGGAAATGCTCAGTAAATGGCACTAAGTGTTGTTTGCGGTAAGACTGTTTTATAACACCATCATCAAACAGAATAACAGAATTGTAATCAGCTTTATTCCAATTGCCTTCTTCATCATAAGGTGGCAAATTCTCATCTTTTATTTCTCCAGATGGATTTCCAGTCAAAAGAGGAATGCCAAGATTTGTGCCAAATTCAACAAACTCATCAACAAGTTCTTGAATTGCTCTCAAATAATCAAAAGAAGAGCCCTCATCGTCTCCCTCATATGGGTAATTAGTGTACCAATCAACAGATGGAACAAAAGCTGTTTCTGACCAAATAATCATATCTGGATTTTGGAGTGCAGCCTCAAGACTCATGCGAGAAAGATTTAAGAAGTTTTTCTTGTATGTATCGTATCCGCCTTTCCAAGAATCTGCATTATGCTGAACTGTTGCAACATCAAAAGAGTTATCTTCTTGAGCATTCTTCCAAAAATTAAGCGTAACTGTGCCGTAGATAAGCTGTGCTGCAAACAAGACAATGTAAACTATAACTAAAATCTTGTTGCTAAAGAGGTATGCTTTCAAACTTTGGAAAAACCGATACCTCTGAGATTTCAAATTTCTATCACCTTTCTTTGCATTTTGAGTATCATGTGAATTTTGAGAATTATGTATGCTTTGATGTGTACTTTGATTTGTACTTTGATTTGTACTTTGAGAAATCTGGGCCTTTTGTAAATGCAATGAACCTAATGGTCTTGAAATCTTTGTTTTACTAAAGTAATCACAAAACCAAGCTCCCAAAAAGGCTTGAGGTAAAACCAACATAAAGTTGAGACCCCAAATTCCAAAAAGGTCAGCACATTGAATTAGTACTTTGTATCTATATAAAGCATAAGCAATTGTTCCATAAGGATATCCTGCAAACCAACTTTGAGATACATAAGAATATGCGACCCAAATTATAGCTTGAAAAACAGGAATAAGGCATGACAGCTTTCCTTTTATGGTATTTGAAAACCAGCTGTCAGCAGCTTTAAGAGCAAGAAAGAGAAAAACCATCTCAACTGCTTTAATTAAAGTAACAATTAAAATAGCATACGGATGAAAACTTGTAAGCCAGTAATTAAATATTGCGTAATAAACAAAACCATACAAAAATCCGTATGGAGCTACCAAGCGCCAAGAAGTATTTCTAATTACAGCAAAAACTGGAATAAGTACAAAAAAGACTAAAAACCCAAACCCGTTATTAGAAATAAAGCTTGGATGCGCAAGAGAAAGTAAAAATGCAGACAGTAACAACAAAACAACCTCAGAGCATACTGCTTTGAGGTTGCGTCTGCGTAAATCCTTATTGGTAACGCTTAATACTTTTTTCATGTTTTATCAATTAAGATCCCAAACCAAATCTTTGAGTTCTTTTCCTGGGCGGAACACAGCTACTCCGTGAGCATCAACGGCAACCAATTCTCCAGTTTTTGGATTTCTTGCCTTTTCTCTGCCTTTGCGGGTTCTTACTTCAAATGTTCCAAAACCTCTGAGCTCAATTATTTTCTCATCCTTGAGACCGTCTTTTACTTCTTCAAAGAATGCATCAACTATCTCATGAATATCATTTCTATTTACACCCAACTTCTCGTGGAGATGTTCAATGATTACAGCCTTTGTAAGTTTTGTTTTTGCCATATTCTACCTCCGCAGGCCCATTAAGCCATCTTATTGAACTTGGTGTTCATTCTGGACTTCTTTCTAGCAGCAGTATTGTGGTGGATAATACCCTTGTTTGCGGCAGTGTCCATGAGCTTGAAACTGAGTTTCATGTATTCCTCTGCTGTTGCTTTGTCATTAGACTCAACAGCTGCATCAAACTTTTTGATTGCTGTGCGGAATGCACTCTTTGTCATGCGGTTTCTAAGCCTTCTTTCCTTACTCTGACGATCTCTCTTAACTGCAGAACGATTCACTGTAACCTCCAACTATCTTTACCAAGATAAATACTTTAATACATATAACTTTAAGCCGTCCCAAAAAATGAACAGCGATACAAACCTTATCACAGACAATAAAACTGGTCAATACAACACTTTACAAGACTTTACAAGTTTATGTTGACTAGTTTGGCACCTTGTTTGCTACCTAGTTTGCTACCCAGTTTGTTGGCTAGTTTTCGTTGACACCAAAAATACCTAATGTTATGCTCTAATTAACTTGGGCAACCTGGAGGCCAAACAATAATGAAACCAATTTCTACTTCTCGAAACCTTCACAACAGGCTTCATAAAATTGCAGGACAAGTTAATGCAATTGATAAAATGGTGGACCAAGGTGCTTCTTGCGATGATATTCTAACCCAAATCAATGCCGCACGGGCAGCACTTCTTGGGTGTGGAAAAATAATACTTGAAGAACACATACAAGAAATTCTTCAAGACGTTTCAGAAAACGGCAAAGACAATGAGAAAATAAAAGAAGACCTCTCAACAACTCTTGCTCGTTTTGCAAGTATAGTCAATTAAACTCTTTGATTTTAGCCTTTTGGGAGTTTTTGGTTAAAAGGCCGATTGAAAAAGTAAATGCAACACAAAGCCGTCCAAAGCTTCTATTGTAAACGTAAATGCAACAAAAGCATAAAATTCTTTACAAATTCTGGCCT
>CAVDLI010000073.1:0-7864 GCA_963609725.1 bacterium | reverse complement strand
ACAGAGACCCAAAAGAAAAATGTTTTGTTGTCAACTATAAGAGATGCTAGCCCTATCCCAAAATAAGCAAAAGCTAAAGTATAAAAAGAAATCCACTGCCTTCGTCTCCAAGGTTTTGCAATTACCCAACTCAAAAAATAAGGTATGAAAACAATTACAAACCCCATTGCAGCATGTAAGAATGTTGAAAATATAAAACTAAAAACTGCATATACGCCAGAAGACATGAAGAAGAGAGAAAGCCCACGAGCTAGTCCTGCAGCCATAATACCAATAAGACAGCTTTGAAAAACTATGTAATACCCGCTCCAAGGGTCTTTTCTAAATATTCGTGCAGCTGTAGCTAAAGCTAAAGCCATGCACGATACAGCTATAGAGATAGTATAAGAAAACAGTACAAAACCGCCCATTCTCTCTCCTGCTCATTTTATTCTAGAGGTTCTTCCTTTTTTTGGTGGGGAGGGACCTCTAGAATTTATATTTCCTAGTTACAGAGGTTTTTGCAAAACTGTCTTCACAAAGCTCATTTTGCAAAACCTCTAGAAATTTTATTTAGAAAGAAGCTTTTGATTATGTGAAAGATCTGCTTCACCACAAACTTCCTTTATGTCTTCATACAATAAAGGAAAACTTGTTGCAATAAGTCCTGTTGTTTTTTCTGCAAGCTTGTTATAAGAACTTGCATTAACTACAGCAGTGCTGAAAGAAGAGAATAAACGAAGATGAATGTCTTTACCATCATTTGTCATATAATCTTCAGTTTCTTCATATCCCGGGAAGACTTTTGCAATGGCATGTTCAAACGAAGAAGCATCATCAACAAAAACATTAACTGGTTTTAGATGTAAATAAAGCCAAAGACTTAGATTTGGATTTACCCAACCAAGTTTTACTTTTTTGGATTTTGCAAAATCTTCCATATCTATAACATCTTTTGCTTTCAGGTCAAAATCCTTGAATGAAAACACAGCCCAAGTACTGGAATACTTTCCTGCAATTCTTCTTTTTGCAGAAATTTTTATCAAATCTTCTAAGCTCTCAGCACTTTTGTATTCAACAGTAAGACTTACATACCGGCAGTCTTTTCTTACTCTTGAAAAATACACAGCAAGAGTTGGATTTGAAGTGACTATTAACATTGTATTTCTTGGTGAAACAGGATTTCTTTTGCGAATCATCTTCATACCTCCTCATTTACAAAGCGGAATTCGCTAGTAATTGGGAGAGCCCCAAACGCTCCGCTTTCATACATGGCACGTGTTTTAGCACCAGATCCAAGCTTAAAATCACTAAGAGGATAATAAATAGTGGCACCCTGACTGTCTTTTTCTGCAAAATAAATTCCGTCTCTTCTTAAAAGTCCATCTTCAAGAAGTGTTGGATTGCAGTCAAAAACAACAAGCTGGCTTGCACGTTTGCATCCACTTGTAAAAACACTTGTCAAATATTTGATAACTTCTGGATGAAGGAACATTCCATAATCGTCAACAATAAGAACTTTATCTTTTGTGAAAGCCTCAAAGAAAGCAAGCGCCAATAAAGATAAACGTTTCATAGAAAGGCTTTCTTTTCCATAAGGACTAAACATTGCAGCTTTTGTATTTGAGTGAACAAAAAGAACCATGTCTCCTTCATTAGACTCAACAAATTTTCCGTCTTTATTAAGACCAATTCTTATGTCTCTAATGTCAGTAATATCCATGCTCCAGAAGAAGTTTATAAGCTGTTCTTTCCAAGATGCATGTTTGCTCAGCATTGAAGCAATATACTTTTCTGATGCTGTTCCCACTCCCATTGGAAGAACATCCAAAGTTTTCTCAAACCAAGCATAAACTTCAGAGCAAGTCTCTCCTCCTTTAAGTGCTGCATATTTAAGATAAGAATGTTTTGAATCCACAGCTTTTTCACTACGTTTTTTATCACCTCTATACAACTTACCCCAACGTACTTTGTAACTTGTTTCTGCATCAAGACTTGGCGTTGCAATTCTTTCAAACATTAATTTTTTAGAAGAACCAAAGTTGTAATAAAGACTTTCTTCCCAAATATGGTCTGTGTCAGCTTTAAGAATGTACGTAGCAATGATTTCTTTCTCATCTTTAGTCGCTTCTTTAAGTAGCATTCTAAAAGTAAATTCTGCAGGCTGATTTTTAACTTCATTATAAGCAAAAATTGAACCAGCAAGATATCTTTTGAGTGGATTATCATCATTGTAAGCATCTGTAATAATTCCATACACAGCCTCAATTGCTCTTACAATAGTACTTTTTCCAACACCATTTGACCCTACAACAGCTACTGTTCTTAAAACTTTAAGTTTGTCAGACACAGTCTCAACCATAGACTTGTCAAGTCTCTTATCTTTCAAGGCAGCAAACGAAATAGTTTGAGGTTCCTTGATTGACCTAAAATTTGCTACAGTAATATCTATAAGCACAAAGGCCTCCTTTGCCATAAAAGGCACAACAATGCTTTAATTTTACATGAAATTGCTTAAAAATAAAAGTATTAATAGAAAAAAGCCATCGTTTGCAAAAACGATGGCTCCAATTGCAGTTTTTTTGAAAAAAATTAGCTTTTTCTCAAATATGGGACATTATAAGACATCAAAACCCAACAAGTTCTCCACTTGAAGATTTTGATTTTTGGCTGCTCTCTATTTGCTCTGCAGCAGCAAGCTGATTATCTCTTACACTTTTTAGATTGTAATAAAGCCCTAGCGCTTGTGAGTTACCACTCTTTTTATAGACATCATAAGCCATAACAAGAGCGTCATCATATTGTCCTAGTGCATAATACAAAATTGCTGCATTGTATCCTGCAGCTGTATGACCAGATTTATTATATTCAGCAACAAAAAGATTTAATGCTGCTCTGTAATTACCATTGTCTGTTAGAGTATATGCTTCTTTTAAGGACTCAACTTTTGGCTTGTTTGGCATAAAATCAAAATATGCGGTCTCATAGTGAGGTGAAAGCTTTTTAGTAATTGTAGAAACAAACCCATCTATAAGGTAATCAAATAAGCTAGTAGCACTGTCATATTCAAAATAAGCCATATCAGAGACAAAAGCTTTTTCAGAATCAGTATGTCCAATTTGAGTAATAATTGGACCTGTTGAAGAATTAAGCGTGTCGTTTCCAATAATCACGTTGTTCTCTACATCAACTACAGAATATGTAAGACTTATTGATGCGCTTTGATACAAATAAAAACGGTATCCTGCAATTGTTTGAGAATTGTCACTTGAAGATGAAGAAGCTGTGCTTGAGGATGACGAGCTAAAAGAGTCACTAGAACCTGTAGAACTGCTTGAAGAGGTTGCATAAATTGGCTCACAATATATGTACTCATCGTACTCCATATAGTTAATGCTTGAAGTCAAAAGAGCATCTACGTTGTTATTCATTAGTGTTTGTCTGACAGAACCAGTGCTTTTTCCAACAGTAATCAAAGAGTCTGTAAGAGTTGGAGATTTTATTGTAAAGAAGCCTTTATCAATTGCTTTTACAAGTTTTTCAGATGCATAAGAAGAAACTTTGTTTGGTGTTGTTCCCTCAAAAAGAGTGAATTTTGTTAAATCTTTTATGTAAGCTTCATCAACATTTCCTCTAATTGGAATAAAAAAGTTTCTCCAAATGATACTTGCAGGCGAATAATTGTATTGTGTGGATTGAACAGCAATTGTTTTATACCCACTTACATTTACTTCTGCAGGAACAAGTGTTGTAAGAGCTACAGTTGTAGAACAACTAGATACAACAAGTAATGCAATAATAGAAAAGAATACTACAAACAATGCGTTTTTAACTTTGCCTTTAGAATTACTTTTTATTTTCATCATAAAACCCCTTTAGTTTATCTCAACTTTTTGGCTACACTTTTAACACAAAAAGCTCAACTTCCAAAGTATATCACTTAAAGTACAAAAGTCTCAATTGACATGTCACAATTAAGCAATTATCCTTTCAACAACTGGAGGTTGCAATGTCTGATTGGGACGATGATTTGTTCGGTGATGATACTCTCGAAGACGATGACTTTGACGAGGATGAAGACGATTTTGATGAAGACGAAGATTTCGAGGACGAATATGATGCACCTGATGTAAGTGATTACGAAGATTACGATTATCAGGATGAAGACGATGATGAAGAGGATGAAGAAGACGACTTAATGGAAGACGGCTTCTATTACGATGATGAATATTCTGATGACAACCAAGAAGACTTCTAAATCTATTTGCTTAACCTTGTGAAGTTTTTGCAAAATGAATTTTGTCAGATTAGCCTAGTAATTCTGACTAGCCTAGTATTTATAGACTAGTAATATAGATTAATAATAAAGTCTTTGAGGTTTTCAATTAAACTTGCTCAATTAATGTTGCAAGAAAAGCCAATGTTTTAGATATAAAGATATCTTTTTCTGCATTGGCTTTTTTTCTTATTTCTACTGGGTCGTAATGAAGACCTTCAATTTCTTTTTCAAGTTCTCCCATCTCCTTAGTCTCTAAGGTATCACTTGTAATAGAAACACTGGTTATTAAGCCTTTTTTTACAACCAAGTAAAAAGTAAAAGTTCCAGTCTCCATTCTGCCAGACAATTTATTTGTAAATGTTGGAGATTTTCCAAAATTCCACTCTTTACTGGAAAAATTCTCAAATGATGGCCCAAGAGATGTTATCTCTTGTATTTGTGCTTTACTAACTAGCTTCACATGACATTGTTCTTTTATCTTACATTCTTGCATTCTAGAACTTTTTTGCGCGTTTTCTTTTTCACTAAATTCTTCAGCAAAACATTTTTGAATACATTTTGCAAATTCGTCTGTAGTAGCATTTGGACAAAACTGACTTAAATTTGCAACTCTAGACTCTACTGATTTTACGCCATGGCTTTCCATCTTATGTTTGTTTGGCGTTAAATAGCTAGATAATTTCAAAAGATTTGTAGAAATTAGCATAGTTCCGTGATGGCAAAAACGCCCTTTTGTCGTTTGAAAAGCACTTCCCGATACTTTTTTTTCATTTATTATTATATCGTTTCTGCCACTTACACTTGCATTAAGACCCATCATATTCAAAGCTTTTATAACTATAGAAAAATTACGAGCTTTATCGCTGTCTTCAGATGGCGCAATTATAGTAAAACAAACATTTCCCAAATCCTGATATACAGCTCCGCCTCCACTAGAGCGCCTAGCTAAAGAGACATTGTCTTTAGACATCTCGTTAAGATTACATTCTTCCCATGGATTTTGATACCGTCCAATGACAACAACCGGACTGTTCTGCCACAAAAAAAGTACATTTGAGTTCTTGTCAAACTCTTCTATCAAGTACTTCTCAAATGCAAGATTAAAATGAATATCGTGTTCTTGAGAAATAAAGATGTAACAATTTTCCATAAAAACTCCTTGAGAAGCGCCATGCAAAAGATTTCTCAATTGTCTCTGTATAATCTATATTCTGTATAATCTATATAACATAAAGTAAAGCGTTTCTCTTGACAATTAGAAACAATAAGTAGAACCTTTAATGCACAGAGGTTTTCCAAAGACTTCTACCAAGTAGTCTTGCAGAGTCTTACAAAAATGAAAAAGTACTATTTTGAAACGTTTTCAGAGACTTGTGCAAAACTTCATAAAATTCTCATATTTGGGGAGGAGAAAAATGAGTGACGCAAAAATTGGAAAAAGAATAAAAACTATCAGCGTTGTTCTTTGGTGGATTAATGTTGCAATTGTAATAATTGCTTTTGTAGCAGTTGCAGCAACAGCTAGGTACTGGCTTTATGGGGAAGAAGTTGTACTTGCAATAATTGGAGCTGCAGTACTTGGTCTTCTAGAAATTTTCATTACGTATTTTTACTTGTTGTTATTACGTGGATTTGGGCATTTAATTGATACAACTACAGTTCTGACTCAAAGAACTAAAGCAATTGAAAAACAAATTGATTGCCTACAAAAACACAATTGCTATATGTCAAGCCAAGCATCAAGTCAAACTCCTGAAAAGAAAGTAGCCAATGAAGGACCAAAAGCAGAAAAACAAGACGCCGTAGAGCCTTCTGTGGCAGACGTTAAACAAGAAAACTAATTTTTCTGAGTACAAATAACACTAAGAGACTGTTGCAAAAGTTAAAAAAGCTACGCAACAGTCTTTTTTATTTTGCTTTCTTTTTTTGCTTGATGTAATGCCAAGTCCAATTGTTTATTGGATTTTTTGATTTGTTTCAAAATCAAAAAGACTGTTATCAAACAAAGTAAAAACAATTGCACTTCCAATAATTGAAATTAACTCATCCAAAAAAATACTGCCAACAGTTTGATTGACTCGTTTCTTTTTCACTATTTTTTTACTTCCATCATAAAAATGAAAAACAAAACCAACGTAAGTGCCATTTTTTAAGCATTGCGCACCTTTCAAAAAAGAACTACTTTCTTGGCAATTTGTTTTATTTTCATTAGAGAAGGCTTCACTTTTTTGCAAACAATCTTCTTCTTTCAAAAGATTTCCACTTTCTAATAAAACCGATGTCCTATCTAAAATACTTCTAATTTCGTTCTCACAAAAGCATTTATAAGAATGATTTACATAATTACTTGGATTTTTTCCAGAATATGACAATGTCATGCTAGCACGATCAAGGCACACATATTCTTCATGACCACAAAGACCCAAATTTCCCAAAAACGCAAGAGTTTTGGGAGTCTCAAAAGGCTCATACAACTCAATTTCAATACGTTCAATTCTAGATGATTTCACAAAATGTGTAATTTCAAACGTTTCATCCAAGAGTTCACTTAAAAGTTCAATAAAAGGGCTCAATGGCTCTTCTCTACTCTTACCACCAGACATTTTAGTAACAAGAGTGTCATAACCAATCTCAAGGAACCAAAAATCATCTTCTTTTGCATTTGAGATTTGCCCAATGTGTTGGAACATATCATTACAACTGATTTTCCCCCATTTTTGAATGAAATTTTCAGTTTTCTCTTTTCTCAACACTTGATTTTGAGCCTTTGCACTATTTTCATGTTCATTTTCACATTCAGCAATTTTTTCTTGGCAAATTTCATATAACAAAAACTTGTTTTTATACTCCAATTTAAGAAGAACAGGTACTCCAAAAGAATTTTCCATTTTGAACTTTAGAAAAGAAAACATACAAACCTCCTTTGCTTTCTTATCTACTAATTCAAAAAAACAAGCATTTTCATTCACAATTTTTATAGAGATGAAAAGAAAAACTATGAGTAGACGGGCTAAACTCTTCTTTTTTAACACTAGTTTCGATACAATGCAGATTTGTATGAAAAAAAAGATACTAGCAGGAACATTTCTTGCTTTGATTATAATATTATCGGTCTTGACCTCGTGTCCTACCTCACCACCTCTTGCGCCTACTGACGGGTTTAAGCCTTATCTTGCCCCAGAAGCGCCCTCTAACGTTGAAGCCACAAACGGGTATGCAAATAGCATTGAGCTAAATTGGAAAAATGTGGAAGATGCAACAAGTTATCAAGTATGGGCAACCCCGGTAGACCAGTATGGATTGGCAACAAAAACAACAAGTGAAAGTGAAACTTACTCAAAATTAATTGCACGCGGTTTTAACTTAATGGAAATAGTTACAGAGCCAAACTGCAAGCTCAAAGATCTTGAGGCAAATACTGCGTATATTTTTTCAATTGTAGCTATGAAAGCAACAGAAAACACAAAAGGAACAACCGTGCTGTACTCTGAGCCAAGTTCTTTCGTGCAAGGGTCAACATTTGGAAAGATTGCGCTATCTGCTGTGTCAAATTCAAAAACAATTACACTCTTTTGGAATATTTCAAACCTTTACTCTATATTAAGC
>CAVDLI010000072.1:0-8196 GCA_963609725.1 bacterium | reverse complement strand
TTGTTATTGTAACAAGTTACAAGCCTTTTTTATTCATCTAACTGCGGAAGTCAGGATAACAGAATGTGAATGAAAAAACTATATTTTTTTATCTATTTATCAGAGGTTTTAGGGATTTTTGCAAAACAGTCTTCATGAACGAAGTTCATTTTGCAAAACCTCAAAGAAATTCTAAGAAATTCAAAAGAATTCAAACAAATGGAGGACGTTTTCATGCAATGTTATTGCCCAAATCCAAAATGTGATTGGAATAGAACAGTAAATTTACCAAAAAATAAACGGTGGTATGGTTTTCATGGTTTTTATACATCTTCTCAACATGGCAAAATTCCACGATATATATGCCGTAAATGTCATACAACTTTCTCGTTGAGAACTTACAGTGATAAGTGGCATTTACGATATGATAATTATGACATATTAGAACTGGGCACTAAGTGGTTAAAAGGGGAGAGTGTGTCAAAACTCTCACAAGAGTATGGAATTTCACAAAATGCTATAAGAGCTCGCTTAAAGAGACTTACAATGCCAAATTCATTTCATAAGTTTTTGTAACATGTTTTGTAACATGTTTGTATGCCTGTAATGCCTGTAATATATAAGGCTTACGCTGTAAAAACTTTAGAATCTTTGAAAAACTATCTTAATACCTGTTAAAGACTTTTTCTGCAAAAGCTGGGAAATCTTTAACATTTATAACAGTACCATCATCAAGAACTGCAACTCCAGTAAAATAACCAAAAACTTGGTGCTGAATAGTTTTAATTACAGCAAGGTTAAGGATTGAACTTCTATCAACAACAGGCTTAAATGACATTTCAAAACGTTTGTCAGAGCTTTCAAAACTCCACGGCTTCATTAAATCATCTTCTGGAATTTTGAAAACAATATCATCAAATTTATGAATTTTCCCATCATAAAAAATGACATTTTCACTTGCAGGAGTTCTGTCTGTAAATCCGTACCCAATGTTAAAACCAAAACTATGATTGTCTATCATTCCACTACCAGAGCCCCAATACCAAGTATTTTGATATGTCCAACGGCCTCTTCCCCAATCAAGAACACCCCAAACGTCATTTTGAGCAAGATTTTCAAAATCATCTCCGCGTCTTATTATCCCACTTGCTGGCATGCAATTTACTTTCTCATTTAAGTAGAATGCTTTCCTGTTTTCTTTCCAGCTTGTTGCAATATTCATACTTTCCATATCACTTGGCTGACTGAGCGTAAGGTCTGCATCCAAACCAATATGCCCATCTGGCAACTTTAGAGAAGGCGCTGCAATCATAATCCTACGAACAGAACCCTTTTTGACAAAAGTAAGTCTTATATTTTTGCCAATATATTGACTGCTACTATCCAAAACCGAGCTTGGTGAAAGCTTGAAACTTCCAAGAGGAAAGAACTTCATTTCATCCTGCTGGGAAAACTTGCCACATTTCAAATCTATATATGAGACCGATAATAACGCAGCATAACCCAAATCACTAATGGTCCCGCATAAAGTCCAACCACCATTGAGGCTTGTTATAGCATAATAATCCCACTCTTTAATTTTTAATGCGTTTGCTTTAATTTTCTTTCTGTCATAATCCCATACAGGATGTCTTGCCCAACCTTCTTCTGCAATAAAACCTTCTTTTGTTAAAAGATCTTGGTGTTTTGTTACTTCATGGTTCCTTGTACTCATATCTAGCCTCTTTTTTACAATTATATCATGAAATGAATGCCATGATATAAAAAAGACCACTGTAGGAATTTCACCACAAGTGGCCTTTATAATTATAACAAACTATAAGTTGTAAATTTTTACGGTTTTTGCAAAAACCTTTTAAGTTCAATTCTTCAACTATTAGTTGCTACTAGTAGAAGAGAACATTTGAGTGAGGAACTGAACATAGAAGTTATCAGTGAATTTTTCGCTTGCAAATACAGCATAGAACCTGTCATATATAGCCTGTGAACTTCCATAATAGTTATAGAAAGTTCTTGCTAAAGAAGAAAGAGCTGTGTTTGCATCGTTTATGCCAGTTACTTTAGCAATTAAGTATCCATCACTAGTAGAAATAGCACCTGTGACATATCCTTCTTCTGAAGTGAATAACTCACGTGCAATATTTTCATCTGTGGCTGCTTCATAAAGACTTCCCGTTGAATCAGCTGTTTCAAGACCCTGTATGTACTGGCTGTCTCCAATGTTGTCAGATGCAGCTGCAATTGTAACAATTGTGGCATTGCAAGAATCTGCTGCCTCTTCAAAATTAGCCTTAGCAAGTTCTTCTATAGAGCTTAATGCAGACTCAATATATGAGCTCACAGTCTCTTCATCATTTGAGTTAATATAATACTTTACAAGACTAAGAGTATCTTCGTCTGTGAAATCTGCAGGAAGAAGACCAGAATCAACTCTGTAAATTACCCATCCAGATGAAGTCTTAAGAGGTTCTGTATAACTGCCAACTTCTGTTGTAGCAATCTTATCTAAGTCAGATGACTCTGAAAGACTTGCAGATAATGCAAACAACATAATGTTCCCAACACTTCCATTGTTTGAAGCATATGAGTCTTTGGAATACAAAGAAACAGTATCATTCCAAGCAGAGCCTGCATTCAAATCACTGTATGCAGATTGAATTTGTGTTTCATCAGAATTGGAAATACATGACACATCAAAACTTTGGAAAAGGGATGCATTTTCTTTTCCAAATTCTACAGCAAGATCATCTGGATATGCATTGTAATCAATTGTGAAATATTCAAAAGATCTTGTCTTGCCTGCAATTTGTGCAACAAACTCTTTCTCTTCTTCAGAAACTATAACAGAGCCAATGTCTTGTAAAACTGTCTGATATGGATAAAGACTTTCATAATAATTATTCACAAGAATTCTTGAAGCTTCAGAAGTCTCATTGAAAACTTCTTCACTAAAAGTCCCGTCATCACCGTTGTAAATTCCAGCAGAAAGAATGAGTTCATTCACAAGCTGTTGTGGCGCTCTAATTCCAGCTTTCTTTGCATCATTAGATATTGCTGTAAAAATTACTTGTTGCTGATATGCACTGTAATAACTGTTCATTAGAGTAGAGTAGTCACCGCTAAGATAAGCTGTTTGGAAGTTGCTGTCAGACATAAGAGTGTTGTAGAACACATTATTACTTTCAAGAACGATAGGAGTGCCATCATAAGTTCCCCAAGCACTTTCTTTTTCACTCTTCTGTTGCCAGAACATGATGATTATGTAGTAAAGACTTCCCACCATAAGAAGTGCAAGAACTGCAATAATGATTGTAGTAATTATTCTTTTTGCTGTCCAAGGCTCTTTTTTAGCCTTTTTTTGTTTTGTTTCCACTTTCTTCAGCGAAATTTCCGCTTTCTCGTTTTTGTCATTTGCGTTTTCTGCTGAAGGGACATTCTTATCTGCCATGGAAGACCTCTTGAATATAAATTTTTACGCTACAGCTCACTCATATAAACCAATGTGGCAAGTAGACGTACTCACTAAAAATAACATCATACACTATTTATTGTCAATCTTAGTAATGTTGACAACGCTTGTTAAAAAACCTATATTAGGCCAAGTCTTTTATAAGCCAAAGAGGTTGACCTTAAAACCCCCTCGTTAATAGAAGTTAATAGAAAATTCGGGTAGTAGCGCAGTGGCTAGCGCACTTGGTTCGGGACCAAGGGGTCGGTGGTTCGAATCCACTCTGCCCGATTTTTTGTCAAATACACATGTGTTTAATACTTACTCTTTTCAATACTCGCAACTGTTTGCGACTGTTTGCAAATGCTTGCAATTGGATTTTACTTCTAGTTTTCATTTTGACTTGCGTTGAAATCAGATATAGCTTCTTTGAACATCTCTTCCATTTTTGTAGTGCATGCATCTAAAGAGTAGTTTTTTGCAGAATTAGCATATTCATGTTCCATTTTCTTCTTGTACTCTTGATTTTCTATCCACCAATCTATTCTGCGTGCTAATGCTTGTGTGTCACCAACAGGGAAAAGACTTTCTGGACACAATGCAAATTGAGGTGTTGCACTCATTGGACTGTCTGCAATGACAGGCACAAGGCCTCCCGCAAATGCTTCCATACATGACATAGCTTCAATTTCTGCAAAAGAAGCATGAACGTACAAATCACACATTGCAATAATGTCAAGCAGCTCTTGTTTTGGAAAGAATTTCATTATGGGCTTTACAGGAAGTTTCGCCCCCCCCGTTCTAAGGTGTTCTTCTCTTGGCCCTTGACCTGCCAAAATAAGTTGAATCTTATCTTTGTAACGAGATTGAGCGACAGCTTCAATCAATACGTCTTGTTGTTTTTCAATTGAGTAACGACCAACTGTTAAAATGCAAAAATAAGGTTCTAATTCTTTAGTCTTTGGTATTTTTCTATAGACAAAATCAGGATCTATGCCATTGCTTATAACATGGATTTTTGCTTTGTAACCATGTTCAATAAGCTGGTTTGCAATCATCTTGCTTGGACAATGAATGTGTGTTGCATATTTGAAATTCCATTCTTTGAAAAGCCAGTAAATGAAATCATTAACAGGCTTGGCTTTTCCAAGTCCAATAGAAGAAGAAATATTCTCTGGCTGTACATGAAACGCCATAGTAAAAGGTTTCTTTTGCTCTATACAACTCTTAATAGTGGCTTTTGTAAGTGCAAAAGGAACATACATATGCACAATGTCTGCCCACTGGACAGCCTTATCAATAGTTTCCATGTCGTTGGTTTTAGCAAATCTCATTCCTTGCTCTGTAATTATTTTATCAAATACTGGAACATGGTAAGTTTCAAGATGAAAGTCTGTTTGCTCTGCTGTCCCGGTACAAAGAGGTTTAACTTCATGGCCGTGTTGTATTAGAGTTGCAGCAAACCTGCGGGCAGATATTGTCATTCCATTATTTGCATCAAAAAATTGGTCTGAAACAAAAAGAATTTTCATTTTGAAATCTCCTATAATCTCCTATAATCTCTTATAAATTTAGCCATTTACTCCAGTTTTGAAAGCACTTCATCTATAGCAACAAAACCTTCCCCTAAGACTTCATATGTATCTTGTATAAACAAAAATGCTTGAGGATCTTCCTCATAAACAATTCTTGTAAGCTGATTTATTTGTCTGTTTGGAACTACAGCAATTAAGAGAGTTCTTTCGTTTCCTGTGAAAGTTCCAGTTCCTTTAAGTTCTGTAGCACCACGATCAAGTTCGTTGATAATTCTAGAGCTTATTTGAGTGTGTTTCTCACTAAATATAAACGCTGTTTTTGCATAACGAGTCCCAAAACTTAAAATCATATAATTGACCATGTAAGTTGAGATAAAGATTGTAATTATGCCAAATAACGCATGGTCTAAACCAAATACTATAACACCAGACATTAAGACTAAGCCGTCTGCTAAGAAAAGGCCAGCTCCAGTTGATAGAGGAGTGTACTTATTGATGATTTGCGCAACAATATCGGTCCCACCTGTATTTGCGCCTGTTCTCATTACAATGCCAATGCCACCGCCTACAAGCCCACCACCAAAAATAGCAGAAAGAAAAATGTCCATTCTGTCAGCATAAGGTAAAATGCCGTTGTAGCTAGTAAGAAGTCCAAAAAAACTAGTCCATAATGAAAGCAAAATTGTCCCGGCAACGCTCTTGAGACCGTATGAAATTCCAAATGATATTACGCCCGCAATGAAAATTGGAACTGACACACATAACATTGCAAGCCCTGTGTCAAATCCTGTTAAGTGATAAATTATTGTAGCAATTCCATTTACGCCACCGCACGAAATTCTAGCAGGTGTTATGAAACAAGCAATTCCAAAGCCTGCAATACATGTCCCAACGGCTATATAAAAATAATCTCTTAATTTGCCATGAGGAATTTTAATTGCTCTTACATTTTCTTTCTTCTTATTATCGCACATGTTTAGTTACTATATTAACATTTTAACTACACTTCAAGTTACATTTTCTTTTTTGGCTTCTGTTTTTAATTCTTATTTTAGACCGATACTATTGTTCTTCTCAAAGGGGTACACAAGAACCAATACATTGAGTACTATCATGTTATGCAAAAAGATATATCGCTTAGGTTACCACCATGGAAAGCATTAGATGATAAAAGTTTAAGAAAAGCTCTTGGGCTTGGCGTAAATGACAAATACATAATTATAAAGAAGTCTATAGATGCACGACGTAAAGATGTCATGGTAGATATAGTTGCAAGAATTAACCCAGACAAAGCCTTATTTGAACCAGTTGTGCTAAAAGATGTAAACGGTTTGTCAAAAGCCAGTTCAAATGCCTTATGCACAAATTTCACTAGCACGAATTCTTTGGACTCAAAAGAGCAAGTCATCATTGTTGGTAGTGGTCCTGCTGGTTTATTTGCAGCACTAGAACTTTTAGAAAAAGGAATAAAACCAATTGTTTTAGAGCGTGGCAAAGATGTTCACGCGCGCCGTATTGATGTTGCAAAAATATCTACTATGGGCCTTGTAAATCCACAGTCTAATTACAGTTTTGGAGAAGGTGGTGCCGGAGCTTTTTCAGATGGCAAGCTTTTTACGCGTAGCAAAAAAAGAGGTGAAAACTCTAAAGTTTTGAACTTATTTGTACAGTTTGGAGCCTCAGAGAGCATTTTATGCGAAGCACATCCTCACATTGGCACTGATAAACTCCCAAAAATTGTTGAGAATATGAGAAATGCAATTATTCAGCATGGCGGAGAAGTTCATTTTCAAACTCAAATGACAGAACTTGTTATTGAAAACGGCAAGTGCAAAGGCTGTATTGCTCAAAATCTTAATTCTTCAGAAACTTTGTTCTTCCAAGGGCCTGTTATTATGGCTGTTGGAAATGCTTCAAGAGATACATTTACAATGCTTTTGCAAAAAGGTGTTCAATTAGAAGCAAAAGACCTTGCAATGGGAGTGCGTCTTGAGCATCCACAATATTTAATAGATGAAATCCAATATCACAATCCAAATGGAAGAGGGCAGTTTTTGCCACCCGCTGAATACAGCTTTGCAACTCAAGTTTCTTTGCAAGATATTGCAAGAACTTCTTTTAATTATAATTCTACTGTTGGCGTTTATTCTTTTTGTATGTGTCCCGGAGGTTTTGTTGTTCCGGCAGCATCGGACTTAAATCAAATTGTTGTCAATGGAATGTCGCCTAGCAATCGGGGTTCAAAGTGGGCAAATAGTGGTATGGTTGTTGAATTTCCAAGTTCTGTTGCAGGTGATAATTTGTATGTGAAAGAAAATCCTTTGTGCATGATGAGCATTCAGCAACAGTTGGAAAATGCTACGTATTTGGCTGGAGGTAAGTCTCAAAAAGCTCCGTCTCAGCGTATGGTAGATTTTGTCAATAATAAAATGTCAACTTCTTTGGCCGCAACAAGTTATGCACCAGGTCTTACATTGTATGATATGCGAGAAGTGTTGCCTTCTTTTGCCTCAGAAGCTCTTTGTTGTGCTTTTAAGACATTTGGTAGGCAAGCACATGGTTTTCTCACAAATGAAGCAATTCTTATTGGTACTGAGACTCGCACTTCAAGCCCTGTGCGCATAATAAGGGATCCTCTTACGCTTGAAAGTGTGAATGTAAAATCGTTGTATCCTTGCGGGGAAGGTGCCGGGTACGCTGGTGGCATAGTAAGTGCTGCTATTGATGGAATGCGTTGTGCGCTCTCATGCATAAATTCTAATTTCCCACAAGTGCTGTAATTCTTGAAGCCAATTTTTCAATCAAAATGGTCTATTTTGTACTAAAGCCATAAGCCTTGCCATTTTTTGGTAGAGTCTTTCTAGAGTTCTGCTAACGGTTTGCGAGGGTTTTGTTAAAGTTTTGCTAGCGTTTTGTTAGAAACATAAGATTTACTATTTCTATTTATGTGCCAAAAGAGCCGGGGTATTGGAAACACTGTTTTGTACAAAAATGAATAAAAAGAGAGCTTGGAGTCTCACTGCGCTTTCAGGATTGGGGTGGGGAGAAAAATTCACAGCAAGACCCCAAAGCCACGCTAAATTTAGCATAAATGTAAAAGAAAGGCAAGATTAAATTTTACTAAACTTTATTTTATATTTTAAGAAATGGTTAAGGATTATTTAAGGCTTATTTAAGGCTGCCAACTTAACCTTGAATTCAGAAAAATCTTCCAATATGCTACTAATATAGACT
>CAVDLI010000071.1:0-8561 GCA_963609725.1 bacterium | reverse complement strand
ACCTCTTTATTTACGAGATAAAAATTTATGGCTTTTCCATTCACACTTTTTAGATGATTTACAAGCTAAATTATTACAAGCAAAAGAAAAAGAAATTTTTGAGGATTTTTTACATTTACAAATAGCGGGTCTATAAAATTTTTCAAAATATATTTTATTTTTTATAAAATATAAGATATACTCTTTTTTGAGGACGCACTGTATGCCTGTACTAATTGTCTACTTAGTATTTTTCTTTTACTCAGTTGGATACAATATATTTGGAACTCTTGCTTCTGAGATTATGCTCTCAAAATCCCTTGCAATAGACGAGGCTGGACTTATGCAGAGTTTCCTTCAGGTTGGTGCTGTTTCTGGGATTTTATTTTCAACTTTTTTATCAAAACGATTTACAAGCAAGCAAGTTCTAATGTTTGGCATGTCCATTGCTTCGTTTGCACTAATTTTGTTTTTCTTTAACCCAATATGGGGTTTAATACTTCTTTTTTATGCAATTTTTGGTTTTGGAGGATTTTTCTTAGACAGTGGTTCTAACGCATACCTTTCAGATTATTTCAAAGACAAAAGAGGAAAATATATTCCTTTGCTTCATTTTACTTATAGTCTTGGAGCCTTAAGTTGTGGTTATTTGGTTTTGCCTTTTAAGAACGAGAACTGGTTTAAGGGATATGGCTTTGTTGGAATAATTATTTTCTGTTTCTTGATTTTAGCTTTGTTCTCTCAAACTAAAAGCAAAAACGGGCTGCTCTCTAATGTAATCTCTGAGAATAAAACAGCAAAAGAAAACAATAGAGATAAAATAAAAGAAAGAGAAGTTTCTCATAGCGTAAGGGCTCTTACATCAAAAGAAATACTGTCTGACAGATACTTTCTTTTGTACTGTCTTGCTTTGATGCTATATATGACAAGTCAGCAGACTTGTTCAAATTGGTTTCCTTTGTATATGGAAGAGAAATTTGTATCTTATAGATTCAATGAAACGATAGCATCAGCAACTACATTATGCTTTTGGACAGGTATAGCAATAATGCGTTTTGTATCTGGTTTTATCATTGATAAAGGGTTTGGCCCTTTGAAAATGTGTATTGTTGGGATGGGAGCTTCCGGAATATTTCAGGGACTATCCTTGTGTGCAAATAATACAATTATTGCTTTCATATTAATTTTGTTTTGTGGCTTGTTTGCAGGAGCAACTATCCCATGTTTCATTGTTGAAGTTACAGGATGGTATCCCCACAATACTGCTTTTGTATCATTTTTTTATCTGTTTTGTGGAAGTGTAGGCCGGCTCATAATTCCATACTTAGTAACTGTAGTTGCAGCTACAGTTGGCTTGCGCTCCAGTTTAGCTTATTCAACAGGATTATTATTTCTTGGTTCATTAATTAGTTTATTCGTTTATGCAAAAAAATATAAAGACTAGAAAATAGAGAGGTCAATTATGGAAAAAGAATTGTTGATTGAAAAACAATATGAGCTTGCAAAACAGCAATTTGCAGAGTTTGGTATTGATACTGACAAGATGATTGAAAAGGCAAATAGTATTCCAATTTCAATGCATTGTTGGCAGGGTGATAGTTTTCATGGTTTTGAAAATAATGGTGATTTAACAGGTGGAATAGCTGTTACTGGAGATTATCCGGGGTGCCCAAGAAATCCTGAAGAACTTAGAGATGATATTGATTTTGCTTTTGGAATGTTCCCTGGTACAACTAGATTTAATCTTCATTCAAATTATGCAGAGAACATTGAGAAAGGCCAGGAAAGAAATTGTTATACAGCCTCCAATTTTAAAAATTGGATAGACTGGGCAAAAGAACGTAAGATTGGATTGGATTTCAACCCAACATATTTTTCTTCTGATAAAATGGACGGCAATTTTACATTGACAAGTGAAAATGAGAATGTCAGAAAATATTGGATTGAGCATGGAAAGTCTTGTAGAAAAATTGGAGAAGCTTTTGGTATGGCTTTAGGAACTCCTTCTGTTGTTAATTTTTGGATGCCTGATGGGTTTAAGGATATTCCTGCAGACAAAAAACGATACAGAGAAAGAATGGTTGAAAGCTTAGATGAGATTTTCAGTGAAAAGATTGATGAAAAATATGAGATTGATTCTGTTGAGAGTAAGCTTTTTGGTTTTGGAATAGAAAGTTATACTGTTGCTTCTCATGAGTTTTCATATGGATATGCAATTACAAGAAATAAAACTTATTGTCTTGATATGGGACATTTTCATCCAACTGAAGATATTAGTGACAAAATAAGTTCTGCTCTTTTGTATTTACCACATCTTCTTATTCATACAAGCAGAGGTGTTAGATGGGATAGTGACCATGTTGTTCTTTGGGATGATAATCTTAGAAATGTAATGAGAGAAATCATTCATGGTGGTTATGAAGACAAGGTCTTTATTGCTCAAGATTACTTTGATGGTTCTATGAACCGTATTGCTTGTTGGACAATTGCTATGAGAAATACAAGACAAGCAATACTTAATGCTTATCTTGAACCTATTGAAAAGGCAAAAGAATATGAAAGACGTGGTGATTTCACAGCTAGAGCATTAGTTTTGGAAAACAACAAACATCTTCCTTATGATGAAGTATGGAACTATTACTGTCTTACAAATGATATTCCAGTTGGTAGTGATGTTCTTCTTAAAATTAAGGATTATGAAGAAAAAGTTCTTTCAAAACGTGACTAATTAGAGGCCTTCTAATGCTTGAATTATTAAAACAAAAAGTTTTTGAAGCAAATTTAGATCTCGTTGCTAAAGGGCTTGTTATCTATACTTGGGGAAATTGTAGTGAAATTGACAGACAAACCAACTTGGTTGTTATAAAGCCAAGTGGTGTTGATTATGATTCTATGAAACCTTCTGATATGGTAGTTGTAGATTTGCAAGGAAATATTATTGAAGGCAACTATAGGCCGTCGTCTGATACTCCAACTCATTTAGAGTTATATAAACGGTTTACAGCTATTGGTGGAATAACACACACTCATTCTGTGAATGCGGTAGCATTCTCTCAAGCAGGACTTCCCGTTAAGGCTTTTGGTACTACTCATGCAGATTATTTTTATGGAGATGTTCCTGTTACAAGAGCTCTTACAAAAGAAGAAGTTTTTTCAGAATACGAGAAAAACACGGGGAAAGTGATAATTGAGACGATAGAAGAGCTTGGGTATGACCCAATGAGTATTCCTTCAATTCTTGTTAAAAACCATGGTCCTTTTACATGGGGAAAGGATGCAAAAGAATCTGTATACCATGCAGTTGTTCTTGAAGAAGTATCAAAGATGAATTTGAAAACGCTTATATTAGAGCCAAATGCAACAATAGATTCTTACGTTTTAGATAAACACTACATGAGAAAACATGGCCCTAATGCATATTATGGGCAAAAACCTATTGGAAATCAAAATTAAGCTTTTCGTGGAGACCAGTGATATTATCAAGAACATATTGCTTGGTCTCCTCTAAGTTATTCATATTTTTGAGCGATTGTATAATTGCTTCATGTTGAGAAATAACTTTACGGCCTTCTTCTTTGGTCATCTCATTTCCCATAAGAACAATGAAATTGCTTAGAGGAAAGCGCGAGAACATATCTGTTAATCTACTGTTACCTGCAAGAGAAACCATTTTTTGATGAAATTCCATGTCTGCAAGAATGAAACCTGTTTTGTCTTCATCTTCTATAGTTTTTGCAACATTTCTGTTAATTTCTTCTAATTCTTGTATGCCCACAATGTTGTGGTTGCCTTTCTTATAGAAAAGTTCAATAGCAAAAGTTTCGAGAGCAATTCTAATTTCTATAAAATCTTGAAAATCGGTCTTGCTTAATTTTGTAACAAAGGCGCCTTTTCTTGGAATTGTTTCAACAAGACCATCATATTCCAGCTTGCTAAAAGCATCCTTTAGCGGTGTCATGCTTATATTTAACGCTTTGGAGACTGTGTCAAGCAAAAGTCTTTCACCTGGTTTGTAAACGCCTGCTAAAATTTGTTTCTTGAGCTCTTTGTATGCAACTTTACTTAGTGTTTCGTTCGTCATCCCTACCTCTGTACTTTTTTATGATAAATAGATAAATGATTTTGTCAAATGTTTAGTATAGAAAATTTTTAATAATAAATGAAAAATTTTTTATAAAATCCTTGCAATCTCAGAAAAACTGTTCAATAATTCAACTAGTTAAAGAGCTTGAGGAGGGTTTTGTGAAAAAAGTACTTAAACCTTTTAATTTTAGAAAATTCGATACTGTTGCTGATTTTAAGTCTGCTATGGACAATGCAGGGCTCGAGTTTCCCGTATCTGAAGATATGTCAATTCTAAAGGAACCAATTAACCTTGATGGAAAAATTATTCCTAATAGATTGTGCATTCAACCGCTTGAGGGTTTTGATGGAACAGAAATTGGAGCCCCATCTGATTTGATTTTTAGACGTTATAGAAGATATGCAGAAGGTGGCGCCGGTCTTCTTTGGTATGAATCAATTGCTGTTAGTGAAGACGGTAGATGTAACCCATTACAAATGCAGTTTGCAGATAATACTGTCAAAGAGATTGGTCGTCTTGTTAAAGAAAGCAATGAGCATGCAATAAACAAACTTGGAAGAAAACCATACAATGTTGTTCAGCTTACACATTCAGGAAGAAGATCTAATAATAAGAAATGGGAATCTACTCCTCTTGTAGTTGTTCGTAATCCTTATGCAGACTCTCATTGTTCTATTGATGGAAATACAGGAAATATAGTTGTTGCAACAGACGAGAAGATTGAAGAAATTATCCAAAATTTCATTGATGCTGCAGTTTATGCAAAAGAAGCTGGTTTTGATTCTGTTGATGTTAAAGTTTGTCATGAATATATCTTAAGAGAATTACTTTCTGCTTTTACTCGTCCAGGTAAATTTGGTGGAAGTTTTGAAAATAGAACCCGTGCCTTATTTGACATAATTGACGGAATTAGAAAAAAGCTTGGAGATAGTATTGATATTTGTGTACGCCTGAATGCTTATGACTGCATTCCTTATCCATATGGTTGGGGAATGGTAAAAGAAGAGGGCGTAATGGCCCCAGATATCACCGAGCCTGTAAAACTTTGCAATATGTTGGTTGAACGAGGCGTTAAACTTATTGATTTGTCAACAATGATGCCACGCTATCAGCCTTATGGAAGAGGTTGTTTGGCAGAGCACGAAGATGGACCAGAAGCTGAGATAGATCCATATAAGGGTGTCTTTGATCTTCTAAAAGCTACTCGTGACATTAAGGCTCAAGTTCCTGGTGGAATTTTCGTATGCACAGGTCTTACTTGGCTTGAACAGTTTGGTGGCAATGTTGCTGCCGGTGGTGTTAAAGAGGGATGGTTCGATATTGGAGGGTTTGGCCGTCAGGGATTTGCATATCCTAATTTTGCTAATGACATCATGAATGAAAATGTAATGCACAGAGACAAGTGCTGCATGCTTTGCGATAAATGTTATGACCTCATTCAAAAAGCTCATACTGTTACAGGCTGTGTCATGCGTGACCAAGAAGTTTATCTTCCAATTTATATGAAAGAAGTTCTTAAAAGGTAATTTTTTAAGGAATTGGGTTTTTGCAAAATTGTCTTCATGGCTCTTAGCTTTACTTAGAAACTAGCAGGCTAAATGCCAATCTTCACAAGGCTTATTTTGCAAAACCCTCTAATGTTGAGGTAATGTTATGGAATTAAAAAAATTTAATAATACTGATTTGAATGTTGCTCCAATTTGTTTAGGAACTGTTAATTATGGTTCTTTAATGGATGAAAAACAAAGCAAGTATCAGCTAAGCCAGTATTTGGATTTGGGTGGAAACTTCATTGATACAGCTCATGTCTACGGAGACTGGGCAGAGGGCAAGACTTCCCCATCTGAAAAGATTATTGGTCAGTGGTTCAAAGAGACAGGAAATAGAGAAAAGATTGTTCTTTGTACAAAAGGAGCTCATCCAAAATGGACAGCTATGAATATCTCTAGAGTTCATGCGTCTGATATTACAAAAGATTTGGACGAATCTCTTTCATATTTGAATACAAGTTACATTGATCTTTATTTCTTGCATAGAGATGACCCTCAAGTTCCAGTATCTGAAATAATTGATACTTTAGATGATGCTGTAAAAGCCGGGAAGATTAGATATTATGGATGTTCAAACTGGAGCTTAAACAGAATTAAAGAGGCTGCCGGATACGCAAGAAGAAAAGGCAGCAAAGGTTTTGTTTGCAATCAGCTTCTAATATCTCTTGCAGATGTCAACTTCTATGGAATGAAAGATAAAACACTCGTCTGCATGGACAAAGAAACTCACAATTATATGGCTCAAGAGAAAATGAATGCTATGGCATTTATGTCAATTGCAAAAGGGTATTTTACTCGCAGAAGAAATGGTGAAAATCTTCCAGCGTCAGTAACAGATGTTTATCAAAACACAATAAACGATGTGATTTATGACATTGGTTGTGCTGTTGAAGACAAAAAAGTTTATTCATTAATGGATTTGTCTTTAATGTTTGTTTTAAGTGATAAAGATATCCCAACAACTCCAATTGCTTCATTTGACACACCAGAACAACTTAAGGCAGGGCTTTCCTGTTGGGACAAGCCAATTCCTCAAGAATTGATGGATGTCTTCAGATCAATGAAGCAGTATATCCACTACTAATTAAAAACTACTAATTAGAAGAAAAGGGAAAAGGGACTATTGATTTGTAGTCTTTAGATTTTTTCAACAGTTCCTAATCTAACATAAAAGTTTTACAAAAGAGGTTTTTGCAAAAACCTCAAAAACTTCAAAAAAAGGAGAAAGTCAAAATGAAGAGAATTGTAACTGTCATTTTGGTTGTGCTTATGGCTTTTTCTGCTATATTTGCACAGGGTCAGGGCGAGAAAGACTCAGCTGTAACCATGAGAGGTACAGACGGCATGGTAAAGGCTGCAGATTTTGGTAGAACAGTAACTCCAGCTAGAAAGTACACAATAGCTGTAGTTGTTAAGAGCGCTGCAATATCGGTATGGGAATCTCATATTATTGCTGCAAAGAAAGCTGGAGAGGCTCTTGGTGTTGATGTAGTTGCTTATACTCCTTCCAAGGCCGATAACGTTGAAGAACAAAAGAGAATTCTTGAAGATTTAATTACTTCAGGAGTTGATGCAGTTGTTCTTGCTCCTGCTAACACTGAAGCTGTTCGTGGTCCTGTTAAAGACTTAATTAACGCAGGAATTCCTGTTATCTATGACAACACAATGGGGCCAAGTGATCTTGATTATTTGACATATGTTGGTATTGACAATGAAGAAGCCGGACGTATTATTGCACGCGAAGTTGCAGAACGTATTGGTGGAAAAGGAAACGTTCTTCTTATGGAAGGTGTTCCTGGACAGTCAACAAGTGACTTGCGCATTAAAGCAGCAATGGAAGTTTTCAAAAATGAGTATCCAGATATCGTTGTTGAGTCTGCTGTTACTAACTGGCTGTTTGATGAAGGTCGCAGAGTTACTGAAGACTACATTACAAAATGGGGTGACAAGTTTGCTGCGGCTGTTGCTGTTGGTGGAAACCAAGCAGAAGGTGCTGCTGAGGCTGTTAAAGCTGCAGGTATGAGTGGCAAAGTTCTTGTAACTGGTTTTGATGTACAGGAACCACAGTTTAATGCTGTCATGAATGGTGACGAAGCATTTACTGTTTCTCAAAATGTTTATGACCAAGCATATCTTTCTGTTGTTGCTGCAATTAAGGCTCTTAATGGAGAAGAAGTTCCTCGTTACATTGCTTGCGAAGTTACCATTGTAGACAAGAGTAACCTTGTAGCTTCAGATGAGAGACCTGAAGCTCTTAAGAACAGATAATTTCTTTTTTGAGGGGTTTTTACCAACTGAATCTTTACAAGGGATAGTCTTATAAAAACCTCGTGAAAACATTATTTGGGACTGTTGCAAAACTCAATAGACAGAGCAATGGTCCCCAATATTTGGGTGCTGAGATATGGATAAAGAAAAGACGCTTCTTGAGATGAAGCATATTACAAAAGTTTTCCCTGGAGTCAGAGCGCTAGATGATGTGAATTTTGATTTGAGAAAAGGAGAAGTTCATGTCCTCTTAGGAGAGAACGGAGCAGGGAAATCTACATTGATGAAAATTCTTGCAGGAGCATATACTCCTGATGATGGAGAGTTGCTTGTAGAAGGAGAGCCTGTAACTAAGTTCTCTCCTATACATGCAAAGACACTTGGCATTGGAATCATTTATCAAGAGCTTAATCTTGTTCCATATCTCAGTGTTGCAGAGAACATTTTTATTGATAATCTTCCAAGGAAAAAAAGAGGTCTTGGAATAGATTACAAGAAAGTGTATTCAGAGTCTGAAAATCTTCTTAAAAGTATGGATATGAATGTAGATATTCATGCAAATGCTTCTGAAATACCGGTTGCACAGCAACAAATGGTTGAAGTAGCCAAGGCCCTTACTCATAACTTAAAAATTTTGATTATGGATGAGCCTACTTCTTCTTTGTCAGACAGAGAAATTC
>CAVDLI010000070.1:0-8667 GCA_963609725.1 bacterium | reverse complement strand
TTTATCTCGCAAATCCAAAACCAATCTCCACAAAGCTCATTTTGCAAAAACCTCCACAAAGTCAGTTTTTCACAAACCTCTTATGTTAGAGACTTCTTACTGTCTTGACGAATATCCTTTCAAAGGCTATTTTTGCGGTGAGAGAGTTCTTTAGAAAATGGATATTACAAAAAGAATAGTTTATTTAGATAATAATGCTACAACACAGCTTGCTCCTGAAGTCCAAGAGGCTGTTGCTCAAGTAGAGTCTAGTGTTTATGGAAATGCTTCTAGCATGCATACTTTTGGAAGAAGAGCGGGAGCTCTTGTTGAAGAAGCTAGAAATAATGTTGCAAAACTCATAGATTGTGATGCTTCTGAAATTACTTTTACAAGTGGCGCATCTGAGTCCAATAATACAATTTTTGAGATAGCTCGCTCTATAATTGAAAAAAACGGTAAAGGCCGTATTGTTACAACAACTATAGAACACCCGTCAATTATGGAAACTGTCAAATACTTAAGGACTAAAGGCGTTACAGTAGACATGGTACCTGTAGACAATGAAGGCCGTGTTAAACTTGATGAGCTTGAGAAAATGCTTGGTCCTGATGTTGTTCTTGTTTCTGTAATGACAGGAAACAACGAGACAGGTTCTATTCAAGAGATTGAGAAAATAAGTCATCTTGCACATTCTTGTGGAGCACTCTTTCATACTGATGCAACTCAAGCTATAGGAAAGATTGAAGTTTCATGTCGCAAGTGGGATTTGGATTTTCTTTCTTGTAGTGGACATAAATTCTATGGCCCAAAAGGCGTTGGTGTTCTTTATGTAAGAAAAGGAACCCCATTTGAGCCTTTTGTACATGGAGGAGAACAAGAACATGGGAGAAGAGCAGGTACATATAATACTCCTGCTATTTATGGTCTTGGAGTTGCTGCAAAACTTGCTAAAGAAGGCATAAAAGAAGAACACGACAGGTTGTGGGATATGCGTGAAAAACTAAGAGAGGGCATTCTAGAGGCCGTTCCACATGTTGTTGTAAATGGGAGCCAAGAACATTGTCTTCCGGGGACATTGGATGTTTCGTTTGAGAATGTAGAAGGTGAATCAATACTTCTTATGCTTGATATGAGAGGAATTGCTGTTTCAACGGGATCGGCCTGTGCTACTGGTTCTCTTGAGCCAAGTTATGTTCTTCTTGCTTGTGGGCTTGACGTTGAGCTTGCGCATGGCTCAATTAGGTTTTCTTTTGGTCGTTATAATACTATGGAAGATGTAGATTATGTGCTAGAGGTTCTTCCTCCTATTATTGAAAGGCTTAGAGAGATTTCAACTCGCTAAAATTGAATGAGGTTGTAAAGAGGTAAATATGGATAGTTTTATGACCCAATGGGTATATACTGATACTGTTAAAGATCATTTCATGAATCCTAGAAATATTTGGAAAAAAGATGAAAACTGGGAGCCGGATGGCGTTGGAGAAGTAGGTTCTCTTGCTTGTGGCGACCAAATGCGTGTTGGAATTCAAGTAAAAGATGGAAAAATCTTTGACATACGTTGGCTTACTTATGGTTGTGCAAGTGCTATTGCTAGTACTTCAATGATGAGTGAGCTTGTAAAAGGAATGACGCTTGAAGAAGCATACAAAATTACTCCTGCAATGATTACTGATGCTCTTGGTGGACTTCCTGAACACAAATTCCACTGTTCAGTTCTGGGTGACAAGGCTCTTAGAGCTGCAATTGATGACTATCTTGAGAAAAATGGATTAGAGAACCCTTATAAAAAGTCTGTTGCAAAAATTATTTGTGAGTGTAAAGGCGTTACAGACCAAATGATTGAAGATCTTGTTAAAACAGACAAAGCAAAGACTTTAGAAGACTTACAGCGTCTTACAGGTTATGGCACAGGTTGTGGTAAGTGTAAGACCAAAGTTGCGTTGCAGTTTGAAGAATACAAACACATCTATAACAAATAAGATACTTCTTTGCAAAATGCCTTTACAAAGTGCTTTTATAAAGAGCCTTTACAAAAGTATATCAACGTATTTCTTGATAAACTCTTACGCGTTGTGCGCTTCTGTGAGGTTCTTTTCTACAAGTTTCTCTACTGCTTTACGAAAACTTTCACCTCTGAAAAATTCATTGCGGTAATCAAACTGTGCGGGCACTCCTGGTGATAATAATATGACTTGCATGAGTTTTTGAGACTCTTTGAGATTTCCAAGGGAGTTTAGAGCTGAAAGTAGGGCACTTTCCATGTCTTTGAATGGGCCGTTATAAGATATGTTGTTTTCTTCCAAAAAAGGGATTAACTTCTCACTTGTAAAAGATCCATCTAAAAGGTGTAGAGATGATACTTTTTTAATATAAGAGCTCATAGCACTTGGATTAAAAGATTTTCCAATACCTCCGCAAATTAGATGTACTGGCATATTGTCAAAATTATCCAAAGTAAAACCCACAGCTTCTGGAATTGAGGAAGAACTGTCATTTACAAACATACAAGAGTTAGTTCTAAATATGAGCTCTCCTCTGTTGGGAATACCCTTAAAAGATTTGAGTGCTTTGTTGATTTGAGATGCCGTATACCCAAGTTTGCGCAATGTAGCAAAAGCCCACATCATATAATGTGGCAAAGTTTTTGACATTTGTATGAGAGTGTTCTCTACTGCTATAACGCTTCGTTGTTTCTTGTTAAAAGTTTCAATAAAGAGATCTCTGTTTTCTCTTGGGCAAATAATATAATCACTTTCACCTGTAAGTATTAATGGGACATCCTCAATTTCAATTCCACCTTTACTGGTTTTGTCGTTATTTGCGCTTTCTATTGAATTGTGACTTGCGCCGTCACTTGTTTTATGGCTAAGACTTCCTCCTCCTGTGAATACTGACACATATACTTGTGGCAGCTGCCAATTCATAAGCTCAATAGTATCGCGTATTTGAGAATAAGAGAGCTCGCAAATGATGTAATTTGGGATATCTCCACTTTCTATACGCTCTAATTCACAAAAGCCCGATATTCCCATGTTCCCGCATAAGTGAGCGTTCTTACCATAGTAGTTTAGCGCATGGTACAATGCACTTGCTGTTGTAGTTTTGCTCCTTGCTCCTGATACACAAATAAGATGTGTATTTGCAAGTTGCGGATTATCATAAAGGCTTGAAAATAACATTGAGATGTCACTTACGACTTTTTTTGTAGAAGGGATATCAAAATATTCGTGTTTTATACTGTGTGTTTTTACTATTAAATTGGCCCACTGGATGTCTTTTTGTAATGCTTGTTTTGAGGATTTTTCTTTGCCAGAACTGCTAGTGTCTTTTGTGTCATTTTCAGTAATTGTATTTGAATATGTAAATTCAACACCTTTTTCTTTGAGAAAATCAATTGATTCTGAAAGTATAGACTCGTTTCTTATATTTGTGACTCTTACTTGATGGCCGTGAGTAACAAAATAAAGGGCAGCATCCAAGCCTCCTCCAATTTGACTTAATCCCAATATAAGAACTTTCATAAGTGTGAATTCTCCCTACTCACAAACAAATAAGTTGCATTCTTATTACAATTTTCAAGAGCATTTTAAGCCTTTTTAAGGCAAAAAGCGGTTTAGATTTGGTTTTGGATTAAATATTGTTATAAGTGTTTTGGCAAAATTTCTACAAGTTGAGATATAAAAAAGCAACCTTTAGAGCTACTAAATAAAACTCCAAAAGTTGCTTTAGAGAAGTTTTTACAAAAAATGCAAAACTTCTTGGTTTTCTAATTTAGAAACTAACTTGCAATTTAGAAAACTAGTACGACTTCGCCATTAGGATAATTTTCAGAAACCCAGTCTTTAATTTTCTGGCTTTGTAAGCATTCAACAAGAGCTTTGATAGCCGGATTATTCTCATTGCCCTCTTTTACAGCAATGATGTTTACATATGGGCTGTCAGCACCTTCAACAAGAAGTCCATCGTTTAATGCGCTAAGTCCTGCAGGAATAGCATAGTTTCCGTTGATAACAGCTGCATCCACATCATCAATAACTTTTGGCAGTGATGCTGCTTCTACTTCAACAAACTTGTAATTGTGTGGATTATTCTTAATATCCAAGACTGTTGCACTTATACCAGAGTCCTCTGAAAGTTCAATTAATCCTGCACTTTGAAGCAGTAACAAGGCTCTTCCTTCGTTAGTTGCATCATTTGGGATAGCAATAGTTGCGCCATCTGGAATATCTGCACTGTAGCTGTATTTCTTTGAGTATAGGGCTATTGGTTCAATATGTATTCCTCCTGCATTTACAAGGTGATAACCTTTCTCTGCATTAAAAGACTCCATGTAAGGAATATGCTGGAAGAAATTTGCATCAAGTTGACCGTCTTCCAATGCTGTGTTTGGAGTTACATAGTCAGTAAATTCTTTGACTTCAAGCTCGTATCCGCGTTGAGCCATGTCATCAACAATCAAATTTAACATTTCTGCATGAGGAACCGGGGTAGCTCCAACAACAATCTTATTTGAATTCTTCTCTTGTGCGCCACCTGCAAACACAACAAAAGATACTAAAACAAGAACCACACATAAAACAGCTCTTTTCATATTAACTCCTTGGCATTTGTATAAACTAATGCCCTAATTTTTTTACAAGAGGTTTTTGCAAAAACCTCACAAATGATTGATTTCCTTAACGTTTTGCCAAAATACTGGCACTTATTTTGTTTCCTACAAATTGGACAAGTTCAACAAAGGCTAAGATTATTACTATGGCTACAATCATGACATCTGTTCTCGTACGCTGGTATCCATATCGTATTGCAAGATCTCCTAAACCGCCACCGCCAATAGCTCCTGCCATTGCAGAATATCCAACAAGGTTAATGATTGTAAGTGTTACACCAGATACCAAAGAAGGAAGTGCTTCTGGAATCATAACCTTGAAAATTATTTGCCGGTTTGTTGAACCCATGGAGCGGGCGGCCTGAATGACCCCCGTATCCACCTCCTTAAGTGCTGTCTCAATTACTCTTGCCGCAAATGGAGCTGCAGCAATTGACAACGGTACAATGGTTGCTTTTGTTCCAATTGTTGTTCCAACGAGAAGTCGTGAAATTGGAAACAAAATTATCATGAGTATAATAAAAGGAAAAGAACGAAGTACATTGACTGTCTTATCCAATATGTTATTCAAAACAGGTCTTGGCATTAGACCTCCTTGTTCTTCTTTTCGTGTAACACAAAGAAGAATTCCTAGTGGAAGTCCAAGCAAAATAGAGAAGATAGTTGAAAAGAAAACCATTTCAAGTGTTTGCAGTGCTGATTGCAAAATAAGGGACCACATAGCACTATTTAATGTATTTGTCATGCTTGTGCCTCCTCAACTACTATTTTGTTTTCCTTAAGTTTTTCAATTGTTGTATTAACAGCTTGTGTTTCTCCGCTTATATCACAAATAAGTGTTCCAAAGTCTTCTCCTCCAACGTGCTGAATGCCACCACCTCTAATGTTAAAAACAACTCCATATTGGCGAGCAAGCTCTGAAATAACAGGAGAGTCTGCTGTTCCTCCTGAAAATCTTAAAGTGTAACGACCTGGAACATTTGACCAAAACACCATAGAACTGCGGTCTGCATCTACAGTTGTAAGATTTGAAAGAAAATCTTTTGAGACATCAGTTTTTGGATGTGCAAATAGCTCTTTTACAGAGCCTTCTTCTACAATCTTGCCTTTGTCTAATACAGCAACAAAGTCGCAAGCATCTCTTACGACTTCCATTTGGTGAGTAATCATCACAACTGTTAAATTCATCTTTCTTTGAATATCTTTAATTAGCTCAAGAATTGATTTTGTTGTTTGTGGATCCAAAGCGCTTGTTGCTTCATCACAGAACAAGACTTCTGGATTACATGCTAATGCTCTAGCAATAGCAACTCTTTGTTTTTGACCTCCGCTTAATGTGGATATTGGAGCGCTAAATTTATCTTCTAACCCTACCAGTTCCAAAAGCTCGTGAACTCTTTCTTTAATTTTTTGTTTTGGATAACTACAAATTTCCATTGGATATGCAATGTTTTGTCCTGCTGTTCTAGAAGAAAACAGATTAAAACTTTGAAAAATCATTCCAATTTTACGTCTTTGAGATATAAGTTCTTCTTTTGAAAGATTATCAACACGCTTATCGTTATAAAAAACTTTGCCGTCATCTGGAACTTCTAGTAAGCTCATGAGTCTTACCAGCGTGCTTTTACCTGCTCCAGAACGACCAATTATGCCAAAAATGCGGTTCTCAGGGACAAAAAGGTTTATGCCTTCTACTGCATGAATAGCTCCATATTCTTTCTTTAGATTTTCTAGTTTAATTTGCATGTAAGTCCCTCGGCGACAAATAAAGCACAGTTGCGTTTTTTAAGCAAGCCAGTTTTGTTATTTTTTACAAGAAGTCGTGATTTTTCTTACAAAAATGTTACTGTGGTAACACTTTGTACCAACTTGCATCCGCAAATGCAATTGTTCTGTAAAAGTTGTGAAATCTGTAAAATAAAAAAGAGCTGTAACGCTAAGTCAAAAACTACTTTTGTTACAGCTCAATGTTTTTATGATATCCCTAGTATTGGGTTTTTGAGACTTTTGTAAAAACCTCTTATAATTGTTTATTAACTATTACAAAATCTCTTAGTCGTCACTTTCTCCAAGGGCAGCAAGACCTTTTGCGTTAGCTACTTTGGACGTTTTAATGTTCTTAACACAAAGCGTAAATACTAAGAGGCTAAGACAAGTTAATGTTGCAGCATATTTTGGAAGAACACTCCATGCTCCTGTTCCTTTTAGAATTAAACCCAAAAGAACAGGTGTTAATGTTTGTGCACTCATGCTGGATGCATAGTAATAACCTGTAAACTTTCCAATGTTTTTAGATGAGCAAAGCTCAACAACCATTGGGAATGAGCAGTTGTGAACTAAAGCCATTCCATAACCTTTGATAATCCAAACAACAAGAAGAAGAGTTGGGAATACATTGTATGTAGTTCCAAGTTTATCAACATATGTTGCTGTACTTTCTCGTACAAAGCACATTAAGATTAAGCCACAGAAAGTGAGAATTAGACCAATTGAAATTGTCCATTTTCTTCCAATCTTATCTGCAATAAAACCTGCAGTTGCAAAACCAATAACAGAAGCAAGGCCTCCAAAAATAACCAAAGTTGAAGTCTTGCTTGAAGCTGCACCCAAAGCATAAATTACATAATTGTTAAGATAAGTTCCTAGTGCATTGTCTGACATAAACCACAAAAATTCTGCTCCAAGAATTGCAAAGAGCATGATTTTATTTGCTTTGGACATTGGCTTGTCATCATCAACAGGATCTGCAATTGCAGCAAGGCGTTCGCCTTCTTCCATTTCATCTTTGATTTCTTCTGCAATTTTATTTTCTTTAATTGTAAAGAACAAAACAAGAGCAGAAATGACCATTAAAACAGATGCAATTAAGAATGGAAGCTCAATCGTCATAAGGTTGTGCTGACCTTTGATGTAGCTTGACAGTACAAAGACCATTCCCAAAACTGTTGCAAAAGCGCCACCAAGATAACCCATTATGTTAATAATGCCATTGGCTTTTGCTCTTAAAGGTTTTGGAGTGATATCTGGCATAAGTGCAACAGCAGGGTTCCTGTACATCATCATGAAAACGAGGACAATAGCCATCATTGTTACCATTGCTCCAATTTTATTCAAATGGAAAAAGAGAGGAATAAAAGGGAAAGCAATAGCTGCAACAAATGTTCCAACCAAAATGTATGGCATACGTTTTCCAATTGGAGTTTTTGTCTTGTCTGAAAGAGAACCAAATATTGGCAGTAAAATTAAAGCTGCAAGATTATCGCAAGCCATGATAATACCAACTATCCACTGAATTTCTAACTCGTCTTGAGTTCCCATTCTGTTTTTAATTATTTCTGTGAGAAGAGTTGGACACCATGAATCATAAACTTGCCAAAGAAGTAAAATTCCAAAAAAAGCAAAACCTATCAAGCAGGTTCTTTTGCGGTTGAGTTTGAGCATTTTCAAATCCTCCTTCTATCAATTCTATAACATAGCAGAACAATCCTCAATTGCATTATGAGCACTTGTTGTTACCATTTCTGTACAAAATCAATTTAATTGAAAAAAGGCTTGTTTTTGGAGTAAACTCAAAACATGATTTGCTTCTATAAACCCACATTGAAACGAAAAGATATGGATAGTGTTCTCCAAACAATGGTAGACGAGAAAATCGGCCCAGGAGAGAAAGTCCAATCTTTTATGCAAGCGTATTCAAATATTACAAGAGCTGTAAGTGCGTCGTCTTATAGAACGTATCCGCATTGTCTTGCTGAAACTCTAAAAATGGCCGGCGCAAAAGAGGGCTCTAAGGTTGCAGTGTCCCCATTGTCGCCCGCAATTTATAAAGAGGTAATAGAAGCAACGGGCGCACAAATTGTGTATGTTGACATTGACAATGAAAATGGCTGTCCGCAAGAAGAATTGGTAATAAAAAGCGAGGCCAATATCCTTCTTTTATATGAGAATTTTGGTACTCTTCCAATGAAATATAACGATCAAACAACATATTTTGAGCCTTGCAATTATGGTTCAATAAAGGTTGTAGAAGATATAAGCGAGAGCATTGGCGGTTATCTAGGCGATGACGGATACGC
>CAVDLI010000069.1:0-8823 GCA_963609725.1 bacterium | reverse complement strand
TCAACGCTCTCATATCCTGAAGAATTCCAAACAACAGGAAGTGTTAAACCTCTTTTTTTAGCATTCTGTAAAGCAATAACAATTGACGGAATATAATGCGTTCCCGTAACTAAATTAATTGAAGAGGCTCCCAAATTTTGCAAATCAAGCATTAAAGTGGAAAGCTCATCTTCAGAAACAACAATGCCATCGTAATGTGAAGCATTTTCACAAAATCCACTAATTTGATAATTTTGGCAGTATTGGCAGTGTAATGGACATCCACAAAAAAATATCATTCCGGAACCTTTGTCTCCTGAAATTGGAGGCTCTTCTCCCTTATGGAGACCTACCCATGCAATTCTTATTTGATTTGTTTGACCACAACGCCCAACCTTACCAGAAGCTCTATCAACATTGCAATTGTTTGGACACAACGTACAGTGAGAATACAAACTAGATAAGTTTGCAGAATAATAATCAGAATTTGTATCTACTTCATCTTTTAGTTTCATTTATCTTGACCCTTGGCAATAAATATATCATTTTTAGTTGCATGAGAATATCACAACTGCTTAATACACTAAAAACAAAAATACAAGAATATAGAAATAAAAGAATTGCAATAAAAAAAGACAAAGAGAAATCAAAACTTCTTGCAATTGAAGCACCAAAAGAAGAACAAGAGGAAGAGTTAAAAGAAGAACCTAAAAAAGAAAAACCAGAAGAAAGATTTATTCTTTGCATAGATGGTGGTGGTATGCGGGGCATAATCCCAATGATTTTCATAAAAAAACTAGAAGAAGAAATAAGAAGATGTGGTGGCGAAGATAGTCTTGAATCTTATTTTGATTTGGTTGCAGGAACTTCAACAGGAGGTCTTATTTCACTTGCTTTAACATGCCCAACTTCTTTTGGGTACAAAATTTGTAAAAATGCACCGCAAGTAAACTTAGATGATATTCTTGAGCAATATATGTGTATGGGAAAAACAATTTTCCCAACATCAACTTTCACAGGACTTAGAAAAATAACATCAACAAAATATCCCGCATTTGGAATAGAAATGATGCTTGACCAGTGGTTTGGACAATCAACGCTCGAGCAAGCGACTGTTCCAACATTAATTATGAGTTATGACCTTTCAACTGGAAGTCCTGCTTTATTAAAAAGTTACGAAAATAAGGAATTTCTTGTAAAAGATGCAGCAAGAGCTACAAGCGCTGCTCCCACATATTTTGCACCTCTTATAAAAGATGGTCAAATATTAGTAGACGGAGGAGTTATTGCAAATAATCCGGCATTATTTGCTTATATAGAAGCAAAAAAACTCTACCCTAACTGTAAGAAATTCCATGTAATTTCATTTAGTACTTCAGGCAAAAATCACACAATGACACTTGAAGACACATTTGGCCTTCTAAGTTGGGTAGATCAAGTAAGCCCAATGTATTCAACAGCCCAAAAACGTACAGTAGATTATGTTTTAGAAAACATGTGTGATGTTGATTATACTCGCATAGATGAGCCTTTAGACATTGCAATAAAGATGGATGAAACAGATCCCGCAATAATTAAAAAGATGGAAAATTTTGCACTAAATATTGCAGAAAAATATTCAAACGAAATACTTTCTGTCACAACTATGTTAATTGAGAATAAATTGGACACAAACTCTAGTAAAGAGTCTAATAACAAATCTCTAGAGGTTTTTGAAAAACCTCTCTAAATAGTTAGGCCACCTATAGCACAGCCTATGATTGGAGATTTTTCAATTTTTATAATAACAGCACTTCTTCCCTTTTGAGAAAGATATTCATCTAGATATTCTTGAGTAAACTTTTTCAAATAAGTTGTTTTATGGAATGTAGTGCCATCTGCATTAATCAAAACAGGATGGTTAGGGTCTTTTCCAAATTTTGTCATGAGAATAGCAGCTGCAAGATTTACAGCTGTAAGTTTTGCAGCTCTTGAAATAAATGCTGTTAATATTTCATATAAAATCTTAGCATCAGTAGCATAATTTGCGTCACTATGTACATCTCTATGTACATCACTATTTATATCACTGCACATGCAATCACTGTTTACAAACTCACTATTTACACAATCACAGCCTACACATTTTAACAAAAGACCTGTGCCACCATAATAATCTGCATAATCGCAAGCACTAGAGCCTTCAAAAGAACTAACGTGATAACGAGCCAAAAATGAACTTATTTCTATTGGTTCAATACAATTAGAACTTGGTGCAAGTTCATTAAAACGAGAAACAAAAGAAGGACTAAAAAGATTTTCTTTTACAGCTGTAGAAATAATGTGCCACCCCAAATGCCCAAGATACGCACCGCTTATCATTTTTTCAAAATTGTATGTCAAAGGATTTACAGTGCTATTTAGAAATTCTTTATCTATATCTCCAAGACAAATATTCAGACATCCAGATTCAACATTAATAATTTGAGAGCCTTTCATAGGATGACCCTCTGGGAGCTTGTGAATCTTACTATTTTGCTCAATATAAGCTGTATTTGTGCCAGTTCCTAAAATAAACCCAACGCAACCGTCATATTTAGAGTTTGTATTATGAGAAAGAGCTGCAAGAAGAGTTGCAACAGTATCATTTAAGATAATAATTTTCTTAGAAGAAACGTCGTGCCCTCGTGATGCAAGATGTAAAAGCAAATTTTCTCCAAGATGCATACCTACTACTTCAGGAGCCTTAATTTCTTTGCTAAATCCAATTGGAATGCCATCGTGGTTAGGAAGAATATTTGCAGCATACGAAAAACAAAAAGCAATTCTGTCACTTTCATCTATGAGACGTTCTACTTCATTTGCAAAAGAATCAAAAAACTCATGAGCTGAAACTTCCTTTTCATAACCTGGCATACGAGTACTCTTAAAATCTCTAATCACAGGTTGCAAGGCACTATCAAATTCAACAACACAAGTACGCAAATTTGTTCCACCTGCATCTATGACAATGACTTTTTCACCAGAACTTGGCATTGCATTAGGAGAACAGTAACTAGGAATCATTGGAAGAGAACTTTTATGACCAACTAAGCCTTTCTCCATTTCTCTAATAAAGTATTTGCAAAGACCATCCATGCTTATACTCTGAGGGTTTAGATTATGCTTATTCAAAAACTCCTCTACTTGAACCATCATTTTACGCCTCCCCTTTTATGAAAAAAGCAAACTAAATCTTGAAAAACTCTAAAACTTAAACTCGCCATTTACAAAGTAAAAAGTATTAATTCTATACTCACCAACAGATTGCACAACAATATCCCCGTCATCGTCAACGCTCATATTAAAAACGCCGTTAATATAAAGAGGTCTTTCCATTTTAAGCCCATACAGCCCCATTTCAACTGTCATTTCAATGCTATTACCAGTATTTACCCTGGAAGTCCACACTTGAAACACATCATCAAAGGACACTTCATTTGGATATGAAAATGTTATTGAGCCCGATAATAAATAATCTCCATTTGAATAACCTCTAGAAGCCATTGACATGTAAACAGCAGAAATCAAAGGGTCTTTTATAGCATTATTCAAAAATGAAAAAAGTGTAGATAAAAAATTTGAACCCTCACTAGACGGAGCCAATGCTACAAGATATTCAGCAGGGTCTGCAAGAAAAAAAGCTACTCTTAATGGCAATCCTGTAGTTTGACCAATAGAAACAGTGCAGTTTGGTAAGGTTATATTTGAATCAGTACAAGAAGTTACAATAGAAGCAGAAAGACAATCCATAATTACAGTCAAAGCATCCCCTACTTCCTCAGAAGTAGGTGGCATCTCAGAATCTGTGGCATAAAGCCCCTCAAAGGCTAACAAAATTATCAATCCAAATATAAAAAAACGTCTTGTCATTTGTCTATAATAATATCTAGTAATAAACTATAAGCCCCATTTTGCTTTGTTTTCAAGTTTTTTTGTGTTAAAGTATGTTTATGCTCACACTTAATACTTTCTTTTGGTATGATCTTGAAACTTTTGGACTCTCTCCTTTCTATGACAGAATAGCACAATTTGCAGGACAAAGAACTGATATGGACTTAAATCCAATTGGAGAACCTGTAATTCTCTACTGCAAATTAGCAGCAGATTATGTGCCAGATCCTCAATCCTGCCTTGTAACGGGGATAACACCTCAAGAAGTAAAAGAGAAAGGCATTCCTGAATGTGAATTTGCACAAAAAATAAATGATATTTTTAGCGAGCCGTACACATGTGTTTGTGGATTTAATACATTAAAATTCGATGATGAATTTATTCGCAATCTGTTTTACCGTAACTTCATAGACCCATATGAAAGAGAATATAAAAATCACTGCTCAAGATGGGACATAATTGATTTAGTACGTGCAACTCACGATTTAAGACCCAGTGGTATAAATTGGCCAACTACAAAAGAAAACGGGAATCCAACTTTTAAGCTAACAGAGCTCACTAAAGCAAATAACATTGATCAAACTGGAGCTCATGATGCAATGGTTGATGTAAATGCTACTATTGCTGTAGCCAAACTCATAAAAAAGAAACAACCAAAACTTTTTTCTTATTATCTAAAACTCAGAAATAAAGTTGTTGTAAAAAACTTACTAAGCACACAAGAAAAACCCAAAATGCTTGTATATACAAGTGCTCAATTTACAAGCCCTCAAGGCTGTACTTCTCTCATTGTTCCAATTACTCCACATTCAAATTATGAAAACAATGTAGTGTGTTTTGATTTAAGACAAGACATAACACCGCTTTTAGATGCAACAAAAGAAAACATTTATAAAGTTCCGGGACTTTTTAAGATATCAATAAACAAAGTTCCTTTTATAGCTAACATAAATACATTGTCTTTTGAAGATAGTGTTAGATTGGGCATTGATCTTAAACTATGCTTAGAAAGGTACCAAAGCATATTATTCAACAGGCCTTCTCTTATTGAAAAAATAAGATTGGGAGAAGAAGAGCCTTATGAAATAGCAAACGACCCAGATTATGCAATATACACAACTTTTTTCCCAAATCATGATAAAGATTTATTTGACTTAATACTTAACACTCCCCCGTCAAAAAGGCTTTCTCTTAAACTTGATTTTGAAGATCCTCGTTGCCCGCAACTGCTATGGAGACATGTATGCCGTAGCTACCCTACACTTCTTGACGAAGAAAATTTGAAAAAATGGAAATCTTTTGCTTCTACAAGACTATTATGTCCTCCATCAAACGAAATAAATGATATTAATTTCGTAGAAAGAAAAATTGTTGAAAAACTAAAAGACACAAGCTTAAGTCCAAAAGACAAACAAATTCTTGCACAATTAAAAGATTACATAATTTCGTTGAAAAAATACCTTGGAATGAAATTATAAGACACAAAAATATGCAACAGATTGCAACAAATTTTGTTTTTTCTTTGACATACCGTTGTTAGTGACATACAATTTTGAGTAATAGGGAGATAAGGGTGTGAGTACAACCTTTTTCGTAAACGATACTCTGCATATTGTTGATAATGACAAAAAACTCATTAGATACTTAAGAGATGACCTTCATTTGACTTCTGTTAAAAATGGTTGCTCAGAGGGAGCTTGTGGAACTTGCACAATATTAGTTGACGGCAAGGCTGTTAAAGCATGTACTTTCATGGTAAGTGACATGGAAGGCAAAAAAGTCACAACAGTAGAGGGCTTAACACAAAAAGAAAAAGATATTTTTACTTATGCTTTTGGAGAAGCAGGAGCTGTCCAATGTGGATTTTGTATTCCAGGCATGGTCATTTGTGCAAAAGCACTCTTAGATGAAAATCTCTCCCCTACAGAAAAAGAAATAAGGCACGCTCTTAGAAACAATATATGCAGGTGTACAGGATATGCCAAGATTGTCAAAGCTATTGAACTTGCAGCTCAAATATTCAGAGAAGACAAAAATATCGGTCTAGAAAATAGTGAGACAAATCTCAAAAATAAACATAATTGGCGTATTGGAGAAAGAATTCCCCGCGTTGATGTCAAAGATAAAGTCACAGGAGTTGGCATATATCCAGACGATATTTATGCAAAAGACATGCTACATATTGTTGCAGTTAGATCTAAATATCCGCGTGCAAGAGTACTTTCAATAGATACTTCATTGGCAATGGAAGCAACCGGTGTATTTGCAATTTTTACAGCCAAAGATATTCCAGGTTCTATAAAAGTTGGGCATATTCTTAAAGATTGGGATGCAATGATTCCAATTGGAGGCATAACTCGCTACCTTGGAGATGTGATTTGCATTGTTGCTGCAGAGACTTGCGAAGATGCACGCAAGGCTGCTGAATTTGTCAAAGTTGAGTATGAAGTTCTTCCTTTTGTTGCTTCTCCATATGACGCAATGAAAGAAGATGCACCCAAAGTGCACGAAGAATGTCAAAATGGAAATCTTCTTGGACATACTCATGTTGACAGGGGCAATGTAGATGAAGCACTTGCAAATTCAAAATTTATTTTGCATGAAAAATACTCAACACCTTGGACAGAACACGCTTTCTTAGAACCTGAAGCAGCTGTTGCTTTCCCTCTTGAAGATGGTGCTGTAAAAATCTACTCAACAGATCAAAGTGTATATGATACAAGACGTGAAACAGCTCCAATGCTTGACCTTCCTCCAGAAAAAGTAATTGTAGAAAATTGTTATGTTGGTGGTGGCTTTGGGGGCAAAGAAGATGTTACAGTACAACACTTTTGCGCACTAGCAGCAATTCTAACACAGCGTCCATGCAAGATGAAACTCACTAGAGCAGAAAGCATTCTTGTTCATCCAAAAAGACACCCAATGGATATGGATTTTACTTTGGGATGTGATGAAAACGGAATAATCCAGGCACTAAGTGCAACTGTAATTGCAGACACTGGCGCTTATGCCTCGTTAGGATTACCTGTTTTGCAAAGAGCTTGCACACATGCATCAGGTCCTTACAATTACCAAAATTTTAGAATTGACGGATACGCTTATTACACAAACAATCCACCAGCTGGTGCATTTAGAGGTTTTGGAGTCACTCAAACATGTTTTGCAATTGAATCTATGCTAAACCACATGGCTGATAAAATTGGCATATCTCACTGGGAAATTAGGTATAGAAATGCAATAAGACCAGGACAGTCGCTCCCTAATGGACAAATTGTAGATAACGCAACAGGTCTTGTAGAAACACTTGAAGCTGTAAAAAACGAGTATGAAAACAACAAGTATGCAGGTATTGCATGTGCTATGAAAAATGCAGGAGTTGGCGTGGGACTCTTGGATTTTGGGCGTGTTGATCTTGAAATCAAAGATGCTGCTGTTACAATTCACTGTGGTGGCTCATGTATTGGCCAGGGACTTTGCACAATCTTAAAACAAATTATCTGCGACATAACAGGCCTTGACGGTAGCCTTGTTTTGGAAGAAAAAGCAAACACTCTCAAGGCTCCAGATAGCGGAACAACATCTGGCTCTAGACACACAACTGTAACTGGAGAAGCTGCCCGGAAAGCTGCACTTAGCTTGAGAGAAGCACTAGAAAATGTCTCTAAAACTCTTCCTAGCAAAAATACTAAATCAAATTCTAATGCCAATATTTCTGGGCTTTCAAGGAATGAACAAAAACAAGTATTGCACAATCTTGAGGGAAGAGAGTTTTATGCAGAATACCTTGCACAAACAGACCCGTTTGGAAGTGATAAGCCACACCCTAAAAGCCATGTCGCATATGGTTATGCAACGCAAGTTGCCATTTTAGATGAAAAAACTCACAAGATAGATAGAATTCTTGCAGCTCACGATGTAGGAAGAGCAATCAACCCTACTAATGTTGAGGGCCAAATAGAAGGTGGAGTTATAATGGGTACAGGGTACGCATTACGAGAAAACTACCCTCTTAAAGATTGTAAACCTTTAGCAAAATATGGCTCACTAGGATTATTTAGAGCTGATGAAGTTCCTGATATCATTGCTCTAATTATTGAAAAACCGGGCTTAGATATTGCAAATGGGGGCAAGGGTTTGGGAGAAATCACGTCTATTCCAACTGCTCCGTGTATTGCAGACGCATACTACAGACTTGATGGTATAAAAAGGTTTGCTCTTCCAATAGAACACACACCATACGAATACAATGAAGACTCAAATACTCAACGAAAAGTCAAATGTCTCATTGTTAACAAAAATGCACGATGTATTGGATGTATGGAATGCATGAGAACTTGTTCAAAGATTTTCTTCAAACAAGAGAAAACATCTCTTGCATTCTTACAGGTTCGCGAGCGCAAAGGCGTTGGAAATCAAAGTGGTATTCAAGGTATAATCACAAGACCTGTAACGTGTATCCAATGTGGTCGTTGCGCTAGCGTTTGCCCTCAAGGAGCTATAAGTCGCAACCAATTTGGAGTTTGTGTTGTAGACTTAAAAATGTGCAACAACTGTGGCAAATGCCGTGAAGCGTGTCCTTTTGGCCTCATGATAGAAGATACTGTCATGCAAGTATCCAAAAAATGTATTGCCTGCGGACAATGTGCAAAAGCTTGCCCAATGGGCGTACTAGAAATCTCAACACCATCAGAGACTTTTGCAAAATAAGCCTTCGAAATTTTGACTTTGACTTTGCATCTAAAAGAGCATTTCTTCTAACTTATAATACACAGAATATTATAACAATGCGACAACGTCACATCATCCCACCCCTGACGCAAGAGTTTTTAAGACTTTGCGGATTAGTTATTCGCAACAGGCTCTGAATTATCTAACAGCTTGTTTACTTTAATACTAATGTGGGATTTGACAGCATTGTTCTTAATAATTGGC
>CAVDLI010000068.1:0-9094 GCA_963609725.1 bacterium | reverse complement strand
TTAAATTTATACAAGAACTTAGTAATCCAATTTATGTACTTGCTTTTTCTATAATTATTTTAGTCTACTATTATTCAAAGTTTAATTTAGATATTGAAAAAGCTCAAAATCCTACAACATTAAATTTAGAGAGTCTTGCGCAGTACAAGATTACAGAGCGAGAATTTTCTGTAATTCAACTTATCTGTGAAGGGTATACAAATAAAGAAATTGCACGAGAACTGTCCATTTCTGTAAATACAGTTAATAATCACGTTGCAAACATCTTTGATAAGACCAACGTTAGGTCAAGAATTGACCTCTTGAAACTTCTCAAGGAGGGGCCTTGGGCTTGATTATAAGCTTAGGCTTTTAGCGTTGATATAAAAGGCATTTTCGAGTAAAACATAAGGCGGTAATGGAGTCACACTATTATGGAAGTAAGAGTAAGATATGCACCGTCCCCAACCGGACTACAACATATTGGAGGAGTAAGAACAGCTCTCTTCAATTATTTTTTCGCTCGCTCAAGTGGCGGGAAATTTATCCTTAGAGTAGAAGATACAGACCGTGAGCGTTATAGTGATGAATCTTTACAAGATTTGTACGACACACTCGACTGGCTTGGAATAAAATGGGATGAAGGACCAATTGTGGGTGGCCCTTGTGGACCTTATGTTCAAAGTGAAAGAACAGCGCTTTATCAAGAATATGCTAAAAAACTTGTTGATATGGGAAAAGCATATTATTGTTATTGCACACCTGAAAGGCTTGAACAATTAAGAGAAAAACAAATTGCAGAAAAAAGCCCAGTCCAAGGATATGATGGTCATTGTCGTGATTTGACAGAAGAACAAAGAAAAGACTTGGAAGCTCAAGGACTAAAGCCGGTGATTAGGCTCAAAGTTCCAAGAGAAGGAAGTACTACATTCCATGATGTCTTAATGGGAGATATCACAAGAGAGAATAAAGATGTAAGTCCTGATCCAGTACTTCTTAAAAGTGACGGATTTCCAACTTATCACCTTGCAAACGTAATAGATGACCATTTGATGGGCGTAACTCACATAATGAGAGCACAAGAATGGATACCATCTGGGCCGTTACATGTTCTTCTTTATGAAGCTTTTGGATGGGAAGTTCCAACATACTGTCATCTTCCAATGGTAATGGGAAGTGATGGTCATAAACTGTCTAAACGCCATGGCTCAACAAGTGTCAGGGATTTTAGACAAAAAGGTTATCTTCCTGAAGCACTACTTAATTATGTAAGTTTGGTAGGTTGGTCTTATGATGGAGAAAAAGAGTTCTTTACACGCCAAGAGCTTGAAAAATGTTTCTCTCTTGAGAAGATAAACAAAGCACCTGGAGTATTTGATTACCAAAAATTGGATTGGTTTAACGCTCAATACATAAGACAAAAGACAGATACTGAGCTTGCAAACTTACTTTTGCCTTATCTTGAAAACGCCGGCCGTATTGGGAAAGACGAATATGACAGACTTCTTGCATTTGTTCCTGGAGTTCGTGACAGGCTTACACTTCTTTCAGACATTGTTGGCATGACAGACTTCTTGGAAGACCACGGCAACCCTTCTGTTGAAATTCTCATTCCAAAGAAAATGGATGCAAAAACTACACTTGGCGCACTTGTGGCTGTACGGGACGTAGTAAAAGAAGACCTCTTACATTCCAAGACCGATTCTGAAATGCAAAACGACTTATGTGAACTTGCACAAAGGCTTGGAATAAAGAATGCAGGAGTTTTTAATCCACTTAGAGCCGCAATTACAGGCTTACAAGTAAGCCCACCGCCTTTCAGTTGTATTCATCTTTTGGGAGAAGAAGAATCATTTAGGCGAATAGATAGAGCTATTGAAGTTTTAACAAAAGAGGTAAAGAAAAATGGCTGAAGAAAAAGATGAGAAAATGACAGTAACAATGGATAAAATAGTATCGCTTTGTAGGAGAAGAGGATTTATCTTCCAAAGCAGTGAAATCTACGGCGGGCTTAATGGCGCATACGACTACGGTCCATTAGGAGTGCAACTTAAAAACAACATAAGAGACTTGTGGTGGAAAGAAATGACACAGCTTCATGACAGCATAGTTGGTCTTGACGCTTCCATTCTCATGCATTCCAAAGTTTGGGAAGCCAGTGGCCATGTAAGTAATTTTACAGATCCAATGGTTGACTGTAAGCAATGTAAGAGCCGTTTTAGAGCCGACCAAATTGATTTGAACGGCCCATGTCCTGTTTGCGGAAGTAAAGGAACATTTACAGCCCCAAGAAATTTCAATCTAATGTTTGCAACTCACATTGGCCCTGATGCAGATGCAGCTTCTACAATTTATCTAAGACCAGAAACAGCACAGGGAATATACACAGAGTTTAAGAATGTAGTTCAATCTTCTAGAGTGAAAATTCCTTTTGGAATTGCTCAAGTTGGAAAGAGTTTTAGAAATGAAATAACAACAAAGAATTTTATATTCCGTTCTTGTGAGTTTGAGCAAATGGAAATGCAGTTCTTCTGTAAGCCTGGTACAGATGAAAAATGGTTCCCATACTGGAGAGAGCAAAGGATGAATTTCTATATCAATAAACTTGGTATTGTGCCAGAGCATCTGAGATGGCATCAGCATGGACCAGATGAACTTGCTTTCTACGCAAAAGATGCTTATGACATTCAGTTCCTCTTCCCAATGGGATGGCAAGAGCTTGAGGGAATTCACAGCAGAACAGATTACGATTTGACACAACATCAAAAATTCTCTGGAAAAGATTTAACTTACTTAGACCCAGAGACAAATGAGAAATACATCCCTTATGTTGTTGAGACTTCTGCAGGTCTTACACGAAATGTCCTTATGGCATTGTCAGACGCTTATGATGAAGAAACTCTTGAAGACGGTGATGTTAGAACTGTTTTGCACTTCCATCCAAATGTAGCTCCAGTTACAGTTGCTGTATTGCCTCTTGTTAAGAAAGATGGCATTGGCGAATATGCAGACAAATTGGAGCATGATCTTAGAGAAGATTTTGTAACATTCTTTGACCAAAGTGGAGCAATTGGCCGCCGTTACAGAAGAATGGATGAAATTGGAACTCCTTACTGTGTTACAGTTGATTATGACACACTAAAGGATCATACAGTTACACTTCGTTTTAGAGATTCAATGACTCAAGTGAGAGTTCCAGTTGCAGACTTAGTTTCTGAGATTAAAAAAGCAACAAAACAGTACAAAAGAGTATAAGGGGTATTGGTATGAATAAAGCGTTACAGGTTCTAATTGATAGAGGTTTTGTAAAAGATTGTACAAATTTGGAAGGTCTTTCAAATCTAATGGATAAAGGGCCTGTCACATTTTATTGTGGCACAGATCCAACAGGTCCATCACTTCATGTGGGGCACATAGTTCCTTTCTTTGCCATGCACCCTTTGCAAGAACATGGCCACAAACCAATAGCACTTGTGGGTGGTGGAACAGGTCTTATTGGAGATCCATCAGGAAAAACAGAACTTCGTAAAATTCTTCCTGCTTCTCAAATTGAAGAGAATGCAAAAAACATAGCAAAACAGCTTGCAAAAGTTGTCAATTTTGATGAAGTGCCACCACAAGGTTACGGCAAAGGGATTATTGTAAATAATGCAGACTGGCTTGTTGGATTAAATTATATTGAATTCTTAAGAGATGTTGGTAAGTACTTTTCTGTAAACCGCATGCTTACTTTTGAAGGCGTAAAGCAAAGACTTGAAAGAGGACTTTCTTTTATAGAATTCAACTACCAGCTTTTACAATCTTATGATTATTACATGTTATACAAAAATTATGGCAATATGCTTCAAATTGGTGGCGCAGACCAATGGGGCAATATTGTAGCTGGTATAGACTTAATTCAAAGAATGGGCGGGCCTGAATGTTATGGCTTAACATTTAACCTCATTATGAGAGCAGACGGCAAAAAAATGGGAAAGAGCGAGCAGGGAGCAGTATTTCTTGACCCATCACTTTATTCGCCTTACGATTTCTACCAATATTGGAGAAACATAGCAGATGCCGATGTTATCAAGTTTATGAAACTCTTTACGTTCATGAGCCTTGATGAAATATCTCAATATGAAGATCCTTCTGTGAATATCAATGATGCAAAAGCAAAACTTGCTTATGAAATTACAAAGATAATTCATGGAGACGAAGAAGCTAATAAAGCTGTAGCAGCTGCAAAAGCTGCTTTTGGTGGTGGTGCAGACCGCAGTGCTATGCCAACAGTCAATATTGACCTTGGTGAAGGCAAAGGCATTATTGATCTTTTCTTTGAAGCAGGTCTTGGCTCTTCTAAGAGTGACATAAGACGCCTTATTGAAGGCGGTGGTTGTTTTGTTAATGACAACAAAATCACTGATATCAAGGCTGTTATCACAAAAGATGAAGCCAAAGACGGCGAGCTAATCTTGCGTTCTGGAAAGAAACGTATTATGCGTGTTGTTGTAAAATGATAAACAAGGAACTGTAGCGAAATAAATTGTTCAAATTATTTTAATACTTCCTCAGTTGTGTTTTTGCAATAAACGTTCAAACAATTAGTGTTTGATAAATTTGAGCTTGTAGGGCGGCAGTGTTTTCTGCCGTCCTTTCTTTTCTTGGAATTGAAATTTGAAATGTCTTATTAACTTTCATTGGGCTTTTTGATACGCAAATTATTGTATTAGATACAAGACATGATTCTGTTATATCATGAGTTACCCATAAAACAGTTTTGTTTTGAGTTGTGTTCCAAAGATTTAGAAAAACATCAAGTAAATCTTTTTTGAGTTTTGCATCTAAGTTCTGGAATGGTTCATCCATAAGAAGAACATTAGAAGGAAAAGCAAAAGCTCTTGCCATAGCAACTCTTTGCTTCATCCCACCAGAAAGTTCTTGCGGATATTTTGAAAAACTGCTTCCAAGACCTACTTTTTCAAGTATTTCTCTAGCTTTATTTTCATCTCCATTTAGTACGAGTTTTACATTCTCTAAAACATTAAACCATGGTAAGAGGCGGGGTTCTTGAAAAAGATAACTTATACCTTGTTCTTCTTTACTAAAAGAAACTCTTCCTTCATTTGGTTTAATAAGACCTGAGATAATATTCAAAAGGGTTGTTTTTCCACATCCACTTGGTCCAATTATGCAAGTAATACTTTCTTCTGGTACTTCAAGAGAGAAGTTTTTAATAATGTCTTGTTTTCCAAAATTCTTGGAGATAGAGTCTATCTTCATATATTATTCTTCCTCCCTTGAAAAATATTTTTTCTGGAGACTTTTTAGTAAGAACTCAAAAAGAGTGTCTCCAAGAACTGTAAGAATTACAGCAACAATAGTCCATGCAAAAACTTTACATGTTTCAAGCTGTATTTGTGCTAATTGCAATGAGCGTCCTATACCTTGTTTTGGTAGTATAATTACTTCTGCTGCAATTACTACTTTCCAAATCATAGAAAGAGTTTGCCTTGCACCAGTGATGATTGATGGTACTAATGATGGAATTACAAGAACTTGTATGCGTTTTGTCCCTTTAATGTCATATACTGCGCACATTTGCTCAAGTTTTTGGTCAATGTTTGAGTATGCGTCCATTGTTTGAACAAACATAACAGGAAAAGCCATTAGAAAAGCACTAAATATTGGAACAGAAGAAGACTTGAGCCAAATGAATGCAAGTAAAATTACACTCATAACAGGCGTTGCCTTAAAGAGTGAAACAAGGGGCATTATTGCCATCTTAAAGATTGTAAAGTGTCCTGCCAATATTCCACAAAGAGTTCCACTTATTACTATTATTAGAAAACTAATAAGGGCTCTTATTATTGTTGCACTTACATTTGAAATAAAATCATTAGTTTTGAATATTTCAATAATTGTACTTAAAACTTCACTGGGACTAGGAAGTAAAATTGGTGCATTAAGAGATTTTGAGACTGCAAACCAAACAAAGATTATGAAAATTGAAGATAAAACTGATACATATCTATAAGTTTTGTCTTTTTGTTTGGTCATGTAAACCTCTTTCTCTTAGAGAATACTAGAGTATACCACTAAGAAGTATCTCAATGCCAATAGCAATTAAGATTATGCCACCAAGTATTGTTGCTTTTCCTGCCAGTTTTGTACCAAAGCGTTTTCCAAGATGAACACCTGTAATACAAATTCCAAATGTAATTACTCCAATGATTAAAGATGCAAGTAATGCTGTCCAAACATCATATTGCTCAATAGTAAATCCAACAGACAAAGCATCAATAGAAGTGCCAACACCTTGAATAAATAACTTCTTAAATGAAAGCTTGTCTTTGTGGCTGTCATCTTGCTCGCTCTTAGCATGAATGCCTTCAATGAGCATATCAATTCCAATATATGCTAAAACTGCAAAACCTATCCAAGGAATAAATTTTTCAAATGCTTTGAAGTATTCAACAATAGTATGAATGCAAATCCATCCTGTCATTGGCATTACAAACTGGAAGATTGCAAAAGTTCCAGCAATGAGGCTCATTCTTGCAAAACTCATTTTAGGTTCTCTAAGACCATTTGCAAGTGATACAGAAAAAGCATCCATAGCCAAGCCAATGCCCAAAAGGCAAGTGTTCAAGAAAAATACGAAATCTAATTGCATAAAGGTCATTCTACTTCAAAATGCATTACGTGTTAACACAAATGACGTTTTTTATTGTGTGTTTGGTGTTTGGATTTTAAGTTACAGCCAAAAATCATCATTTGGAAGTTTTCCACCAATTGCATCTGGAGCAAGATTAAGAAGAACACTGTAATAAGAATTCACTTCATCTTTTGCGAGACTTTCATCCTTATACACAAGTGCACAATTTTCAATTGCAGGTGTTGCAAGCGCTGCTTTCATAATACCTAATTCTTCAATTTTTTGGCCGGCAGCTACAGGGTCTTTTAATATATTTTCAATAGAATTTTTATAAGCGTACTTTATCTTGAGAACTTTAGACATATTATTTTGTGCGTAAGTGCTTCTTACAACCAAAATGCTCATTGGATACTGCTCTTGACCTGTAAGAGCTTTCCATTTCTCTTGTACATTATCAATTATTTTTGCATTTGAGTTTTGTGCTAAAATCATTGTAACAAAAGGTTGTGGCAGTATGGCAAGTTCTGCTTTACCGGCAATCACAAGTTGTGCAAGTTGTGCCGGTGCTGTTACAGAATAATTGGCTTCATATTGTGAATACAAAAGTTTTGCCATGTGGTCTGGTGTTCCGCCGGTTCCTGGAACAAATAATGTTGTTGCATCTTCGTTAGTTCCAACAATGCTCAACATTCCTTCCCCAATTACAGCTACAGCTTTAATATCTACACCTTTGTTATAAAGCGTTGCTACTGCATTTGCAGGAAGAGCTGCCATATCAAGTTCTCCTTTGACAAGACGAGAAACTACTTCGTTTGGAGATGGATATACTTCAATGTTTGCAACATCTCCAAGCATTGAACTTGAAAAACCTGTGGGGCCTTGCATTACTCCAAGTCTTATACTTTCATTGTTTTCTTCTTTTACAGCTTGTGCAAAAAGAACTGACATACAAGAAATTAGCAAAAATATTAAAGCAAATTTTTTCATACTTGAATTTTATCTCTTATCTATTGTTAGAGCAATTGTATTAGAGCAATTGTTAAAGACGTATTTTGTTTTTATAATCCAAACCATGGGCCAAGAGACAAAAGCACATGTTAACGAAACACATGTTAATGCAAGTTCATTAAATCTCAAAGAAACTCTTTTGAGCGGGCAGTGCTTTAGAGTAAGTTTTTGTAATGGTTTTTGGACTGTAAAAACGGGAGTTGAAAATAATTGCAAGACTCTAATTGTCTCTCAAGATGATTTATCTCCAGTCACTCAAAATCCGTTTTGGTCAAATTATTTTGATTTAAGTTTTGATTATGAAAAGCTTAAAACTACTTTTTCTAAAATATCGCCTGTTATGGCAAATATTTGCTCTTATGCACCTGGTATACACATACTAAATCAGGATTCTTGGGAAGCTCTTTGCAGTTTTGTAGTATCTCAAAATAACAATATAAAACGCATTATGAGCATAATTGACAAAATGTGTACTGTTTTTGGAAATGGCGGTTTTCCAAGTGCCAAAACACTAAATATTGTTTGTGAAAAAGATTTGAGATCCATTGGTCTTGGATTTAGAGCTCCTTATATTCTAAATACAGCAAAAGCTGTTCTTTATGGTGATATTGATTTGGAGTCTCTAAAGACACTTCCAATAGATGATGCAAGACGCGCTCTTATGAAAGTAAAGGGGATTGGCCCAAAAGTTGCTGATTGTGCACTTTTATTTGGATGTCACAGGCTTGATTGTTTTCCTCTTGATGTTTGGATGAAGCGTGCTATGGCTGAATTTTTCCCACAGCAAACAAAAGAGATATTTGGAGAATATGCGGGTGTGGCCCAACAGTATATTTTCCATTTTGCAAGGACATCGGGCTATTTTACAAAAAACGACAATCTACGTGTTGATGTCAAGAAGAGGTGAGTATGATTTTTGATTCGTTAGACCAGCTTGAGCTTTATGTTCCAGTGCTGCCTGCTTTGCGTGTTGTTGCGTCTGTCATGGACCATGATGATGTGTATGAGAAAGAGTGTGGCACGTACTCTACATATGACGAAAAAGTGTCTTATGTTGTGTCAGAATATAGAACAAGTGCCGGCGGTAAGCAATTTGAGTTCCATAAAAAGCATACTTGTGTTCAAATTGTTCTAAAAGGGCAAGAACTTATGAGTACAACGTGGCGTGAATTGAAAAATCAATGTGAGAATTTCAATAATTCTAGTGATATTGGTTTTACTGATGCAGAGCCGGTTTCTGTACTTCAAGCTACGCAGGGGCGTTTTGCTGTTTTCTTTCCTGGTGAGTTGCATAAAACCGGGGTCTCTTTTGGTGAGACGTCTTTAGTGAAAAAAGTTTGCTTTAGAATTGAAGATTAAATTTGAGCAATATTGTGTTTGCAAGAGATTTTGATTGAAAAATTTGAGCTTTATTGCAATTGGCTGTTGCAATTGGCTGTTGCAATTGAATTCTTTTGCAATTGAGTTTGA
>CAVDLI010000067.1:0-9206 GCA_963609725.1 bacterium | reverse complement strand
AAAATGCAACTTCACCTTGGACGGCTTTGTGTTGCATTTACTTTTTCAATTAACCATATACTAGCTTTGTTTGAGACAGTGTTTGATGTGTTGCAAAAAAATAGACAAAAAGGGGTTGTTTTTAGGTCAAATTGTCTACATGTAAACAATTTTGGCCTTCTTAGAGGTTTTTGCAAAATGAGCTTTGTGGAAATTGGTTTTGGATTTTCTAAATAACAAATACCTGAGAGCCTGTTCTAATTATCCAAAATCAAATACAAACATATTTAAATGAGGCATTGTCATACAGTGGAAAAACGGAATATAAAATACATAAGGAGTTTGAACAAATATGGCTGTGACAGAACAAACAATTGACATGGTATTGAAGTTTAGGGATAACCGTAATTGGAAGCAATTCCATAATCCAAAAGACTTAGCACTATCGCTTTTGTTGGAAAGTTCAGAACTATTAGAAGTTTTTCAGTGGAGTGGTTCTGATTTGGAATGTAGAAATAAACTGGATAGAATAAAAGAAGAACTTGCTGATGTTTTAAACTACTGTATTCTCATTGCAGACGCTTATAATCTTGATCTAGATGAAATAATTCAAGCAAAAATTAAAAGAAATGAAGAAAAATATCCTATTGAAAAATCCTATGGGTCAAGCAAAAAATATGATGAACTCTGAGGCATTACATGATTGTATATTCTGGAACCAAATATAACTTTCAACGAGATATAATGAATGGTACAATAGCTAACCGGCTTGATTCTCTTTTTGTTTCACTAGGCATAACAAAAGAAAGCATTGCAGAATTCAATTCTTGGAAGGCTTCTCTTCCACAAATGGGCATGATTGTGGCAAATAATCGTATTGATAACAATGTTCTTGTTGCTTTGGAATACCAAATACCTTTAACTTCAAAAAGAGTTGACTTCATGGTTGCGGGTTCGGATGGAGAAAATGACAATGTCGTAATTGTTGAGTTAAAACAATGGGAAGATTGTCAACCAACAAGCAGAGAGAATATTGTCACCGCCTTCACAGGCGGAGCTAATAGAGAGGTTGTTCACCCATCGCAACAAGCCTATTCTTATGCAAAACTAATTGAGAATTTTAACGAAGATGTTAGAGAAAATAATATTAGTCTCATACCTTGCGCATACTTACATAATTTCAAGGAATCAAACAGAAAGCACATTTGCCACCCAAAGTATAATGAAGCAATTAAGGATGCTCCTCTTTTCCTTCAAGAAGATGGAGAACAGCTATCTTCTTTTATTGCAGACCGCGTTTCAAAGCCATCTAATAAAAATTTATTTGAAATAATCGAAAATGGAAAATTAAAACCCTCAAAATCTTTACAAGATACAGTTGGCAGCATTCTTAATGGAAATGATGAATTTGAAATGATTGATGAGCAACAAGTTGCTTATGCTACTGTGCTAAAACTTGTTGAGAACACAATAAACAAAGATGAAAAGCATACTATTATTATTCAGGGTGGACCAGGAACAGGAAAATCTGTTATAGCAATTAACCTCTTGTCAAAAATAATTAACAATAGTTATTCTTGTGTTTACTGCACTAAAACCAGTGCCCCAAGAACAGTATTTTCACAATCTCTTACAAAAGGGAAACATACTTTAGGTTATTTGAAGAACCTCTTCAAAAGTTCTGGAACTTTTTATGACTTAAGACCTAACATTTATGACTGTGTGATAGTAGATGAAGCGCATAGACTTAATCTAAAATCTGGAATGTATTCAAATCTTGGAGAAAATCAAATAAAAGAAATAATTAATGCTTCTAAGATAAGTGTTTTCTTTATTGATGAAGATCAAATTGTCACAATGAAAGACATTGGCTCTGTTGCTGAGATAAAAAAACAAGCCCATATGCTTGGATCTATAGTACACTGTGGAGACAACTTAAAGCTCACTTCTCAATTCCGATGTAATGGTTCAGATGGTTATCTTGCTTTCCTAGATAATCTTCTTGAAATTAGAAAAACAGCAAATACCAATTTATTCGATATTGATTACGATATTAAGGTATTTGATGATGCTTGTGAAATGAGAGAAGCTCTTAGGAAGAAAAACACAAGAAACAAAGCTAGAATGATTGCTGGTTATTGCTATCCTTGGGTAAGTGATAAAGACAAAAGCCTCATTGATATTAGAATCCGAGGTGGCTTTGAAGCACAATGGAACTTCTCTACAGACAAATTTGCAATAGATCCCTCTTCTTTCGAACAAGTTGGCTGTATTCACTCAACACAAGGTCTTGAATTTGACTATGTAGGAATCATCATTGGAAAGGATCTGCAGTACAGAGATGAAACAGTAGTAACCAATTACAAAGAAAGATTTCTTAAGAGAGATAAAACAATCCAACATGTCTATACAGAAAAAGACAGAAAATTGGCAGATCGCATAATCAGAAATACATACAAAACGCTTCTTTCTAGAGGTCAAAAAGGTTGCTATGTTTTTTGTGAAGATGAAGCATTAGGTGCCTATTTTAAAGAACAGATAGCAAAAGCATTCTAGAAACATGGCATAGAGATTTTTGCAAAAGACGAAAGACAAATAGTAAGAAAGAGCATTACAATTTGAGGTTATTGGGTTAATTTTTTCCACTAGATAAGGAAAAATTCTTTCATAAGGTGAAAATATGAAAGGATTTTAGCCAATTGAAAAAGCAAATGCAACAGAACAACAATAAACTATGTTATTTAAGACCGAGTTCTTCCAGCTGTAGGGATTGATCCCTTCTAACATAGATGATAGCAATCACATGTACTATCTTGTTCTCATCATCAACCATGAAATAGATATAATAGTTTTTGACTCTATCTCTACGAACTCCAAGTGTACACCATGGCTCTTTAGATACAGTCTGTACTCTCATAGGTGATGTTTTAAGAGAGGTTATCTCGTCCTTAATTAAAGTAATAATTCTTCTTGCTACAATGGGGGAAGATAACTCGTTCTTAATATAGTTATAAATTCCTTATCAGATGCTCTTTGGCCTGCAGAGCGAAATCGATGTGATAATATTCCATCTATTTCTCCCAGTTGAGAGAGAATACTCTCAGCTTGCATCTTTATACTTGAATCTATTCTTGCATTTACGAGGTTTTTGCAAAATGAGCTTTGTGGAGATTGGTTTTGGATTTGCGAGATAAAAAGCATTTTCTGAAAACTGAAATAATACTTTGTGTATTATGAAGTTAGAAGAAATGCTCTTTTAGCCGAAAAGGCAAAGCCAAGATTCATGAAGACAGTTTTGCAAAAACCTCTTACATTTGCTGTTTTAACTGCTGGCATAATTCAACCTCCAACCTACTCAAGTAATACTCAAATGTATATCTGTTCGCAACACATTTACTACAATAAATAAGCTCAAATAATGAAGGCCGTTTGGAGGTTCTCTTCAAATATTTCTTTCAATTTGACTCAATTATACGTGTAACTTATAACTTATAATTTTCATAGATCGAGGGGAATTCTCTTAAGAGCCGTCAAAAAATGTATGATGGAAGAATAGCACCCGCCCTAAGAGATACAACTCCAACAACTGAAATATCGTCATGAAGAGTTTGAGAGAATTCTCAAAAGGTTTAAATACCACACATTTGCTTTCTATTACACACTGCAGTAAACTTTAAGTGTTGATTTTCAATTTGTATTCTAGAGATTGGAGGTGCGTTACGCCTGAATTGAGTCATTTTACTGGTATGGTTATATATCCTACTATTCAAGGATAATAAACAGCACAACAAGCCTTATGTTCATGTATATTACAGCGAATATGAGGCGGCAATATCACTTGATGGAGAACTTCTTGCGGGCTCTCTGTCTTAGAAACAGTTCAAAATGGTAACAGAATGGCTTGCCTTCCATGAGGAAGAAGCTTATAAGGCCTGAAATCAAGCTGTGAAAGGAGAACATTTTGATAAGATTAAACCGATATAATAAGGAAAAAGGAAAGTGTCTGATTCTTATTATAAGCCTTGCAGAGAGTTTGATATCTGCAATGAGTTAATTGAGAAATACTTTAGCACACAACAGTACAAAGAATGCTTTGATGGGCATTTAGCTCTTGCTGAGCAGGGATATCCTCTTGCAGAATGTCAAGTGGGCTACTTCTATTACAATGGTATAGGGGTTGAAAAAAATCTTGAGAAAGCGGTCTATTGGACACGTAAAGCAGCAGAGCATGGTGACCGCGATGGACAATATAATCTTGCTTGGTTCTACGAGAATGCCGTTGGAGTGGAGCATGATGTAAAGAAATCAATCTTTTGGTATCGCAGGGCTGCTCTCCAAGGTCATAAACAAGCTCTAGAAAAATGCAAAAAGCTTGGTGTTGCAACCTCTTAAAGAACTGAGACGAAATAAGTTGAACAGTTCCTAAATAATTTTCAAAAAGCATAGGAAATTCTCAAAAAGTTTGAATTTGGTGTGCTACATTTTTATTATGCTATGTACACCATGTATAACCACACTTGCTATGTACACCATGTATAAGCAAACTTAATTCTTCCATTATTGAGTTTTTGACGTTGTTGTAGTACATAGTATAATAGTGCTTTTACATCAAGGAAAGATTGTCATTATGAATATTCATATCACCAAGAAAAACGCAACCGCATTCTATGCAATGATTCAAATACTGTATTTCTTCATGCTCGCCATGGTCAATGTCTATGCCTCAGCGTACCTTCTCAACCGTGGTTTTAGAAATGCACAGATTGGTATTATGCTAGGCATTGGCAATCTTGGTGCGGTTGGAATTCAATTGCTGTCTGCGTCAGTAATTACACGCACAGGGATACGTATTGGAAAGGTGATGATTGGGACGGGCGTGATTATTGCAGTTCTGGCACTGGCACTGTTGCTATTTCCCTTGCGTGGCGTTGTTTTCTGCGTGGTATACGTGCTCATATTCATGCTTGCGCAGTCCATGATGGCATCAGTCAATTCGCTTTATCGTGGATACCATGAACAGGGAACAAAAATCAACTTTGGTGTAGCTCGTGGATTTGGCTCGGCAGCGTATTCCATTTCGAGCCTCTGCGTAGGCGTGGTGGTTCAAAAATTCACGCCGGATATTCTGCCAGGTCTGTATATCGTGCCATGTCTGTTGCTATGTGTAGTTGTTTTCATCTTCAATGCACCAAACGTAACAGAACAACAGCCGTCGAGCGTGACAGAGCGCGAAAAACGCATCTTTATGCGTGAGTATCCGCAGTTTTATTTGTTTTTTGCCGGTGCGCTCTGCCTTTCAATCTCACACGGATTTACAGAAACTTACCTATTACAAATCATCCAACGCGTTGGAGGTGATAGTACAAACCTGGGTGTAGCAATGTTCATCTCTGCCATGATGGAACTGCCTGCCATGCTCATCTACCGCCGTTTTGCGGACAAGATAGGTAACCGTAGACTTCTTGCTTTGGCGGGCTGGATGTGGGCAGCAAAGAATTTCCTGATAATGCTTGCGCCAAACGTATATTTCATATACGCGGCTGAGTTGATACAGTTTGGAGGTTACGCAATGTATGTGCCCGCAGGTATTAGGTATGTTGCACACACATTGCCAGAAAGCGCGTTTCTCAAAGGGCAGGCGCTTATTGGTAGCGCATTTACATCTGGTTACCTTGTGGCTAGCTTTATTGGCGGTCCAATGATAGATCTCGTTGGGTTGGGGGCAACTTTGTGCGGTGTGCAAATATTCTCCGTTGGAGGCGTAATTTTGTTTTCGTGCGCAATGACAAAAAGCCTGCATATGTTTCCATCTGAAAATGGAAAAGGCGCACAACACGATACATCTGCAAAATAATCGCACCAAAATTCATACAGCAAAATTCATTGGATAGCAAAATTATTGGCTTTGACCTCTGTTTGAACAATTTAGACCGATATTAATGTGCAATACAACACCCTATCACCCGATTATAATATAGAGAAAAAATTTGGAGAGCAAGTTGATGGATTGACGAGTGCGTATACAAATTGGTGGAAGTTAGAAACTCTGTATAGTCCAGCGTGTGCCTTATTTGTGAACTTGCTTACATTTGTCGCCATCTCCGGGTCTGCTTTCTTCTACACAAAAGGAATGCTCACAATTGGAGGCTTAGTCGCTGTTATATATTTGAGTTCTATGATTTTTAACCCTATTTCAGAATTCTTTGAGGAATTGACGTACATGAAATCCTACAAGAAACTATCGGAAGACGTCTTTGCAGAGATATCCAAAAATCCCAATAGCAATAGTAAAAAAATAGAAAGAATTGATACGATTGATTTAAACTGTGTCTCTGTAAAGTACTCAAATTCCTATATCCTCAGTAATGTAAACTTGCACCTTGAGAGGGGTAAGAAATATTTGATTATTGGAGAAAGTGGAGCAGGAAAGACCACACTGATAAAAACGATTGCTGGCTTTATTCCTTACCAAGGAAAACTTTGCGTTAATGGCCTTGATATGGGAAAAATTGACATGTCTTCTTTGTATAACCTTCTTTCCTATGCATCTCAGGAGCCTTTTATTTTTGACGATAGCGTAAGAGGAAATGTGGACCTTGCAGGAACCTACTCTGATGATTACATAACAGATGTTATGCATAAGGTTGGACTTTCAGAGTTCTTACACGAGCATGATTTGTCCTCTAGAATTTCAGATGAAGTTGTTGAAATAAGTGGTGGAGAGAAACAAAGACTTTGCTTGGCCAGAGCTTTGCTGAAACATCCACAACTTTTGCTTCTAGATGAAATTACAGCATCTCTTGATAAAACAAATACCCGCAGTATAGAGAAACTTATCTCTTCCTTGGAAACAACAATTCTTTATGTCTGTCATAAGCCTTCAGAGGATTTGGTTAATAGTTTTGATTCAATAATTGAGATTAAGGCTGGGAATATTCAAAAACATGTAGTAGGACGCAATGAGTAACTTTCTTAATTCCCAAAATTCTATTCATGATAAATACCTTTTATACCCCAAAACTTTTATGTTCCAAAACGGCTTTTGAAACATATGTAGGTTTACGTTGATTTTAACACCTGTCATTTAGCCCATAAATCATGCCATATTTTCCATTAATTCTTTTGGTGCAATAAAATAAAAGTCAGCCAACTTTGTATCATTGTCAACTGACGAAGATACCATTGCATACACAAAGTCGCCTAACAATCAACTGACGGACTCAATAGACTTGAAACTTATGGTAAAATTACCCTAAATTTATACTAATTCCTTGATTGCCCATTAGAGTTTCGATATATTAGCAATTGAAGGTTATGGTAAAAAACACTCAAGTTTAAAGGGAACATAAATGGAAAATACTATCAAACGTGACGACTACCTTGACAGAATAATCAGTAGAATGGGAAACGGACTTATAAAAGTTATAACTGGAATCCGAAGATGTGGGAAAAGCTATCTTCTCTTTAATCTCTTCCATGACTACCTCATCCAGATTGGCGTAAAAGAAGAACAGATTATTATGATAGCGCTTGACGATGATGCATCAATGAAGTACTGCAATCCCGATGAATTATCAAAATATATCCGTAGCAGGATAACAAGCAATAGAACACATTACATCTTTATAGATGAAGTACAGTATGCAATAACAAAGGCCGAGCTTAAAAGTCATGAGGATATAAAACTCTATAATGTTTTGAATGGCCTAATGCGAATGAGAAATGTTGATATCTATGTAACAGGAAGCAACTCGAAAATGCTTACAAAAGATGTATTGACTGCCTTTCGTGGAAGAAGTGATGAAATCAAAATATATCCCCTGACTTTCAAAGAATACTACAACTTTACAGGTGGAGATAAGATTGAGCGATATGAAGAATATGCACTTTATGGAGGTATGCCACTTGTTCTGTCGCAGAAGAGCGACACACGCAAAATGAACTACTTGAAGACCCTTTTCACCGAGGTCTATTTTAAAGATATCATCGAACGATATGATGTCGAGCTCATAGATGTTCTGGGCGAACTGACAGACGACCTTTGCTCTTCTGTTGGCTCTCTTGTCAATGCAAGCAAAATTTCAAATACATTATCAACAGTAAAAAAAATAAAAGTTTCCAGCACAACAATTTCTAACTATCTCAATTATCTTGAGGATGCATTTCTTTTCAGTAATGCAAAACGGTATGATATAAAAGGAAAAAAGTACTTTGAATATCCATCAAAGTATTACTGCACAGATATAGGGCTGAGAAACGCAAGACTAAACTTCAGACAACAGGAAGAAACACATATTATGGAGAATATAATTTACAACGAACTGCTGCAACGTGAATATTCCGTTGATGTTGGTGTCGTGGAGATAGTTGAGCAAAAAAAAGAGAAAAGAGAAAAAAAGCGGTGTGAAATAGATTTTGTCGTTAACAAAGGCTCAAAGAAATACTACATACAATCTGCATTGAATGTTACTGATCCGTCAAAACTCGAGGCTGAGTTAAGACCGTTCAGAAAAACAAAAGACTTCTACAAGAAGATTATCATCACAAAAACGACTATGAAAGCATGGACAGATGAAGAAGGTATCCTCCATCTAGGACTTTATGAATTCTTACTGAATGAGAACTCTCTCGAGTTATAAAATTCCAGTCACAGTGTCAGAAGCAGAGCAAAAAGACGTTATCTATGCTCTTGTAAAGAACTATACTGGATTACAATTTGAAGATGTGATAGAAACAGAATAACGAGCTTGCAAGCATTGATGAGAAGTTACCACAAGTTTAGAAAACATACATTATTATTTATTTCTAATAATTTTATAGATATGTACAATCCAACTTTTTTTGCAAAAAAAATCCAACCTTTTTGCAAAAAATAGCGTGTTTTTTAGTGCTTTTTCGTGTGTTTTCGTGCCATTTTTCACAAGCATTTAATACCCTTTGATCCATTGTTAAAAACAAAGAAAAAACTAGCTTTCGGGCTGGTTTTTCAAGAGGAATTTAAGTTGAATATTATCTTTCTTGAGAGCCTCCAATTTCCTTCTTGAGAGCCACCTTGCTTCTTGATACTTTTAAAACTACACATACACTAGCTGTAGTAAAAACATCCTCAATAGTTTCCCATAGAGAATGCTTTGGTTATTAATCTAAAAGAGATTTTCAATAGAGGTTAAGATTCTTAAGCTTTTTCATATCATATATATCTTCCAAAGGCTTTCCCAAAGCTTCAT
>CAVDLI010000066.1:0-9227 GCA_963609725.1 bacterium | reverse complement strand
TTTTATTCTACATGTGAAGGCATGCCGGACTTGAGAGAAAACAATGGCAGGTTTAATATATACATAAACACCAAAGGCAAGACAGATGACCTTAGTTTTGACATGGGAGAGTTTTTTAAGTATATAAACGGAGGAACATCATCCATTGGGAAGAAGAGTGATTGTGAGCTTGTACAAATACTTGATGGATATGTTGTAGAGTATAATGAGAATGACAGATGGAGAAGTGGCTTTATGAAACTTGATATGCTAATAAATGACAATAGAAAAGAAAGTTTTGAACAAGGCTTGTCTCAAGGTCTTTCTCAAGGAAAGGTAGAAGGGCAAGAGGAAACTACAAGACGTATTGTTAGAGGTTTCAAAACTCTTGGCCTTTCTGATGAAAATATCGCTAAGGGAGCATCAATCTCCATTGAGCAAGTTCAGAGTATATTAAAGTCTTAAAAGTCTGTTAATCCCGCCACGTTTGTGCCTAGACTCTCAAAATTCTTCGTAGTCAAAAATAGCTTTACTTTTAATGAACTTGCTAAAATCATTTTTCCATTTGTGGTGAATTTCACAATCATCATAAGAGCACAAAGCTTCTTTATCCATTGTGATTTCAATCATTAGGTCATATCTATTTGGACGGTCAATGCAAGAAGTGTGAAATATAACAGATTTTATGCCATCTTGTTGAATAATTGGTGCAAACAAATTTTTTGCATTCTCAATTATTTCTTCTTTTGCTCTTTTGCTTAAATCATCATTAAATTTAACAATTATGAAATGGCGCATAAATTCTCCTTTGCAAGCACTAAAAAAGGGACTCTGCTTTAAGTCTAAATAGACTTTTGCAAAAGTCCCTTTTTAATTTGGTTTGTACAAGAATGCTTTATAAAAAGCGTTTTTGCCAAAACCTCAATAATTACTTATTCAAAGCTTGGTCAACAGCAACAGCTACAGCTACAGTAGCTCCAACCATTGGGTTATTACCCATTCCAAGGAAGCCCATCATCTCAACGTGAGCTGGAACAGAAGAAGAGCCCGCAAATTGAGCATCGGAATGCATTCTGCCCATAGTGTCTGTCATGCCGTAAGAAGCAGGGCCGGCTGCCATGTTGTCTGGGTGGAGTGTTCTTCCTGTGCCACCACCAGAAGCAACTGAGAAGTACTTTTTGCCTTGCTCAATGCATTCTTTCTTGTAAGTTCCGGCAACAGGATGCTGGAAGCGGGTTGGGTTAGTTGAGTTTCCTGTGATAGAAACATCTACACCCTCATGATGCATGATTGCAACACCTTCACGGACATCGTCTGCACCATAGCAACGAACAGCAGCTCTTTCACCTTTTGAGTATGCAATTTCACGAACAATGTTCAGTTTTCCTGTGTAGTAGTCAAACTGAGTTTGAACATATGTGAAACCATTAATTCTGCTGATAATTTGAGCTGCGTCTTTTCCAAGACCGTTAAGAATAACTCTAAGAGGTTCTTTTCTTGCTTTGTTAGCATTCTTTACAATACCAATAGCACCTTCTGCTGCTGCAAAACTCTCATGGCCGGCAAGGAATGCAAAACATTTTGTTTCATCTCTAAGAAGCATTGCGCCAAGATTACCATGTCCAATGCCTACTTTTCTGTCATCTGCAACAGAACCAGCAATACAAAAACTTTGAAGACCAATGCCAATAGCTTCTGCGGCTTCTGCTGCTGTCTTTACGCCTTTTTTGATAGCAATAGCAGCACCAACAGTATAAGCCCAACCTGCGTTGTCAAATGCAATTGGCTGAATTCCTTTTACAATATCATAAGGATCAAAGCCATGGTCGTTGCAAATTTGACGGCACTCTTCAATACTCTTAATTCCATACTGTGCGATGACTTCGTTTATATGGTCTACTCTTCTTTCGTAACTTTCAAATAAAGCCATGTCAGTCCTCCTTACTCGTGCCTTGGATCAATATATTTTGCGGCATCGTCCCACTGACCATAATGGCCCTTGGCTTTTTCGAGTGCTTCGTTTCCACTAAGGCCTTGTTTGACGAACTCCATCATTTTTCCCATGTTAACGAACTCATATCCAATAATTTCATCCTGTGCATTAAGAGCAATCTTTGTTACGTAACCTTCTGCAAGTTCAAGGTATCTTGGTCCTTTCTCTTTTGTTGCATACATTGTACCAATTTGAGATCTAAGACCCTTTCCAAGATCTTCAAGGCCACCACCAATTGGAAGACCTCCCTCAGAGAAAGCTGTCTGGCTTCTTCCATAAACGATTTGAAGGAAAAGCTCTCTCATTGCTGTATTAATAGCATCACAAACAAGGTCTGTATTCAAAGCCTCAAGGATAGTTTTTCCAATGAGGATTTCTGAAGCCATAGCTGCTGAGTGAGTCATGCCAGAGCAACCAATGGTCTCAACAAGAGCTTCTTCAATGATTCCATCCTTAATATTAAGCGTAAGCTTACAGGCACCCTGCTGTGGAGCACACCAACCAACTCCGTGAGTAAGTCCGCTGATGTCTTTGATTTCCTTGGCCTGTACCCATTTTCCTTCTTCTGGAATTGGAGCAGGTCCATGATATGCACCCTTGGCAACAGGACACATATGCTGTACTTCTGTAGTATAGATCATCCAAAATCCTCCTGATTTCGTTTTCACTTTTGAATATACAAAATTTACCACAAAACATTGTTTATGTCTAAGGTATGGACACTTAAAGGGATAAAATCATTTGGCGGGCTTGTTATCTCCAATCTCCCTTAGAGCGTTTTTATTAGCATTTAGGCCGATACCCTTGTCAATTCCTCTTTAGAAGTACATTTTCTGACCATTGTTGCAGCATAAACAAAGACAAGTAATTCTGTAAGTGGCATTGTAAACCATATAGAATTAGCATCAAATATTGCAGGCAAAACTAGAATTAGAATGCCACTTATAACAAGACCTCTGGCAACAGATACTGTCATTGAATATTTAGGACGCAAAATTGCTTGAAAATAGAACGTAGAGAATACATTGAAAGGCAAAAGTAAGAATGACAGAGCATAACGCCTAATAACACTTGGAGCCATTTCAAGGATTTGAGGTGTTGGCGTCATAAAAATACGAATGAGTTGCAAAGGAAGAGCCATTATCAAAGCAGTTGCAATAATGCCCAGAATTGCGGTTGTCTCAATAGAATATTTGAGAGTTTCACGTATACGGCTATCGTTTGCTGCTCCATAGTTTACTGATATAATAGGCTGTGCCGCTTGTCCAATACTGTAAGAAAGGCATTGCACAATTGTGCTAATGTTTATGATTGGGCCATAAATGGAAAGAGCATTTGCATCTAAGTATTTCATAATTTGGCGGTTAAAGAGGACGGTTAAAATACCCATTGCAACGTCAATGAAGAAAGTAGAAAAACCAGTGACAGAAATTTGTTTTAATTTATTAAGAAAATCTACAGGTTTTACAAGTTTAAGAGTGTTCTTCTTGCTAAAGAAGTGTGTTAAGAGGATGACTGTAGAAATGACAGTCCCAATTGCGGTTGCAAGACCGGCACCAAAAACACCCATGTCTAAAGTAAAAACACAAAAATAATCGCCAAAAACGTTGAAAATTCCGCCAGCTAGAACACTAGCAGAAGCAAGGCCTGGATTTTTATCATTCCTAACAAAAGCACTGAGCGTTTGTGTAAACAAAAAACAAGGGAATATGAACTTAATGGGTAGAATATAACTTTTTGCAAGACCCATAAGAGCATCATCTGCTCCAAAAAATTTAAGTACTGGTTCGTCAAAAAAAACTATTAAAATCCATGCTAAAACAGATAAGAAGGCAGAACCAATGATAGAGACTGTAAAATATTGATTTTCATCACCATTTGCGCCCATGCCTCGTTTGGTTGAGAAAATGACACTACCGCCAATTCCCATGAGAAGACCCAAGCTAAAAATTATGTTCCACAAAGGAGCCACAACAGCAAGTGCTGCAGTACCAGAGGGGCCTTGATACTGGCCAACCATAGCCATGTCTACTACTGAGTAAATTGATGTTACAATTGTGCTGCCAAACGCTGTGAAAAGATACTTGCGGTAGATTGGCTTAATGTCATCTTTTAGAAAATCCATAAAGCAACTCCATTTTTACAATCTTTAGAGAGGTTTTTTTAAAACTGCTTTTTATCTCGCAAATTCAAAACCAAGGGCCACAAAGCTCATTTTGCAAAAACCTCTTTACAAAAAAACTGGACAAGAAACAGGTTCAAGTCCTGCGTCTTATCCAGCTCTCGTTTTAGTCGAACGTTCAGCCCTCCGACGAACGTTAAGGCTTATAGCAAAACAAACATTTAATGTCAAGGCTCTTTGAAAGAATGTATTTTTACATTATCTTTTAGTAAGCAAGGAGCTCTCAAAACTATGACCATACAGCAAATAGTTCAAGGCCAACGTGATTTCTTTGAAACAGGAGTAACTTTAGATGTTCAATACAGAATTACTGCCTTGAAGAAATTGAAAAAAGCCATACAAAACCATGAAGAGGATATAAATAATGCCTTATATAAAGACTTGCGCAAAAGCGCACTTGAGTCATACATGACAGAAACAGGAATGGTTTTAGATGAAATAGGGTATGCATTAAAACATATAAAGAAATGGAGCAAAAAACGCAAAGTAAAAACGCCAATAGCACAATTTCTCTCAAAAAGTTTTGTTATCTCTGAGCCTTATGGAGTGTCTCTTATAATGGCCCCTTGGAATTATCCAGTACAACTTTGTCTTGAGCCATTAGTTGGAGCACTGGCAGCTGGTAACACAGCTATTGTAAAACCGTCTGCATACGCTCCAAATGTAAGTTCCTGCATTGCCAAATTAATAGGCGAAGTTTTTAATCCTCAATATGTTGCAGTCATTGAGGGTGGTCGTGAGCAGAACACTGAACTCTTAGAAGAAAAATTTGATTACATTTTTTTCACAGGAAGTGAAGCTGTTGGAAAAATTGTCATGGAGAAAGCTTCAAAATATTTAACTCCTGTGAGCTTAGAACTTGGAGGGAAAAGCCCTGTAATTGTAGATAAAACAGCTAACTTGCAAATTGCTGCACGAAGACTTGCATTTGGTAAATATCTAAATGCAGGGCAAACTTGTGTTGCACCTGATTACTTAATTATAGACAAAAGTGTAAAAGAAAAATTTCTTGAATATTACAAACAAAGTGTAGAAACGTTTTTCCCAAAGAAAGATTTCTCCAACATGCCAATTATTGTGAATGAAAAACACTTTAACCGGCTTATGAATGTCATTGATGCCTCAAAATCTAAAGGCTCTCATGTTTTTATGGGCGGAAATGGTGAAATAAACACTCGTTTTATTGAGCCAACAGTTCTTGTAGACGTTGATTTTGAAAGCCCCATCATGCAAGAAGAGATTTTTGGACCAATCTTGCCTGTGATAGAAGTTGAGAATTTAACAAGTAACTTACAAGAAGTTTTAAGCAAAATAAAGAAAAGGCCAAAACCGCTTGCTCTATATTTGTTTTCAAATGATAAAGAAGTACAAGATAAAATTCTCTCAAGCGTGCCATATGGCGGAGGGTGTATAAATGACACAATTATTCATCTTGCAACGCCATACATGGGTTTTGGAGGTGTAGGTGAAAGCGGTATGGGAAGTTACCATGGAAAGAGAAGTTTTGATACTTTCACGCATTACAAGAGCATAGTTAAAAAGTCCAATGTAATTGACCTTCCAATGAGATATCATCCATATTCAAAAGAAAAACTAAATCTTATTAAGAAGTTCTTAAAGTAAATTCAAAAGGTTTTTGAAAGTTTTATAGAAGGAATGTATGAAGAAAGTATTTGTAATTGGTGCATCCAACATGGATATATGCGCAAAAAGTGATATGCCCATAATAGCAGAAGACTCAAATATTGGAAAAGTAAGTACTTCTTGTGGCGGTGTGGGGCATAACATAGCTGTAGCTTTGAAATATCTTGGATTTGATGTTTCGTTTCTTACAGCCATTGCAAATGATGCTTTTGAACACAGTCTTTTAGACTCTCTTAAAGAGTGCAAAATTGAGACTGTTTTACCTTTATTAGAAAATCAAAATAACGGTTCTAATTTTAGAACCGGAGTATACTCTTATATTTTAGATTGTAATGGCGCTCTTTCTTGTGGAATAAACGATATGAGCATAAATGAAGAAATCACACCTGAGATTGTTTCTAAATACAACAATGTCCTAGAAGAAGTAGATTATGTTGTTTTTGAAACAAATATCCCGCAAGAGACTATCAAAGTACTTGGAGATTTTGCATCACAATCTAATGGAAGAATAAAACTTGTAGCAGATTGTGTTTCAATTTCTAAGTGTAAAAAATTATTGCCAATACTTGAAAACTTGTACCTTCTTAAAGCAAATTATCAAGAAGCTTGTACATTAGCTAGTGTAGATTATCAAAATCCAAAAAATCCATTACTTGTAGCTCAAAAACTTTCAGAGAGGGGCTTAAAACGAGGAATAATAACGCTTGGAAAAGACGGAGCTTTTTGTTTTGAATTTCATGCAGAGAATAAAGATTTTGAATGGTATAAAGTTTTACCTCCTTTTGGAGAAGATGTAGTTAATACTAATGGTTGTGGAGATGTGCTTCTTTCTGGCTTCTTAAAAGCATTGTCCAATAAAGAGAGCTTAAAGAGTGCACTTGAAAGCGGGCAACATGCAGCTAGTATAAATGCAAAAAGCAATGATGCAGTATCAAAAGAACTTAAAACTCTTTGTTAAGGCACTTTGCTAATGAGTGTAAAATTTTATATACTGTCGTTTCCAAAAGGTTCCAAAAAAGCCCAGACGAAAAATAAAAAAAGATTTTTGTAAAAAGCACAAATCTAAAGTAAAAGAGGTTTTTATGAACATGAATGATTTTAATGAATATCTTAGTTTTTCACCTGAAGTGAAAGATGCAATGGAAAAAGGAAAACCCATTGTAGCACTAGAAAGTACAATTATAAGTCACGGAATGCCTTATCCAAAGAATGTTGAAACAGCAATTGCTGTTGAAAGAACAATAAGAGAAAATGGCGCTGTTCCTGCTACAATTGCAATAATTAAAGGCCGTCTCATGGTGGGTCTTACACCACAAGAACTAGAGTATTTTGGTAAAAAAGGCACAGCTATTACAAAAGTAAGTCGTAGAGACATTCCAGTAGTAGTTGCACGAGGAGAAGACGGCGCAACAACAGTTGCAGCTACAATGATAATTGCACATTTAGCAGGTCTTCAAGTGTTTGCAACCGGAGGAATTGGAGGAGTCCATAGAGGTGCAGAAAAAACTATGGATATATCGGCAGACTTGGACGAGTTCTCAAAAACATCGGTTCTTGTTGTATGTGCTGGTGCAAAGGCTATTTTGGATTTAAATCTTACAATGGAGTATTTGGAGACCAAGGGAGTTCCTGTTTTTGCATATCAAACAGACGAACTTCCTGCTTTTTATACAAGAAAGAGTGGCATAAAAGCACCTTTTAGAGCAGATAGCGCAAAGGAACTTGCAAATATATGGAAAGCAAAAACATCCCTTAATATGAATGGTGGCATAATTGTTGCAAATCCAATTCCAGAGCAGTACAGCATGGATAGCGAGCGCATAAATGAAGCTATTGACCAAGCTATTGTAGAGATGAAAAAACTTGGTATTCATGGAAAAGAAACTACTCCGTACTTGTTGGATAAAATTCAAAAAATCACAGGCGGAGACAGTCTTGAATCCAATATTAAACTTGTTCTTAATAATGCCGCACTGGCAGCACAAATTGCCAAAGAACTTGTATAAGGTTCTACAATGGCAAAACAATGCCCACTTGCCAGCTCTTGTGGCGGATGCCAACTAAATGGCGTAAAATACTCAACTCAACTTGAAAGAAAGCAGGAGTATGTGCGTTCTTTGATTGGATGTTTTGGACCTGTTGCGCCCATAATTGGAATGGAGAACCCCTTTCATTATAGAAACAAAATACAATCGGTCTTTGGTCTTAATGCAAAAGGCTCCATAGTAAATGGCATTTACAGGCAAGGTACGCACAAACTCATCCCGGTTCGCAATTGCATGATTGAAGACATTGAAGCTTCTTCTATCTTAAATACTATACGTGAATTGGCAAAAGCTCGTGGCATTGAACCATACGACGAAGACCTTGGCACAGGAGCATTACGCCATGTTCTCATACGGCGCGCGGTTAATACAAACCAAACGCTAGTTGTACTTGTAAGTGGTTCGCCAAAGTTCAGACCCAAAGACTCATTTGCACTTGAACTTGTACGAAAACATGCGTCTATAAAAGGTGTTTTACTTCATCTGAACAACGAAAAAACCTCAATGGTACTGGGAAGCAATCCTTGCAAACTCATTTGGGGGCAAGACTGGATTGAAGATGAAATGTGCAACTTGCGTTTTCGTATTTCTGCAAAAAGTTTCTACCAAGTTAACCCCATGCAGGCAGCCAAATTGTACACAATTGCAATGCGCATGGCTCGTTTAACTAAGGCCGATACTATTGTAGATGCTTACTGTGGAACTGGCACCATTGGACTTATTGCATCTTCATGGGGCGCCGGTCAAGTCATTGGTATAGAGTTAAACGAAAGTGCTATATCCAATGCCAACGAAAATGCTATTCTCAATGGCATCTCAAACGCTTCTTTCATATGTGGAGATGCAAGCGAAGTCTTAAAATCCATGGCTAAAGGCCTCGTATGGCTAAGCCAAGATGGCAGTGCTCTTGTTGGCTTAGATCCGGTTGAAACAGGGTCTTTCTCAAAGTCTGATTTTCACCAAATTTCTAAAGTTGATGTCCTTTTTATGGATCCACCTCGTAGTGGTAGCGACGAGCGTTTTCTCTCATCAGCCATAAAGTTATCTCCTAAAACGATAGTCTATATCTCGTGCAACCCTCAAACTTTAGCACGTGACTTGCGTTATTTGACCACTTTTGGACCATATAAAATGTATGGAGCGCAGCCGGTGGACATGTTCCCCCAAACTTCTCATACAGAAGTCGTCGTTCTACTAACGCACGTATAACGGCGTCGCTACATTCGAGCCGTATTAAATAATACTGTCTCTCATTGAACTGACCCCCATTTAGTGGAACAAATGTTTAATTAAGAATTAATTTCGCGGTATTGAACCGGAGACGGTTAGACTCATGGTTGACTATCTTTCCGGAGATATGGGTGTAAGGGGCACGGTGTCTTTG
>CAVDLI010000065.1:0-9352 GCA_963609725.1 bacterium | reverse complement strand
TTTTAGCCGAAAAGGCAAAGCCAAGATTCATGAAGACAGTTTTGCAAAAACCTCAATAATCAAGATATAGCAAAAAATACTTAAAAATTTATTTTGCTTCCATAAACTTCTCAAGTTCAATTTCAAAATCAGAGATTTGACTTTTTAGAATTTCAAAGTGACAAGTCTTCTTAACATTCTCCCCTTCCCTTTCAAGATAAAGTTTTCTATTCAGCTCAATCATAATAGAATACAATTTCTTATTATCAAAACCAGAAGGCACCATTGTACCAGAGAAAGGATAATTCAGTTCTACACTGTAACCCAATGCCTCAAAATACTTTACAGTAATATCTATTAACTCTTTTGGAGTATACTCTGGGTCTGTACCAATACAGATATCGGGCCTATCTCTACTATAATTTATATCACACATATATGGCCTGTCGCTGAATGAATGACAATCTAAAATTAACACATGTGAATGGCTTTCAAGTGCTTCACGAGCATAGTTTTTCAAAGCCATGTGGTATGGATCATAGTACTTTTCAATAATATGCTTCTTGTGAGGAAACTTAAAGAAAGCCAAATTCTCCAAATCGTGCGTAGTCGTGTAACAAATTCCCATCCCAATAGTAGACATCTCCTCTTGCATGTCATCTTTAAACCGCTCCATATCACACAACAGCCTAGAAATAGGTGCAACCAAAGGCCTTCCAACCCCGTTTATAAATAGCTCATCTGTATACCAATCTGTCATGTACGGAAGCTCTTTCTTGTACTTATCCTGTATTTTCTTGCGTACAACAACTTTTCCACCCCACAACCAATAAGCTGCACCTGATGGCTCATGATAAGGTGCCGGAATTTCCCACAAAGGCAAATATGTTGATGCATGGGGAATATTTAATACAATACTACTAGCCATAAGACTCCTTTTTAGCCACTTCTTTTAAGACGCAGGCAATACGGACCAACTCCACGTCATGAGCATTACATCAGCACAGGCCGATACTATTGAGTTTGCACTTTCTGGATTGTTCCTACAAAGAACCCAAAATGTTCCTTTGACGGCTTAAAAAAGAAAAAAGACCATTACAGGTCCAACTCTTCCTTTAGCAGATACGGCTGCAAGCAGAAGTTCAAATCCCGTTGCCCAAACTATAACACTTCCCCTTAAAAGTGTCTATCTTTTCACTGCCAATGTTGCCATCAATACAGGTAATCAACACTTTGTCAATTTTAATTTCACGACAGAACAAAAGTGCCTTTTTCAGCATTTGCTTTGCACACCCTTTGCGTCTCTCGCTAGGTCTTACAGAACAACCAATATGACGAGCATATTTTTCAAGATAGTCATTCAAATAATGTCTAACCTGAATCATTCCAACCAATTTATTATCGGCCTTGCGAATAAAGAAAATTATGTAGCAAGAACTAATGACTGTATTAGCTCAACTAGTAGCAAAGTGAAGGTTGTAATCCGTTCAGACCAGTCCAACGTAGAAAAAGCCAATCCAACATAGATAACATAAAAACTAATAGACCTGTGAACATTATGACATCTTTAAATCTTCTCAAACAAAAAGCCTATCTATTTATGAGTAAAGAAGAAACACCTCTTTATTGTGATCCAATAATCGCTTTATAAAAGCTTTCAACGTACTTAGAAAGAATATTTTTGTCACATTGTTTCCCTCTGTAGGATATATATCAACAACAATAATAAATCTATCAATCCATTTATATTCATCCAAAAATTGATTCCACTGCTCTTCTGTATCAATCTCGGTTAGAAGAAAAGATAGGGAAACACATCTCTTAACTATCTCAAAGTCAAAAAGGTTCTTTTGCTCTTTGTATACAAATAGGAAAGAAGGAGAAGTGGTACAAATGTAATTCTCTAGACTTATATTTTCATAATCCACATTCAAAATAAACTGTTGATGCATGTAATAGTCTTTTTTCATTATTAAAGATCGAACTCCACAAATGTGTTAAATTCTATTGCTTTATTAATTGCATCAAGAATTTTTTTAATGGAACGCTTTGCTTCTTTTGGAGAGGTCTCTAACCGTTTCTTTGCAAGAACAAGAGCAGGAAGAAGGTTTCCATTAAGCAGGCGTTCATCCTCTGCGAAATCAATAATTATGCCAAATGTAGAATTAAAGTCATTCACAAGGTCATCAATATTTGCAATATCTTCTTTTGTAAGTTGGATACTAAAGACATTTGACCAGTTGTCCTCACTTGTTCTGTCTAGCTCCAAAACTCCTTTCTCATTCATTGGAACATTTAAATATCTGCAATCCCAAAAACCCATTACATTTCCTCCCTTTTCTTAATTCTGAAATGAGTTGCCTTGTTATACTCAGCTCTATTTCGCCCATGAATTTTTCCATCTTCACCAACATAGTTGTGTCCATTTGTGCCATCAAGATTCAAATACAGAGGTTGTTTGTCTTTGTTTGATATGTCTTGTATTCTAAGATATCCTCCACCAACATCTGCAATTACCGCAAATTTTTCATCTTTACTCTTGAAAACAATTTTTCCATTTTCAAATTCTGGATCTGAACCTTGTGCAAATTTATCTACAACATGATTAATGTTAACAGACAACCAATTATCTTTAAATTTCTTAGCACGGTCTATTCCCCTAGCAATTGCAAGGTTTAACTTATTATTATTGAGAGCTACAATTTTTCTAGTGTATACACCATCTGAATAATGAGCTTTAACATCCATAATCTTCTTTCCTCCTTAATGCATTGCGTTGTGACATAGTGTCATCATATTGAATATAACGAATTCCTTCTTCCTCTAGCTCTTTTGAATATTCAGGCAAAAGCTTTCCATAAACTAACAAACGTGAAGGATGAGAAATTAAAATCTTCGCTTTCATATAAAATACTCCAAAGAATTTGTCATTTCGAACAGAACCAAGAGTTCCAACAGCAAATTGAGAATCTTGAGGATAAGACTTAAGTACTTTCAAAGTACGTAGCGTACCTATCCTCCAATTAGGAATAATTTTTATACCATTAATTGCTAAATAGGCTGTATATAATTGCCCCAACAAAATATTGAACATTTGTTGTTCTTCTGGCCAATATATATTAGGGCTCAAATCAAATCCGCATACGCCCATAAATTCCTGAAACTTACGAATATCTCTGTCCATAGAGCGAAACCTAGGATATAAGAATTCATCCTTTTGGAAAAAACATACTGCGACTTTAGATTTGTTTTCTACAGATGCAATTTGTTTGTATGAAACAAATTTGTCAGGGACATCTTCCAATAACATCTCTTTTGAAAAAAGAGGAAAACCGTCCGCTGAAAAACAAACTCCGCTCTTGCTAAGCCTACAATAGAAATCATCAGCTATCTGTATGAGATTTACCCTCATAAAAACTCCTTTGAAACATTGTTCAATAAAAACACATACCAACATATGTGTAGTAGAATTAAATCAGAATCGCTGATAAATTAGATTTTGATTGATACATATCAACGATTACAGATATGTGCAAAAGAGGAATACTGTTGGCGCAGTGTTCCTCTTTTCTATAAAAACAACAAAAACAATTCTTCCTCCCTAAGCTGCTCACACAAAACAAAAAGCCTTTTAGTCAATGAGACCGTATTGTCTCAATATTAAACCATTAAGATAAAAATAACAATATAAAATGCTTTGTTTATTTCCGTTTTAGGAATGAAATATCTCGATACAATTTAAGTTTTAGCAACACCAACAGCCTTAGCTCAACTTTTATCAACCATTTTGTACCTCAATACAGGTAATCAACACTTTGTCAATTTTAATTTCACGACAGAACAAAAGTGCCTTTTTCAGCATTTGCTTTGCACACCCTTTGCGTCTCTCGCTAGGTCTTACAGAACAACCAATATGACGAGCATATTTTTCAAGATAGTCATTCAAATAATGTCTAACCTGAATCATTCCAACCAATTTATTATCGGCCTTGCGAATAAAGAAAATTATGTAGCAGGAACTAAATGAGAAGGAACTTTCAAAGGGTTTTCGTAATCTAAACAAGTCTGTATATACTCTTCAGGGTTTGAGATTCTACATAGAGAACCCGTTCCATCCATAGAGTCACATGATGCAAGAAACTCTTGCTTGTATTCAATAATTTGATCTGCGTACTCACTTGCCGGTCGTATCAAAATAAACTCTTCCATACTGGTTTCCTTATAACTTAATCACCACATGCTTTGTTTATGGTAACACAAAACATTGTTTTTGTTGCGACATGCCCAAGAACAGCAATTTTATGAATAGAATCACAACTCAGCAAATTGCGCTTTTAGAGAAAGTTAAAGTATTAGCAAAGAGGTTTTTGTAAGTGACTATTTTTAGAATTTTTTAATCTTCATTGGTTATATCAAAATAACTATTTAGTACTTCCGATATATCTTCAGCCTGAATCTTAACAGTTTCTATCTCTCCAATATTGCCATATTGATAAATTTGGTCCAACGCCTCAATAACCGCTCGAATGTTTGTCCTGAGAAGGAACCCTGCTTGAGAAGCAATTTCAACAAGGACTGAAATATCACATGGAATTTCTCTTTCATAGGCTCTTTTATAAAGTTCAACAATACTTACTATAGAGTTGTTAAGTTCTTCCTTACTAAGACTTTCAAGCTCTGACCCTTTAGTTATTCTATCCAAAGTATTAGTCATAGCCTCAATCTCTTCTTTTGTACGACCTGAAAGGGCAACTGAACTATATTCATTCTTCCCGGCAATTATCTCATCTGCAAAAGAAGAAGAGAAAGCAAAAACAGAATAAACACTTTCTAGAGAAGAAGAAGGATTTAGAAACTTGTTGATATTAAGATACGCATTTTCTCTACTTTTTCGTGCCAATCGGCCAATGAGTTCAGCTTCGTCAAAGAGAATTACCCAGCCTTTATAACCCATTGTTCTAAACAGCTTAGCCATGAAGAAAAAGTAATCAAAGGTATGCTTTTTTTGAATAAACTTCTCTCTTAATACAAGCTTTTCGTCGCAGTACTTCATGTAAAGTTTCTTCAGAAGAGTCAAATTCATGAAATATCCACGTAAATCAGCATCTAGGGCATCAGCATCATCATCTTTATGCCCTTGCGAGCACAATAAGGTCTTAAAAACAAAATACAACTTATCTGAAGGGAGTTTCTTTAGTGCATATAGATATAAATCATTTGCTTTCTCTCCTTCTGGAGCCAAACCATCAAAAAGACTGAAAATACCACTCTCATTTCTTTCTGGAAGATAAGTATTCTCAATTATTCTTCTATACAAAACAGTAAGATTGTTTGGAGGGGTCTCCTTACTGATAGAAACAAGAGAGACCACAAAACCTTTTTCTTGAGCAAATGAGAATATTGTATTCAGCATGTGGGTTTTCCCTTCTCCGTACTTACCCGTAATGACTCTTCCTTTGGAAGATCCCATAGATACTTCATTGAGATCCTCTTTTATGGAATTAATTAAATCGAGCCTAGCAGAAGTAAAATATGCTCCAACACGACGAGAAGGAACCCCTGAGCGAAGAGCTTCAATTAGATGACGAGCATCGTAGTCCATTAGTTTTCCTCCTTTTTATCAAGTTTAAGTGTAAATCTGTTAACAAGAAGAGGAAGTGATGTTTCTCCATATTTTGATTCTTTCATAAGTCTCTCTGCATCTGCCTCTGTCATAGGAACCGCACTTATATCATATGAGGCAAAAAGAGATGAAAGTCTTCTAGACATTTCTAGAATAGCTTCTTCAGTATAGAGACATGTATTGATTTTGTCTAAATTCAGTAAATCAGTGTAGAGATTAACCCTTTTTGAAACTATCTCATTTTGGATTCTAAGCCAAAGAGCTTGGTAACTCTTAATCCCATTCTTCTCATTATCAATTAGACTTCTATCAAAGCCAAAAACCAAAAAGAAATATCTAAATGTATCTATGTCATCAATGAGTTCTCTTATAGCCTCATAGCAGTCATCTCGTCTCATTTTCGTATACTTTATGGGATTGAGAGAAGAGGTACTTATCATACTCTCTGCATTATCAATGGAAACAAAAAGACCATTATAACCTGCAAGATGCACAAGCTCAGATAAACTTCTAATTAGAAAACGTGCGTTAAACTTGTTAATCTTGTATCCGGCAAGGCCTAGGGAACGCAACTCTGAGAGCTTAATAGTTTTATCGGCATTAAGCCATTGATATACAATATCTCTCGTTTCATTATCGAGCTTTAAAGTCCCTAATGAAGATGCTGCAAGAAGGGATATTATTTGTGCAAAGTTGTAATCAAGGTTTGGGTTTTCTTGATAGATTTTTCTTAGGCCTAATCTTATCTCGCTCTTTGAATAAAAAGAAAGTTCCCCACGGTCCCCAAGCCAAGAAGCAAAGCTTTTACCTGAAGAATTAGCATAGTCATAACCCATAGATTTAACCATGTTCATAACACTTTTATTAACCAAATCATCCAAATCAAGATTCTTAAGAATTGCAGTGTAGAGATTAGTTAAATCGGACAAAAGCAAAGCCCTACTGTCTAGCTCAACAGTTATAAAGGAACTATCTATGGCATCAAATGATAAAAGTTTTAGAAGATGACTTTTTCCAGAACCTTTCTTTCCTGTTACAAACTTAATCTTACTTCCTCCATGGGAAATATAAGTATCAAAGTACTCTGTCTTGACGAACGAGGAAACTTTATCAAGTCCCACCGTAATAGATTGGAGAATCTCTTTATCAATGGGAACGTGCCCAAATGAAAGCTCCACCATTGCCTTATTAGTGTCCATATTTATTCCTATTACCTAAATGAAATTGTACTAAAAATTTGTTCTTTACCGTTGGCATCTAAAATTCTAATGCCTTTACCTCTACCTGTAGAGAAAGCAACAACTCTGCCACTTTTTGTTACAAAACCACCTTTTTCATTTTCAATGTAAAGACGAGCAATATCAAAAGCAAAAGCCGTCTCATCATAATCTTTTCTACTTCTTGAGAGTGGAACCATTAGTTTATAAAGGTCAAGCAAAGTTAAATAAGCCCCAAAAGTAAATTTTTTACTATTTGCTTTTTCATTTTCCTTCGCAATCATGAGTGTATAAGCATTCTCTAAATCTTGTGCAAAAGAGAGGGCGTTAAAAGATGCACTTTCTAACTTATCAACAAGTGCTTTGGCTTCAATAGCCACACGTTCAGGACGCACAGTAGAAACCTTTTTCTTTCCTAAAACAACCTCTTGGTTTTCAGCATCGAGTTTGATTTTAGTTGGGAAAACTTCAAAACTTGGATATTCACCAACAACATCCAAATTTTTTTCTCTAAGAGCAGAAAGCATTTCCTCTGTAAATACTCCAGTCATAAAATAATCTTTATAATCAAAAGACGAAAGCTTTGCGTTTACAGCCTCCTTTGCACTTAAATAAGTTTGCGTAACAGATTCAAGCTGAGAGCTATCCTTCTCTGCTGCTTTAAAATCTCCACTTTCTATATCTTTGCTAAGTTTCTTTTCTAAACCTACCAGTTTAACAAGATTATCTTTCATTGCTTTTTCAATGACTTTAAATTCTTCAAGGAATTCTTCATAAACCATACTCTGCCCTCTCAAAAAAAACAAATGTTGTAGAACAAATATATCACAGTACATGGTTTTTTGCAAAAAAACAAAAGCGACAAAACAATCGGAATAAAAGATAGAAAAAGCTAACACGTAAAAGAGATAACGCCTTCTTGTAAAAAGAGATTTTGCCAGCTATCATCTACCCATGGTGACCCTCTATAATTGGCAAGAAGAATGTTTGAATAAATGGAAAGAAGTCTCTTATAGAGGTTTAATTGAAGTAACAACCGGAAGTGGTAAAACACTGTTAGCTGCTGTAGCAGCCAAGAAACGAAGCGAAGAGACAAATTGCAACATTAAAATCTATGTAATTGTTCCTCGTATTCCTCTTTTGGAACAGTGGAAAAAAACTTTAGAGTATGTGGGAATAAAGAATGCAATTATTCAAAACAAGGAAAAAATAATTCCCGCCGAAACTTCAATCTTCACTATTAATCGAGCCAGGGACAAACTACCTCTTCTCATTGAACAGGACATGAAGAACGGCAAGAATATTCTTTTAATTCTTGATGAATTTCATCATTACGGAAGTTGCGCAAACTATCATCTCTTTGATTTTATACATTCACCATTTTATAAACAGTCCTTATACTCAGTATTAGGACTCAGTGCAACGGCTGAAGTTAATACTCTCAGAAATAAACTCATTCCCGTAACAGGGCCACTATTTTACAAATATGAGCTCAAATTAGCATTACAGGATAATGTTGTAAACAATTTTGTACTCTTTAACATTGCTATAGAACTAAATAAAGAAGAGAGAGAAGAGTATGATGAATTAACAGAGAAAATAACAACTCTTTTTCGTATTTTAAATCAAAAAGTCCCTTCTATATGTAAACAAAAGCTATCAATAGAAGAACTTATGCTACGTGTTAAAGAAACAAAAAATCAAGAACTCATAGATTTTGTTATGGGTTTAAAAGGACTTTTATTAGAACGAAGAGCAATCATTGCAACGGCAAACAGTAGAATTAACACTGTGCCTCAAATTCTTGAAACACTTAGAAGAGAAGATAAAATATTGATTTTTACCGAGCGAATAGTACAAGTTGAAGACCTCTATTTTATTTTAACCAAAAGGAATTACAAATGTGTTCGCTATACTAGCGAGATGGATAAGTATGAGAGAAATAGAAATCTAAATGCTTTTAAAGATGGAGAGAAAAATATTTTAATTGCTTGTAAAGCTTTGGATGAGGGATTAGATGTCCCTGACTGCAATGTGGGAATATTTCTAGCTAACACTTCTACAAAACTACAGAGAATACAACGCAGTGGGAGAATAATCAGAAAAAAGAAGAATAATCTTCCGTCAATTTTCTATTATATTTTTTGTGATGGTACAGTAGAAGACTGTACTCTTCTGCCTTTTCTTCATGACAATTTAGCTATAGCAAATGCAAAAGTAATAAATTCTGGCGAAATATATAATCCCCAATATTATGAGAGAATTTTTGTTCTTCTTGAAAAACTACGAAAAGAAAAACTGTCAGAAATATCAAAACAAAAGCTTATATCCCTCATAAAATATGGCAACATTAGGCCAGAGCAATTTAAAACAAAAGAAGAACTTATGGAACTAAAAAATAATTCAGACGATCCATTCTATCGCTCTTTTCTTTCATTAATGATTCTTTTAGTTACAGTTGCTCCATATACTAGCTTTGGCCGATTGAAAAAGTAAATGCAACACAAAGCCGTCCAAAGCTTCTATTGTAAAC
>CAVDLI010000064.1:0-9512 GCA_963609725.1 bacterium | reverse complement strand
TATAAGTACTCCTTGTTTGTTAACGTTTAGAAGATGTTCTTGCAAAAACCTCATAAGTAAACGTTTTTGTTTCTATTAATAGTAACATTATAATATTTTCGCGTTTCTTTCAATAGAAACATTGATTTTTTACAGTTTTATACTAAGACACTTAAATCCTTAAATTCTTGAATCCCGTTCCACTTGCCTTCAAGTGGAAAAATTAGTATTCTTCCAATACCAATGCATTACTAAGGGGGTGTATTGGTTTCGACTGGCGGAAGTCATGCCACCAGCTGCAGGTCAAGCGCCAACTTGTAAAACTAGCACAAAAAATTAACTGCAAAGAAAGAAGACGAATTCGTCCTCGACGAAGCAGAATTCGCTCTCGCTGCTTAATCGTAGCCAAAGCGGACAAGGTGATGGACGTTGTGCCCACAACCCAAAACCCTGTAAATCCTTTGGGCTTGTCTATAGCTCATAGTTGTAGGCTGTAGAGACACTTTCAACTTAGATTGGATGCGAACTGACTAGCTGTCTATTCCAATTGAAATTTTTCAGCTGGATCTAAACCTGTAGACACCTGTGGGTGGGCCGTTAGGACGGGGGTTCGACTCCCCCCACCTCCAAAAAACAAGAAACCGCTGAAAAGCGGTTTTTCGTTTTTTAGATAGGAGGTGTTAATGGGGAGGCGAAGCTTTGCGGTAGGAAGACGCGAATACCTGGAGTGTCTGAAGCAAAGCCGGCCTGCAGTGCGGACTTCCGGGAGCACGTAAGGCGACGAGCCCCACCTCTCCACCCACCGCCACCTACACTTTACACTTCCAACAAAATAACTCCTTATAGTAAAATAAGTTACTATGATAGCTTTTTATTCAGGTTCAAATTTGAGTCCAAAATACTTTGAAATTTCAGAGGATACAAGAGCCATAAAAAAGCAAGTCCCAAAATGAAAAATCACTGTTACTTTCCAGTTTCTTTCATAATTGAACTTGCTTTACACAAATCTTAGCTGATTATTATTACAGCATTAAACATATCAAATATTATTTGTTCCGTTTTGCTTCCTTATGAGCCTTGATTGCAGCTTTTTCCTCTGCTGTCTTTGGTGCAAATACAATCTTAACTGCACGCTTTAATTGATAAGGAAGAATTGCCTTGAATTTGTCTTCTGCTGTAATCATAGTTGAGCACTCTGGATGATCTCTGTGAAGTGTAATAGCATCAAATGCACACTTGGTCGTACATATACCGCATCCAATACACTTATTAGCATCAACAATAGTAGCACCACAGCCTAAACAGCGGGAAGTTTCAATCTTGACTTGTTCCTCTGTAAGCGCAATATGAGCATCCTTGAAGGACTTATTGCCAAGAGTTTTGTCAATACCCTCTACCTGGCGGGAAGAATTGTCATAACTTTCTACTAAGATATCATCTTTGTTAAGTTCAATGAATTCCCACTTATTACGACCAATAGTCATATGACCATTTTGTACATATCTATGCAAGGATTCAGAAGCCCAATGTCCTGCAGCAATTGCATCAATTGCAAACTTTGGACCTGTCATGACATCACCACCAATAAAGAGATCTGGAGCACCCTGTACTTGATAAGTAAGTCCGTCTGCAACAAGAGCAGGACCTCTAAATTCTACATTCTCACTCTTCAAGAGGTCTCCCCAAACAGACTGTTGTCCAATAGCAAAGATTACGCGGTCACACTCAATTGTAATGGTCTCATTTTCATCATATTTTGGAGCAAATTTCTTACGCCCGTTTACATCTTCAAATACAGAAATGCACTTCTTGAAAACAATACCAGTTACCTTGCCGTCTGCAACGAGAACCTCTTTTGGTCCCCATCCACACTTAATAGTAACACCGTCTTCTATTGCTTCTTTTACTTCTTCATCAGATGCTGGCATTTCTTTTTCTGACTCCAAGCAAAGCTGAGTAACTTTAGCAGCACCATTTCTTGCACTGACACGAGATGCATCAATAGCAACATTTCCGCCACCAACAACAACTACTCTGCCATTGTAGTCTGCACCGCCACAATTTGCATTCTTCAGATAATCTATTGCGGTAAATGTACCCTCTGCAGTCTCACCTGGTACGCCAGGAAGACGACCCGCAGAACATCCAATAGCAATATAGAATGCTTTGTATCCCTGTGCACGAAGTTCATCTAAAGAAACATCCTTGCCAACTTCTACGCCGGTCTTGATTTCAACTCCCATCTGGCGCATAACATCAATCTCAGCTTCAATGACATCTTTTTCCAACTTGTAAGAAGGAATTCCATAGCGAAGCATTCCGCCGGCATTCTCGTTTTTTTCAAATACAGTTGGTTTGTATCCTCTTTCAGCTAGATAGAATGCACATGAAAGTCCAGCCGGGCCACCACCAATGATGGCAATCTTCTCTTCCCATCCATTCTTGTGAATGCTAGCAGGAACAACAATTGGTGGAACATATCTAGTATTTGCATGCAAATCGCGCTCTGCAATAAAGCGCTTTACTGCATCAATAGCAATTGGCTCATCAATAGTACCTCTAGTACAAGCATCCTCACAGCGTCTATTGCAAATACGTCCACATACAGCCGGGAAAGGATTCTGCTTTTTAATCAATGCCAAAGCTTCAGTGTATTTGCCCTGTGCAGCTTTTTTCAAATATCCCTGTACTGCAATGTGAGCAGGACAAGCTGTCTTACATGGTGCAGTACCTGTCTTGTGAGTATTAATGCGGTTATTGTCTCTGTAGTCTGGATCGTAGTATTCTTTGCCCCACTTAACTTTGTCTGGAAGTACTTGCTTTGGGTAGATTACTTCTGAACCATCGGCCTTGCAGAGTTTTTGTCCAAGTCTAGTTGCACCTGCTGGGCAATATTCTACGCAGCGTCCACAAGCCACACATTTGTCCTTGTCTACGTGAGCCACATATGCAGAGCGTGACATATTTGGAGTATTGAATAATTGGGATGTGCGAAGTGCATTACAAATGTTTACATTGCAGTTACAAATACCAAAAATCTTGTTTTCGCCATCAATATTTGTGATCTGATGCACAAAACCATTGTCCTCAGCACGTTGTAAGATAGCAAGAGCTTCTTCTTTTGTAATATCATGGCCCTTTCCTGTCTCACGACAATAGTCTGCAAAATCACCAACGCCAATACACCAGCCATAATCGTCATCTGCAACACCTTCACCTATTGCCTTACGAGATGCACGACAAGAACAGCGACCTACACCAATTTTTCCTTCATACTTGGACAACCAATAAGACAATTTTTCTATATCGATGGCCTTATTCTCCATAGAGATTGCCTTTTCTACAGGAATAACGTGCATTCCAACACCCGCACCACCAGGAGGTACCATTTGAGTAATGCCTTCCAATGGGATATAAGTCATACGTTCAAAGAATGAGGCAACATCTGGATGATCTTTTAGTCTTGGATTAGCATGGACATCTCCAGGAATCTCTTCCATATTGAAAAGCTCAGCAGACCCTGGTACAAACATAGGGAGGCAGTAGCGTCTTTCTGACGGTGGAGCAGTACGGCCATTATGGTCATAATGATAACCATAATCATATTCCAAAAGTCCAACATAAGCCATTTCATCTAATAACTTTTGAAATCCTTCTTTTCCTTTTTCTGCGACCTTGTCTTTATTCATCTCACAGAGTTGATCAAACGTGTAATGCTTACGTTTTTTCATAGTAAGTCCCACTTCTGCCATTTCCTCTGTAATGATCTCTGCAAGACCCCAGTATTCCGGGTCATCTGCAGTAACACCGCCAATCATATGAGCAGCAACGTCTGTGATACGTTTTCCCAAGGCAATAATCTTTGGACTTGGGTTCTTGTCGCCCTTGTGATTTGCAGGCCATTCATTGTACTTGTTCATGTCCATGTCTATACTCTCCTTATTCTCATTTCTTCTTGTTTGCTTCTATCTTCATCATACCAAATCATACTAGAATACCAAAAGTCTTTTTTGGCCACTTATGTATGTTCTTTGCTAATACCAAAATGCATTTCTCTGAGACCTTCGACCTCATCACAAATTTCCTGTAATCCACAGGAAGTGCAATCCATATTAACATCCTTTAACATATGATCAATGGTCGATGTAATCTGTTTGGCTCTTTTCACAGTGTCTTGCAACATTGCATAATTGACTTTTGGATCAGTGATAAAGATAATTTTTACCGTTTCCACTTCCTTATGCAAGTGAAGAGCCCTTTGCATTGTATTGCCAATTGCTGTAAAGTTCAGCCCCATCTCCAACGCTTCTTTAGCCACGCGCACGCTCTCTCTGTCATTAGAAGAAGACACGCGCAACATAAACCCCAAAGGATAAATATGGTAACGGAAATAACCAATGTTTTGGATTGTATTGTACAGCTTATTACCTGTGCCAATGCAATCTTCTGAAACACGCACCAAAGATATTCTTGCATATTGACAGTCTTCAGTAAGTTCTGGAAGATCTTTTCCCACAAGAACAATTTCATCCTGTGGCACTAGACTAGTCTCTGTCGTCACTAATGTATTACCAACGGCTGGAAGATTATGTCCTCCTAGTTCATATGCCATGTCTGACTGTAAGATCATCATTGCCTTGCCGGCATCCTTCCAGTTTCTGCTAACAGGATCTGCTGCACTACCAACAGGAAGTCTTTTAACATCTTTTTCATCGAGGGATGTCAAAATATCACTGATAATCTCGTCGTAAAGTTTCATAGATGCTTATCTCTTTTGATTTTATCGTAATGCTTTATCAATAAAGGCTCAATTGCAGATGTAAGTTTCATATCCAAGTTAAAGAAATAAACGATAAAGCTCAAAACAAAGAGACATAACAAGACAATTGCAATAATCAGAAGTATATGAAGAAATAATGCCATATTAAACTGCTCCTTTTTTTGCTAATCCTTTTTGACGTGCAAACTCCGCTGCACCAAGTGCTCCCATCAACTGAGGATCTATTGGAAGCTCTATGACTTTCAAATTCAATACTTTTTCAATTGCTTTCTTTAATCCGTCATTCTTTGCACATCCGCCTGTTAGAGTGATAGAATCAACGGCTCCCGCCTTTTTTGACATAACAAAGCAGCGTTTTGCAACTGATAACTCAATTCCGGCGGCAATCTCGTCCATGGGCTTGCCTTCCCCTACTAAAGAGATAACCTCAGACTCTGCAAAAACTGTACATTGTGATGTGATAGGAATTACATTCTTTGCTTTTAATGACAACTTAGAGAATTCAGACAAATCCATTTCAAATGCTTTTGCCATTGCTTCAAAAAAGCGTCCAGTTCCAGCAGCACATTTGTCGTTCATAGCAAAGTTCAAAACAGTACCATCGGCATCAATGGCAATACCTTTTACGTCTTGCCCTCCAATATCAATGATTGCCTTGACATTTGGGTCCGCTACGTGTACGCCCATAGCATGGCAAGAAATCTCTGAGATATTTTCATCTGCAGAAGGAACTTTGTTACGACCATACCCGGTACCTACAAGGTAAGCCAAATCATCTGCTGATTTCAAATCAGGCACCTGTGCCACTGCCTTTTCAATAGATTCTTCACAAGAAAGAACTGCATTGATACGGCTACGAAGTGTGACATTTGCCACCATTTTTCCTGTTTCGTCAATGATGACACATTTTGTATAAGTTGATCCGGAATCACATCCGCCATAATATTTCATTTTTCATTTTCTCCTTTTTACCATGAATGTTCGTCTGGCAACACTTCAAGTGATGGGTCCAAAGGCTCTTCCTTGAATACGGTTCTCATATAACGATTAACCTGATCTCTAACCCCTTGACGTGATACAATTCTGGGATCAAACAAATCGTGTGTAACCCAAACTAAATGAATACCTTTTTCTCTGGCTTTTTCTTCAAACTGACCATGCATTCCATCTAGAGCCTTACATGCCATATGCTCCCAAAGAATAACCATATCTGCATTGAACTCTTCACAATACTCCCAAAGATCGTCAAGTAATACCTTGTAACCACCGTGGGTACGGTTTCTCATAATCATGTTTTCTGTGAGCCAAGCCATGTCATAATATGCTTTTTTGCGGTTTTCAGGAGTGTCTTCTTCTGCAATCATATTAGTATTGACCATGGAAAGCATATCAGTTAATGGAACAATACCCCAGCAGTTCAAAATCCAAAGCAAGAAGTCCATATAAAAGTGAGACTGAACACCCCATATTATTGCGCGGTGACGATACTCTCTTGCCATCTTCTTTTTGTCTTTGTATGCCTGATTTGCAAGAGCAGTAAGTTTACGGTCTACATTTACAAACTCTGGAACTTTTCCGCAGATTGCCATGTAATTGGTCTCTGTATACAGTGCAAGGTTAGAACCAAAGACTTGAGGATAATCAGTCTTGTTCATATCAAGCCATTCCATGCGATGTCTAGTTGACTCGTTAACACGTTTTGCACACTCAAAGTAGTATGACCAATCCCATTTCTCGCCTGTCTTTTCTTCAATAAAGGCAATACAGTTTTTAATTTCTTGTGCTGCGTAATCTTGTACGTCGTCCTCTTTATGACGCAAAGGTGTTGCTAACTGGAAGATTGGAATACCATCTTCTAATTCCAGTCTCTTGGCAATACCTCCGTTTCCCAAAAGAGAGCCGTCACAGGTTGTATTGCACTGTACAGCACAAGCTCCAAGAACTGGTGCATCATCATCAATGGAAACTCCAAGTTCTGCTTCCGGCATGGGGCAAACATCTCCGGGAAGTCCATATTCCTGTGCTACATCAATATAATGCAAAGCTGCAGTCTGGTTCAAAAGAACAGGTACATAAGTAGACGGTGTTTCACGAGACAGTCCCTTTAGTGTTGGGAACCCCATCATAACGGCTGTCATTTCGTTTTCATCTACTAAAACGACTTTCTTGGAAAATTTCTTATCATTACCAATGCGACGATCCCCACGAAATAGATTATCAAGAAGTTTGGCTACATCGTAAACAACTAAATCCTGCTCTAGATGACACATACGAAGGTATGGACCTCTAAGTCCTTGTGTATGCTTGTCTACCATCATTGGCACTGCCAAATAATTTGCCATCCAACGGTAACGGAACATTGCTTTTATATTTCTAGGCTTAATGATAAATCCGGCTAACTGTTTCATAATATAAAGCCAACGAGTGTAATCGTAAAAAGTATCCTTAAATCCACGCCACTCACGTCTTTTTCGTACTTTTCCATTGGTAAAAAATCTACCCAGTGCTTCTGCGCCCACTTCTTTTGCCATTATTTCTTACCTCCTTGGATCTTCTTGATTTCAATACTCTCTACGAATGCTTGCACACGTGTGCGCATTTGCCCGGAAGAGCCAATAGTATAAGGCCTGTCCACTGCAAGTACTGGATACCCATACTCCTCACGAAGCACAATAGTGCCAATCATACGCTCATAAGCCCATGGATCACAGAACTTCATCTGTTCATAAATAATGCCGTCTGCACCATATTCTTTAGCAAGATTTGCAACATAATCCCGTCTTCCTATCATCTTTGGCATATCCCAATAACGTGGGCACTGTGCCCTCCCCTGTACCTGACGGCAAATTTGTTTCACTACATCTTCATCGTCATTCAAGATGATTTCATCACGCCCCGGCAAGGACCCATAACAAAAGCGGTCTGCACATACATAAGCACCGGATTCTTCGACAAGTTTTATAACGTCAACATCATCAACCTCTGAACCCACAAAAACAACACGAACACGATATTTGTTAGTCTTATCTGGCTCTCTAGTTTTAATTTCTTCCAAGGTTTCACGGAGTTTGTCAATAATCATATGCTTTGGAACTACATAGCTTACCAAAGTAAGAATGTGGAATTCGTAACCTGTAACGCGAGGATTTGTTTCCTTGCGGAAATCTCCAATTTGACGAATAAGACGACATACTTCATTGTGTTGTTCTACGGCTGTGCGGATTGCAGCATCAGATGTATCAATGCCGTAATTTTCAGCCAAAGGCTTTAAGATATGGTTACGACACTGCAAAGTGTACATCTCAAGCGCATTGTCATCATTTTTTTGAGGAATTTCCATGTACTGCCAGAAAAATCCGTTTTTGCCTTCTCCCATGGTCTTAAGGAGCTCCATGTTCTCTACGCAGCGGTTTATCATAGTGCATCCGTCCGGTGTAACAAGACCGTCCACAAAATTGTATCCACCCTCAATAGCTCTTTCCAAAAGTGCTCTACTGTATTCACACAAGAAACTTGTCATGTAGTATGTTGCCATATCCATAGAGCCTGTACGAGGAGCACGAAGTCTTACAGAAAAAACTCCAGGAAGATTCAAAAGCGGTTCTGGTACATTCTCACAAGTCGTTGCAATACACTTAAGACCCTCTTCTTGTGCTTTGCGTACAAGTTCGTTATTGGCATCTTCCAATAATTTTTCAAAATAATATAAGTGTTTTAAGTCTTTCACTCTTGCCTTCCTTTACGCTTTCAAAATTTCCATTCCAATAAGAGCTTCTTTTGCTCCTTTGACAATTGCTGCATTATCATCCAAATAGAATATGCTCTCTCCCTTAAGATCAAATTCTGCAAGAGAGGCATCAGATAATATGTAAGAGAGCACAGGAATATCACCAACATCCATATATTGTTTTACATCCAAATTAGGAAGACGGTTTGCAATCACGCCAATCTTGTCATACATTACAAGTTCGTCTGCAACACTCTTTATAGTTTTTACAACTTGTGTACCTTTCTTGGAAGAATCTGTGACCAAAATAAGATGTGTTACTTTTTCCATAACACGACGATTGATCTGTTCAATTCCCGCCTCGCCGTCAATTACAATGTAGTCATAATTTTCTGCCAAAAGACCGATAATTTCTTTCAAATAACCATTGACTTTACAATAACAACCTGCTGCCTCTGGTCTTCCAATTGCAATAAAAGAAAAACCATCCATTTCAACTAGTGCATCAAAAATACGATATCTAGCTTCACCTAACAACTCAATTGCTGCTTTTGCATTGCCATCCTGAGCGTTTGTAACTACCTCTTTGCGAATATCGTCTATTGTTAGTTTTACATCCACTCCCAAAGCTGTGGACAATCCCACGGCAGGGTCTGCATCTATGGCAAGAATGCGCTTGTTAGGATACGCTGTCACAAGAAGTTTGACCATTGTTGCTGCAAGGGAGGTCTTGCCAACGCCACCTTTACCAGCAACGGCAAGAATTTTTGCACCACTCTTGTCTGTATTCATTCTTTGTCTCCCCATCTTCACTTATGAGTCTCTTGGAAATATTATTTGGATTTATCGCAATCTTATCATATTTCATATATTTTTACGACACTTATTTTGAACTAATCCAATGCAAATAAATTATGTTTCATATATAAAAATCCCATAGGAGCACAAGAAAGCCAAATTTGCAAAAACCTCTGCTCCAAAAGTATTAAGTTAACGAGGTTTTTGCAAAATGAGCTTTGTGGAGAT
>CAVDLI010000063.1:6872-9585 GCA_963609725.1 bacterium | reverse complement strand
TCTTCATAGATTACAATCCTCCATATTTTCTATTTCTATGTGAAAGCGTTTCTAAGCATTTTTTTACTTGAAGATCTCCCCAGTCTGGCCAAAGGTCATCAATTGAAAGAAGTTCTGCATACGAGCTGTCCCAAAGCAAGAAATTGCTAAGTCGTTTTTCTCCTGCACTGCGAGCAATTAAATCGCATAATGGCACTTGTGGAAGATCTAAGTTTGATTGTATATCTTTAACAGTTATCTTTTGTCCTGGATTTTTTTCTATAAAACGAGAACAAGCTCTAGCTATTTCATCCTGTCCTCCATAGTTTATGGCAATTATAACTGTGATTTTGTTCAATGATTTTGTTTCTTCTATTACTGTATTTAAGCTGTTTTGTACATTTTGAGGTAGACCTTGAATGTTACCTCTACATAATATTTTTATTCCGTTTTCTTTGAAAAAAGGAATTCCTTCAGGAAGTTTGTTTGCAAAAAGACCCATAAGATAGTCTACTTCACTTTGTGGGCGTTTCCAGTTTTCTGTTGAGAATGCATAAAGTGTAAGATACTCTATGCCCAAATTTTTGGCTGCAAGTATGACTCTTTTACAGGCTTTGACACCCTCAAGATGTCCTGCACTTCTAGGTAAATGCCGTTGGGTTGCCCAACGGCCATTACCATCCATGATGAGCCCAAGGTGCATTAGACCTCCATGATTTCCTTTTCTTTTGCTGCTGCAATATCATTGATTTTTGCAATATGAGAGTCAGTCATCTTTTGGAGTTTTGTTTCTCCGTCTTTTTGCTCATCTTCAGAAATAGTGCCTGCTTTTTGAAGTTTCTTTATTTCTTCCATGCCATCACGCCTTACGTTGCGAACAGCAATTCTTGCGTTTTCAGCAAGCCCTTTTGCCTGTTTTGCAAGCTCTTTTCTTCTATCTTGAGTAAGAGGAGGGAAGTTAATTCTAAGAAGCTTTCCATCATTTGATGGATTGAGACCTAAATCGCTTTTTTGGATTGCTTTTTCAATTATGCTAAGAAGCGACTTGTCCCATGGCTGTATAACAACAAGCCTTGCTTCTGGAACAGAGACCGATGCCACTTGGTTAAGCGGTGTTTCTTGTCCATAATAGTCAACTTTTACTTTATCGAAGATTGATGCTGAAGCTCTTCCTGTTCTTAAGGAAAGGAAATCTGCATTAAGAGATGCTACGCTCTTTCCCATTTTGTCTTCACAATTTGAAAGTACCTGTTGCATTTTTTAGCTCCCTATTTGTTCCTGTTTATTTGTTATTAGAGGTTTTTGCAAAATAAGCTTTGTTGCCCTTGGTTTTGGATTAGCAAGATAAAAAGGCATTTCTAAAAACTGAGATAATACTTTGTGTATTATGAAGTTAGAATAAACGCTCTTTTAGCCACAAATGCAAACCAAGAACTCTAAAGACAGTTTTGAAAAAACCTCATTAAAATACAAAGACCGCTCCCTTTGGGGAACGGCCCTTGATTTTGATTTCAATTAAGCTCCTGCGAGGAAACGCTCATAGCGTACAATTTCAACATCACAATTATGTTCTTTGTTGAATTTTGCAAAAAGCTGTTTTACAGAAAGTCCGTCGTCATTGCTAATTTGGAAAACTTGATCCATGAGACAAATTTCTGAGTAATGCTTTGCAAGTTTACCTCTAACAATTCCTTCAAGAACTTTTTCCGGCTTGTCCATCTTTGAAACTTGTGCCTTAAAGATATCAAGCTGCTCATTCTCATATTCTTTTGGAACGCAAGAATCGTTGAGATACATTGGAGCTGCAGCACAAACATGCATTGCTGTATTGAATGCAAGTGTCTGGAAATCTTCGTTTTTGAAGATTGCACTGTCAGCTGCCTTGAACTGTACAAGAACACCAATGTTGCCATCTGCGTGGCTGTAACCCATGACATAGCCATTTTCTGGAATATCAATGACAACCATCTTTTTAATTTTCATGTTCTCATTGATTGTAGCAATGAGCTTCTTGACAAGCTCTTCCATGTCATCAGTTGGCTGTGTATAACCTTTTGCAATAGCAAGGTTGCAAATATCTTCACCAAGTTTCTTGAATTCAGAGTTGCGTGCAACAAAATCAGTCTCACAAGAGACATCAACCATAACAGCTTTCTTGTCAGTGATAACAAATGTTACTCTGCCGTTGTCAGTTGCGCGGTCAACACGTTTTTCAACAGCTGCAAGACCAACTTTCTTAAGATACTCTTCAGCTTTAGCAAAATCGCCGTCGCTTGACTGAAGAGCTTTCTTGCAGTCCATGATTCCTGCATGTGTCTGCTCACGGAGCTGTTTAATCATATCCATTGTAATTTCCATAGATTTACTCCTCGTCTTTAGACTCTGTGTCGTTTGAATCCTCTGCTACTTCCTCTTCTGCTTCTGCGTCCTTGTCTACAACAGCGTTTCCACTGGCTTCAAGAGCAGCTTCTTCCTCTTCGTTTGCAGGGAGAGATTCAATGATTTGAATTCCTACTTCGTTGTCTGCATCAATTACAGCATTAGCAATGATTTCAACGAACAAGCTAATTGCTCTAATTGCATCATCGTTACCAGGAATTGGGTATGTAATATCACTTGGGTCGCAGTTTGTATCAACAACAGCAACTACAGGAATTCCAAGGCGTTTTGCTTCTGCAATAGCAATTGATTCTTTTCTTGTATCAATTACAAAAATAATGCCAGGAAGTTCTGT
>CAVDLI010000063.1:0-6862 GCA_963609725.1 bacterium | reverse complement strand
AGGTTTTTCTCAAGTTTTGCTTTCTGTTTTGTAAGAAGAGCAACTTCTTTCTTTGTAAGACTTTCAAATGTTCCATCAATGGACATTTTTTCAATCTTTTTGAGTGTTGCAATTGATTTTTTAATTGTTGCAAAGTTTGTGAGCATTCCACCAAGCCAACGGTTGTTGACATAAGGCATTCCACAGCGTTTTGCTTCTGTTTCAATAGCTTGCTGAGCTTGTTTTTTTGTTCCTACAAAAAGAACTGTTTTGTTCTGTTTGACTTGTGCACGGACAGCTTCATATGCTTCAACAATGCAAGCTGTTGTTTTTTGTAAGTCTATGATATGAATTCCATTTCTCTCTGAGAAAATGAAACTGGCCATCTTTGGATTCCATCTCTTTGTTTGATGACCAAAATGAACGCCTGCTTCAAGCAGACTCTTCATTGTTACTACTGCCATTTTAATGACTCCTCTTCGTGACGGCAAAAACCGTCCCCTTCAACTATTTCTCACCTCATTTTGGCGTTGCAAATTTTACATTACACTTGCTTGCCAAGTCTTGGCGGATATTCTGCTTTGTGCCAACGACACATGCACAGTGCCCCCATTCTGTCAAAAATGTGCAAAATAAGCAAGAGCTGGTCCTTTGGGATATAGAAGTTGAAAATAATATAAAAACTCTTGCATTATTTTAACTTGGGTGTATTCTAAACAAAACAAAGACATAATGATGTCATCTTGTCATTATGTTGTAAACGATAGTCAGTGATAAAAACAACGGAGAGCCCTTTATGGATGCCTTATATAAAAAGGTAAAAGAGGATATAGAAAGGAAAATAAAGGAAGGCATTTATTCTCCAGGTGATTATATCCCTTGCGAGAGTGACCTTGAAAGTTTCTATAAGGTAAGTAGAACAACAATACGTAAAGCCGTTACAGAACTTGTAGAAGAGGGGTTTCTTACAATTATTAGAGGTGTTGGCACAAAAGTAGCTCCTTCTAAACTTAATTCCAAAGGTTCAGAGCTTATGAGTTTTACAGAACTCATGAAAAAACAAGGTATAAAGCCAGATGTAAAAGATATAAAAGTTAAAATAGGAAGAGGTGATAACATTATTACTACTTCTTTAGATATACGCCCTTGGGATGAATATGTTGAAATTTATCGAGTAAGGACAGCTGATGGAGAACCCATTACTACAAACGTTTCATACATACCTTTGTCTTTGATTCCTAATGGAGATGTATCTGTTTTCGATTCATTTATGTCATTGTACGGAGTTTTGGAAGATAAGTGTAATGTCGTAATTTCTACAGTTGAAGACTCTATGACAGCTGTTGCAGCAAATTCAAAACAGGCAGAAATTCTTGGAATAAACCGTAACGATCCATTATTGAATATTGAGCGACATTCATATGACAGAAATGGCAAAACAGTCGAATGGAGCCGGATTTTCATAAGAGGGGATCGCTATAAACATATAGTTACGTTAAGAAGAAGGTAATTTTGCACAATATAGCATAAGAGGAGGCAAATATGGATATTGTAAGTGTATCGACCTATGCAATGGATGTTATGATGAATGTAGATAGATTGCCAGGTGAAGATGGTTTTGCTGTGGTGACAAATAACACATATCTTCCAGGAGGAAGTGGAACGAACGTAATGGTTCAAGCAGCCCGCTTAGGCGCTACTACTGGATTTATGGGACTTCTTGGTAGCGATACCCTTGGAGAAGACATTATTAAAAGCCTGAAAGCTGAAGGCATAGACACTTCCCATGTTATTAGAAAGGAAGGAGGTATTTCTCTTCATACCGATATCGTTGTAGACACAGAAGGGAAAAAGTTCATTCTTCTAAATATGGGAGATTCTTTTCTCTCTTATGATCCAAAAGATGTCTCTAAAGACTACATATCTAAAGCAAAAGTATATTACACAGACCTTCTTCCTTATACAGCAGCATTGGAAGGTCTAAAAGTTGCAAAAGAAGCTGGGCTAAAGACGGGATTCAATATGCAGGTTGACCTTTTTACAATGAATGGCTTTGGCGCAAGTAAAGAAGCTGTTCTTGATAGCTTAAAATATGTTGATTTGTTTGCTCCTTGCAGAGCTGGTCTTTACCAAATTTGTGGTACTGAAGATTTGGAAGAATGTCTGAAATACATTAGACAATATTTTAATGGTACATTGCTTGTTACTTTAGGAAGCAAAGGTTCTGTTGCTTTTGATGATAAGGATAAAAAGTATGAGTGCCCTGCTAGAAATATTAAAGCAGTTGATACTACAGGAGCAGGTGATTCATTTATGGGAGCAATGCTCTATGCTTATTTACTTAGAGGAATGGAACTTGGGAAGGCAATGGAAATTGCAACTGCTTGTTCTGCAATTACATGCCAAGGGCTTGGAGCTAGAAGTACGCCTACAAAAGAAAAAGTAGAAGAGGTTCTTTCACAGGTTTTTTAAGATTCTTACAAAACAGTTTGTAAGTAAGAACTTATATATAAGGAGTTTTTCCGTAGAGAACTCAAAAGGGAGGATTTTGCCATGTCTGAAGAAATCAAGAAAGAAGAAATTGAAAAGACAGAAGGTGATCTCAAGAAGAATAGTTGGTCAGCAAGAAGGATTGCAATCATAGCTATCTTCATCGCATTAAGTGCAGTTGGTGCAGTTATCAAGATTCCAAGCCCTCTTGGATCTATTGGTCTTGATTCTTTCCCAGGATACTTCTGCGCTTTCGCATTTGGTTATCCAGAAGGTGCCATTGTCATTGCAATTGGTCACATTCTTTCAGCCGCCGTTGCTGGTTTTTCTCTTACAGTTCCTCTTCACATTGCAATTGCTGTTTCAATGGCTGTTGTTGCATGTGTAGTACGTTTCATAGCTTTGAAGTGTGGAAAAATTGGTATCGTGCTTGCAGCAATCATTGGAACTGTTCTCAATAGTTTCGTGCTAGGTTTCTGGCTCTTGCCTCTTGGCGGTTGGGGACTTTATGTTGCAGCAACACCTTCCCTTTTTGTTGCTTCTCTTGTTAATGCAATTATTGCTGCAGTAGCATATTATGCTCTGCGTAATACAAAACTCATCAACAAGTAGTCTTTTTTGGAGACGAAAGAGGTTTTTGTAGAAACCTCAAAAAACGAGGGAGAAAAGGGGAGATTTCATAACAAAACTTGCTGTGTTTAGAGATGAAAGCTCCATGACTCCCTCTTTTTGGAATTATTATGGCGAATAGCGCAATTGAAATTAAAGATCTTAGCTTTACATATAAAAATAGTGATGTAGAAGTTTTAAAAGATATAAACCTTTCTATTGAGGAAGGTAAGTTTACTGTAATAATGGGACGTACAGGAGCAGGGAAGACTACTCTTGCAATGCTTCCTAACGGTATTATTCCTCAACTTGTAGAAGGAACTGTAAAAGGAACAATAATTGCTACAGGTAAAGATGTCAGCAATTATAGAGTTCAGACTATGGCTAAGGAAATTGGTCTTGTCTTGCAGGATCCAGAAACTCAAATTTTTGGACGTACAGTTGATGAGGATACTGCTTTTGGCCCAAGGAACTATCTTGTTCCTAGAGAAGAAATAAAAGAGAGAATAAAGGCAGCTTTAGCAAAAGTCAGGCTTGATGGATATGAAAAAAGACATACGAGTCAACTCTCTGGCGGTGAAAAACAACGACTTGCAATAGCCGGAATTTTGGCTATGAATCCTTCAATAATTATTTTGGATGAACCTACTTCAGAGTTAGATCCAATTGGAAGGGAAGAAATTTATTCTACAATGGTTTCGCTACAAAAAGATCAAAAGAAGACTGTTGTAGCTGTTGAACACTCTAGCCAAGAAATAAGCGAAAAAGCTGATAATATAATTGTTTTAAGTGATGCTCATGTTGTATGGGAAGGAGCTCCAAAAGATTTCTTTAGAGAACTTGACTTAGTTGACAAATATGGAATAAAGCCTCTTCCTGTTAGTCAAATAGGATGGGAATTATTCAAGAAAGGATTCATTTCCAAAGAAGAAATACCTCTTTCTGTAGATGACGCTTATTCTCTTGTTGTTAGACTTCTAGATGGAAAAAAACTGAAGTTTACGCCAAAGATGGACACTAAGAGTGAAAAGAAAAAACTTATTGAGGTAAAGGACATTCATTTCCAGTATGACAAGGATAAGGAAGCCTTAAAAGGAGTTTCTTTTGATATTTACGAAGGAGATTATGTAGCTTTAATAGGTCAAAATGGCGCTGGAAAGACGACTTTAGCGAAACATTTTAATAGTCTTTTTAAGCCAACATCGGGCCAAATTATTGTTTGTGGAAAAGATACAAAACACGAAGAGCCTAATACTCTTGCTGAACAGATTGGATATGTGTTTCAAAATCCTGATAACCAAATTTTTTCAACAAGTGTTTATAAAGAGATGGAGTATGGACTTAAAGCATTAAAACTTTCTGAACAAGAGATGTCTGAAAGAATTCATGAAGTGGCTAAACTTCTTGATATTGAGAAAGTTTTAGAAGAACATCCATTTTCTCTTGGAAAAGGGGAGCGTCAGAGAATAGCTGTTGCAAGTATTCTTGTTTTAAAACCCAAAATTTTGGTTGTTGACGAACCTACCACTGGACAAGATTGGGACGGTATCCAAAACATGATGAAGCTCATTGACGAGCTACATGCAAATGGAACGACCATTATTATGATTACGCACGACATGGATGTTGTTGCAACGCATGCAAACAGAGTAATTGTCATGGCCAAGGGTTCAATGGTTGCAGACGGAACCGTCAGGGATGTTTTTAAGCAGGAGAAGGCGTTAAATGACGCATACGTTTCTCGTCCTCAAATTCCAGAACTGTCTGAAAGGTTGGGTCTTGAAAATATGGCTTTGACTGCTAAAGAGTTAAGTGATGCCTTGATAGCAACATTGGAGGCTTCAAAATGAATGAATCATATATTCACAGACTTAATGTCGTAACAAAGTTATTTCTTTTCCTTTGTGTAATAATTGCTGTTTTTCTTTTTAATCACCCTCTTCCAAATCTTCTTCTTGCACTTGTGCTATTAGCACTAATTCTTCCTGCAAGATTAAATTTAAAGGGTATGTTTGCAACATTAAATGGGCTTAGAGTTATTATCATTCTCATAATTGCAATGAGTATGTTTACTGCTAGAGAGGAGTCTTTTAAAAATGAGTCTTCAAAACAGGTGTTATTTATGTTGTGGAAGTGGCCCGCAACTTTGGGAGGTCTTTACCAAGGGTTCACTTTTACTCTAAGAATTTTCATCATGGTTCTAGCAACCTGTACGTTTACGATTACAACACCAATAGATGATCTTCTTAGTTTTTTGAATAGGGTACATGCTCCGTATGAATTGTCAATTGTGGTAGCTACTGCAATTAGTTTTGTGCCAACGCTAATGAATAAGAAGGATATGATTTTTCAGGCCCAGAGAGCTAGAGGTGCCGGTATAAATGATAAGGGTGGAATACGACAACTTATTGCTTATATTCCAATTATGGTTCCTCTTGTAACAAATTCAATCCTAATGGCAGACAATCTTTCTATTTCTATGACAAATAGAGGATATGGTGCAAATAAAGCGTGGACAGATATGATAGACAAGCATGCAGGAAAAAAAGACTATATTGTTATGTTCTTTGGACTTCTTTTTACAGTGGGGCTCATTGTCATTAAGTATGTTCTTAAAGTGGGGGCTATTTGATTATGAGTTATTCTGTTGATTCTTTGAGTCCTGTGGAGGACAAAATTCTTGGCATGTTGTATGGTTGTGCCATTGGTGATTCTTTTGGTATGCCTTCTGAAATGTGGACTCCTAGTCATATAAAAGAGCGACTTGGGTTCATAGATTCTTTTATTGATAGTCCTTCTGAGAATGAAATAAGCGGTGGTTTTAAAGCAGGAGAAACTACTGACGACACTATTGTTGCTTTTATTGCTGCAGAGGCTTTAATTAGAACATCTGGCAATATTAATCCTTTAGACATAGTAAATAGCATTGAAAAGTGGTCTTTGGATAACCCAAAGAGCAAAACAATTGTAGGCCCTTCTACTAGGCTTGCTTTTAATGCTATACACGAAGGTGTTCCTGTTGCTAAGGCTGGATGTCAAGGAGAGACAAATGGAGCAGGAACAAGAGTTGCTCCTGTTGGAGTAATTGTTAGAAGTTCAAACATGAAAGTACTTTGTGAAACAGTTCACAATGTTTGTATGGCTACTCATAACACATCTTCTGCTCTTTCTGGAGCATGTGCAATTGCTGCTGCTGTTTCCCATGGCATTGATGAGGGAGACCTTCAATCGTTTGTATCTGTTTCTCTTGAGGCCTCTGAGTACGGTTCTCATCTTGGAAGAGAAATTCCAGCCCCTTCTATCACTGAAAGGATAAAGTATAGTCTCAATCTGTCTGGGTTAATTAAGGATGATAACGAATTTATGAGAAAACAGTATGAGTTAATTGGCAGTGGTCTCCCAATGGTTCAAGCAGCTCCAACCGCAATTGCTATTGCATACCGCAGCAATGGGGATTTAATGAGGGCTTGTCGTTTAGCTGCTAATATGGGAGGTGATACTGATACTGTGGCCGCTATGGCTGGAATGATTGTTGGCTCCCATATTGGCGCCTCAAATATTGATTCTGCTGCCAAAGAGCTTGTTTCTCAAGTGAATAATCATCCTTTTGAGGCTGTCGCTCATGAGCTTTTCATTTTGAGACAAAAGTTACTATAAACAAAAGTTTCTAGAAAACAGCTTTAATGGAGGTTTTTGCAAAACTGCCTTCATGGCTCTTGGCTTGCATTAGGAACTGTATCAACCCAATTTGAACATTTCTACTTGTTCTAATTTCAAACTTCTG